>CAXMOB010000116.1:0-13533 GCA_964194815.1 Vicinamibacteria bacterium | reverse complement strand
CTTTTGTAGACCTTACTCTCCATCAAGTTAGCCACCAGTGCTTTAGACTCCTTATACTTACCTTCACGGTTTAGTTCCGTGCTATAGGCAACCACTGCCTTAGCATAACGATCCTGAACAGCTTGTTTATACTCGGCAGTTGCTGGAGCTGAAGGCAATAGTCCTAGAGCTCTCTTATATGAATTGACTGCGTCACCGTATTGGCTTGCTTCATATGCAGCATCAGCCAGAACAACGAGTTTCTGAGCCTCTTGGCTCCTTTCGATACGTCGCAGTGTCTCAGCTTGCTTCACACTTGCTTGCTCCTCTGCAGCAAGAGGTAATGCCGCCGTTGACAATGTCAAAACGGCACAAGTAAGTGAAGAGTATCGCAACCCCCATCTGGTTCCAGCAGTAAAAGTATCCATGTGTATGCGACAGCTATACAGCATCTAGCAGACATACAGAAAGCCAAAAGTGTCAGAAAAACACATTTTTTTGAAAAATTAACTTATCTTAACCATTCAAAGTCTCATAATTACCTCTTCTCACATTTTTTCAGCCTTTTATTACATTTATTGAACAAACTTCTGATGCCACCTCGTTATTTCTGGGAATAAAGCGGCAACCCGCATTTTTTATTATGGAAACAGTAACAGCCACAGAGCAGACACTTCCAGCTGATGACGTAGCAGCCATCGATGAGCTAGGAAAAACATATCAGCGTTTCAAGCAAGAAATTGCTAAAACAATCATCGGTCAAGAAGAGGTTGTAGAACAACTTGCCGTCACACTATTTGCTAGGGGTCACGCCCTTCTCATGGGTGTACCAGGACTTGCGAAGACACTTCTTGTATCTTCTGTTTCTGAAACACTCGACCTCTCATTCAACCGTATTCAGTTCACTCCAGATTTGATGCCTGCCGATATTACTGGCACAGACATCATTCAGGAAAACGATGAAGGCAAACGTGAGTTCCAATTCATCAAAGGCCCAATCTTCTCAAACCTTCTTCTTGCGGACGAAATTAACCGTGCTCCAGCGAAAACTCAGGCAGCAATGCTCGAGGCGATGCAGGAACACAGAGTAACCGTGCTCGGTAAGACTTACCCACTAGCTCCACCGTTCTTCGTTCTCGCTACACAGAACCCAATTGAACAGGAAGGTACATACCCACTCCCAGAAGCTCAGCTTGACCGCTTCATGTTCCTCATCAATGTTGAATATCCAACTACTGAAGAAGAAAAACGTATCGCTCGTGAAACTACGGGTTCTACAAAAGAAGCTCTCAACACAGTAATGACTGGTGAGAAAGTCATCGCTTTCCAGGACCTCGTTCGTCGCATGCCAGTGCCAGACCATATTTATGACTATGCTGTAGAAATCGTCCGTAGGACTCGTCCAGACTCAGCAGATGCTCCAGAATGGATTAAAGAATATATTGCATGGGGTGCAGGCCCACGTGCAGTTCAGTATCTCATCCTCGGTGCTAAGTCACGTGCAGCCCTTCACGGTTCATACATGGCTCGCCTCGAAGACATCGAAGCTGTAGCTGCGCCAGTTCTTGGCCACCGTGTGCTAACGAACTTCGCCGCTGAATCTCAAGGCATGACATCCACCAAGGTGGTAGAACGTCTCATGGCCGAGATGCACGCTTAATAAAGCACCACATTTCCATTAGCACGGAGGGAAAGCTCCCCTCCGTGCTCCTTCTCTTTTTTGAACAACTTTTGATCTGACAAACTAACGTGAAATACGATTTCTTAGACCACGATATGCTTGCACGATTGGGTAACATCCCTCTCGAAGCGCGCGTCCCAATGCTGGGAAGTGTTGCAGGTAGACACAAATCTCCAAACCGTGGCTCCTCGGTCGAATTCGCGGAGTATCGAAAGTATGTGCCAGGCGATGACACTCGTCGACTCGACTGGAAAGCTTACGCTCGTTCAGATAAGTTTTTTATTAAGGAATTTGAAGCCGACACTAATCTTCGTGCCTACTTCGTGATTGATTCTAGTGGATCAATGAATTTCCAGACTGGCGAAAACCCAGTAAAAATTGATATCGCGAAAAAAATCGCAGCTACTCTTGCTTACCTTGCAGCAGATCAAGGCGATGCAGCAGGTCTTTCTTGTGTGAATGAAAAAATCCACATAGAAATCCCCCCTCGTAGCCGACCAGCTCACCTTCGCCATATTTTCGAAACTCTTCAGAACCTCAAGCCAACTGGCTCAACCGGCTTAGTCGACGCCCTCCACGAAATCGCTGAGAAAGTGCCACAACGTGCCTTGATCGTCATCATTTCAGACTTTTTCTGCGACGTAGAGGCCTTAGATAAGGCTCTCGCACACGTGCAACACCGTAAACATGACGTTGCTGTATTCCACGTCATGGATCGTCAGGAAATTGAGTTTGAGTTTGAACGTCCACATCGCTTTGTTGACCTCGAAGACTCCTCTTCAGTAGTGGCCGAACCTCAACTGATTGCAGATGAATACCGTGAAGCTATCCAGCAGTTCCTCAAGGACGTGCGTACTAGCTGCTACAACATCAATGCAGACTACCACATGGTCACCACTGACCTTAACATGGAGGACTTCCTCCTTGACTTCCTTGTCAGCCGACTACCAAAAGGTAAGTAATCAACGTTTTCCAAATTAAAGACATCTATTTAAAGTGAACTTTAGCAATCCATATATCCTTTTAGGCCTACTTGCTGTATCAGCTCCGATCATCATTCACTTGTTGAATCGGCGCCGTCACAAAACTATCAAGTGGGCTGCCATGGAGTTTATCCTCAAGGCGACTCGTGAGTCTCGTGGTAAAAAGAAACTCAAGCACCTTATTATCCTTACGGCTCGTGCATTAATCATTGCGGCCTTGGTATTTGCTTTCGCAGAACCACTCACTAATAAGTTTGGTACCAATGGAATACCTGACACTGTTGTCCTCGTTCTTGACCGCTCTCCTTCAATGGAGCTCGTGACTAACGAAGGAACTGCTGGTGGCGGTCTTTCCAAGCGTGAACTTGCGATCCGTAACGTGCAGGAAACGATGAAAGACATGCCAAAAACACGTCTTCTACTTTTAGATTCCGCCACAAAAAAGCTCACTGAGATTTCTAGCCCTGACGCACTCACATCAATGAGTCAGGCTGGTCAATCTGATAAGTCTGCTAATCTTCCTAAACTCATCTCATCTGCTGTTGGTCACCTCGTTGACAACTCAGACAAGCTTGGTAACACCGAAGTTTGGGTTGCCTCAGACATGCAGGCATCAGACTGGAACCTCAAAGCAAAACAGTGGAAATCAGTGAACAGCTTGGTCGGAAGCTCTGGAAACGTGAAGCTTCGCTTCCTAGCTCTCAAAGAGCAAAGCGATGACAACAACTCAGTCCGCGTTGTGAAAAGCTCTCGCGAAGGTAATGAGCTCGTTCTCGATGTTGAGGTTTTCCGCTCAGGATCATCTACTGACGGTGCTGTAAGCATCACCTACGCAGTTAATGGTGGTCAGCAAACTGACGACATCTTAATGAACTCTGAGTCGAAAATAATCCGTAAACGCATCCCACTTCAGAGCTCTGTCAAAAAAGGCTACGGATACGTTTCACTTAATGCTGATGCTAACCTCCGTGACAACGTCTCTTACTTCGTCTTTGGTGAAAAAACAGCACTAGAAACCGTAATCGTTTCAGACGGCGGTGCATCACTACCTGCACTTGAGCGTGCTGCAGCACTTCCTACATTCGGTCACCTTTCTGCTAATGTAGTTAAACCAAATGAAATCCGTGATTTCTCATTCGATAACACTCCACTAGTGATTTGGCAGTCAGCATTACCAACTGGTAGTACTGCCGGTAAAATTAAGGAATACATCGAAAATGGCGGCCTCGTTCTTTTCTTCCCACCAAACGAAGACTCCACTGATGAGTTTCTCAACATTAAATGGGGACCAGTGCAGCATGCACCAAAGGATAGTTTCTTCGTTGTCAACAACTGGAACCAAAACGATGGTCCATTCCGCGATGGATTAAGTGGTGACTCGCTTCCACTCAGCCTTCTCGATGCCATTAAGCGCCGTAAGATAGTTGGGGACACTGTAGCTCTCGGCTCATATGACGATGGAGAAGTATTTTCAACACGTAAAGTCCTTGGATCTGGCCGTGCAGTCTTCGTTTCCACACTCCCTGACCTTGGTTGGTCACAGATGGATCATATCGCTCTACACCTCATCATCGTTCACCGCATGCTAGAACTCGCTACTGAACGCTATAACGCAACAGGTGCCGCAGATGTCGGTTCAGAACTACTCGATCTTCGCCCTCGTGAAAATCGTGAACGCATCGATGACTACGCCAAGTCAGCACCTAACAACGCCGAAAACGAGGCTGGTGTTTGGCAACTAGGCCAACGCACAATTGCTTCTAACCGTCCAATCATCGAAGATGCTCCTGAACTTATTGAAGATGATCAAATCGATGAAGTTCTCCCAGATGCTAATTACACACTTCTGGAAAATCGTGGTAACGACGAAGCTTCCTCAGTCATCTTCAAATGGTGGACCTACTTCCTCATTGGTGGCATTATCTTCCTCATTATCGAAGCTCTTTTAACTATGCCTAAAAAGGTGAAACTTAAAAAAGCTTAATACCCTCCTCTCATACTAATAACTTTTACACACACTAACGACTGTGAATTTTAACATTGGAAAACTCTATTTCTCGGCAACACCGTTTGCATTCTGGCTTGGCGTCGTCACGCTCCTAGCAGTTGCAGTGCTCTGTGCTGTTGCTATCTATCGATCATCTCGTCGATGGAGAACTGGCTTACTCGAAGCTATACGCTTCGTTACAGCTTCACTTATCGTCATCATCCTATGGGCTCCGCAAATTCGTGAAGTCAAAGAACCTGAAGATGAGCCAATGGTGCTCATCCTTTATGACCGTTCTTTCTCAATGGAAACAGTTGATGCCAAAGTTGCCACTATTTTTGGCACCGTTGGTGACAAGAAGATCATCCCAAGAAAAGACTGGGTAGAATTCGCTATCGATGACTCACTTTGGAAAGGACTCGAAGAGTCTGGCGATGGCACAAAAGTCATCAAGAAAGCATTCTCAGTAGATGATTCTAATAAATCCAAGAACCGTCCTGGTTCTGACTACTACAAGGCAATCCAAGACACACTTGAAGAATACGATAACCTCAAAGGCATCATTGTAATCGGTGACGGTGACTACAACACTGGTGATGAGCCACTCCGCGTTGCACAAGTTGCAGCAAAACGCCGCGTGCCACTTTACACTATTGGTGTAGGTAAAACTGCTTTCCAGCCAGATCTTGAAATCATTTCACTTTCTGCTCCTAAGTTCGGCATCGTCGGTGAAGCCATGCAGATCCCATTCTCGATCCGCTCTTCTATCAACAAAGACGTGAAGACTGTGATCACACTTACTGATAAGACAAGTAAGCGTATTGAATCAAAACAGATCAACATTCCTGCGAACAGCACGTTCAATGACTCACTTCTCTTCCGTCTCGACGACAAGGAACGTGAATACGATTTTGAATTCAAAGTGGGTATCCACAGCTCAGAAGTGATCACAGAGAACAACGTTCAAAGGTTTAAACTCAATTCTAGAAAAGAGGACATCAAGGTACTCGTCATCGATTCCCGTCCACGTTGGGAATACAGATTCATTCGTAATGCTCTCTCTCGTGACCCAGGTGTCGATCTCGATTGCCTACTCCTTCACCCAAAACTCGGTGCAGGTTACGGTAACGACTACATCCAGAAGTTCCCCGCTACATTCGCTGAGTTACAAAAATACGACGTAGTCTTCCTCGGCGACGTAGGCGTTGGACCCGATCAACTTACTGTCGAACAAGCTAACATGCTCAAAGGGCTCGTAGAAAACCAGGCATCAGGCCTCGTATTCATCCCAGGCTCACAAGGCAACATCTTCTCACTCCTTCAGCCAGATCCAAAGGACGCCTCGAAGCCAATCACAGAGCTCGCTGACCTCATCCCTGTCATCCTAGATAAAACTAACTCAAAAGGCCACAGGGATGCAAAGCCAGCACCACTCTCACTCACTGACCGTGGTAAAGGATCTCTCCTCACAATGCTCGGTGACTCATCTGACGAAAATGCTAACATCTGGCGCCGTCTTCCAGGTTTCAACTGGTATGCTCCAGTTATCAAAGCTAAAATTGGCACCGACGTTCTAGCCGTCCACTCATCAAAGAGAACTGCGAACAACCAACGCATGCCAATGCTTGTCACTCAAAACTACGGCAGCGGTAAAGTCCTCTTCCTAGCACATGATTCAGCATGGAAATGGCGTCGTGGTGTAGAAGACCTCTACCACTACAGATTTTGGGGCCAAGTGGCTCGTTGGATGTCATACAAGCGTAACCGTGCTGCAGGTGAAAATCTTCGACTCCACTTCAGTAAAGATAAGCCAAAGCCAGGTGACCGCATCACCGTCACCGCTAACGCATTTGACAAAAATGGTGCTCCACTCGGTATAGAAGGTTCTGTAACTGTTGAAATCCAGACACCTGCAGGCAAGGTTATCACAACTGACCTCAAACGTGAAGAAGGTGACTGGGGAGCCTACGTAGGCTACTTCGACATCCTCGAAACTGGTTCATACGGAATCACATCCTACACATCAGTTGATCCAACTCAAAAGGTAAGCACATCAATTGAGACACTCACTATCGAACTGGAGAAGATTGGCCAACCCGCTAACTTCGATATGCTCAAAGAGGTCTCAAGTGTTTCTAAAGGTAAATTCGTGACAGGCGATCAAATCCCTGAACTTGCGGAAATGATCAAGAACACCCCGATCCGCGAACCAGAACCAACCACAACGGACCTCCGTAGTGCAAAGAAAGAGGAAACCAGCATTCCAATGTGGCTTCTCGGCTCCACTATAGGACTCTTCGCTATCTTCTGGGTAGGCCGCAAGATGAACGGAACATTCTAAGCTTCATAGCTAATGATAACTTAAAGAGGGCGACCATTACGGTCGCCCTTTTTTTGTGAGACGGTGACATCCTGCCGCCAAGCCAACACCTTATACCATTTGAATAGTTAGATTCGGCGTACTTTCTCTCGCTCAGCTCCGCTGACTATTTCACCCCAACGTTAAAAATTATCATTACGCTAAGATAACTGTTCAATTGGTATTATACCACTCTGAGTCTCACAGCACCACTACTACTCGAGCGTCCACTGATGCTTCGGGTACCTTCCGCCTAAATCCTTACGCATCTGTTCAAATCCACTCTCCCAAAACCTCGGCAAATCATCTGTGATCTGCCATGGTCGGCTATTCGGTGCACAGATATGGACATTAAGTTTCACCGCTCCATTTGCGATGGTTGGCGTTTGCTTCACACCAAAAAGTAGTTGTGCACGCAATGCGATCCATGGTCTCTTTCCTAATTCGTAATAGATTTTGGTAGTGCGACCATTCTGTAAAGTAACCTCCTTCGGTGCATACGCATCTAATGCAGCCTGTTGCCCTTGAGATAACCATGACCGCACTGCAGGCAGCACCTCACGGTTCTTGATTTCTTTATAGGAAACCGCCCCCTGACACACTTGCTCTAGAGCGAGTGATCGGTCTTCTTCATCAAAGCCTGGTAATTCCAATTCTGGCATCCATTCACCCAATCCAAGTAGGCGGGCTATCCAGTCCTCGACTTTCTTATCCCAGGCATTCAACACCAATTCTCCACTCGCTACTTTATGAGCTAACATCTCGGCAGCCAATCCCTTATCTGGATCCCCCCCTACTTTTTCAGCAATGACCAAACCCTTAAACCGGGTCACCTGCTTTTTCACAACACGCCTTACCGTACTGTCATATTCCACTTCAGTAGCAGTCGCTAAATCCTCGGAAAAACTTCTTTCGAGATCCGCAAAATTGACGCTAATACAACGGTTGAAGTGAACCACCACATCCTTGCCATCGACCTCTGTTATTTCCGTCGGGATAAACATATCCGCAAATCGAGCAGCAGAATCAGCATCTAACTTACCCTTCCGTCCGTCGCATAACCTCCCTGCCAAGGTGCTGCTACTTAATCGCACTCCCATGCGATCTCCAAACGCCTTTACCGCAGCTCTGACAACATCCTCACCACGTTGATCAAAGTCAACCGACCCTATCTTCAAACCTAAACGCTCAACAGACTCCTGAAGTTGCTTCCATGACAAATCACATTCGCGAGCACCTCGTGCCAAAATCCCTAATTCGCCACAACGTTTCGGCTGAAAATCCATTCGCTTCGCCGTTTCAAACGCTCGCCATTCACCCGCGAAATCAGATGTGTCATCATCATAAATAAAATCACTCCGCCCCACTGTTCCACGACCTCGCGTAAACACTCCCTCTCCCTGAATCGCTGCAGCAATGAAACACATCTCTGCAAGACATCCCTCTTCTACACCAGCAAAAATAAGTCGTGAAAACCTCGGAGCTAAGGGAAACTTTGCCATCTTGTGACCAAGCTCAGTAGCCTCACCATCTAAATCGATCGCACCTAACCATTGCAAGGTGGCCCTAGCTAAATTTACCGCATTTTCTTGCGGTGCATCCAACCAACGGAATGAAGTGAAATCAATTCCACCAGCGGCGAACTTGAGCATCAACTCTGCCACATCTGCACGCTGAATCTCAGGTGACTCAAACTGGGCACGCTTGGCATGACTGGTATGACTCCATAGACGCACACATTTACCAGGTGCAGTTCTTCCCGCACGTCCAGCACGTTGGTCGGCCGACGCTTGGGAAATTTGTTTCACCATTAAGGTTTCGATCCCTCGGTTGGCATCAAACTCAGACATCCTTGCTAAACCAGCATCGATCACCGACTTCACCCCATCGATAGTCAATGACGTCTCAGCCACATTGGTCGAAACAATGATCTTCAATTGTGCTGAAACCGCAACCGCCTCGTCTTGGAGCTTAGGTGACAACGAACTATAGAGCGGACAAATCTTATACTCGCTAAACTGGCTCGATTGCTCCAGCAACGACACGGTCTTTCGAATTTCATGCAGTCCTGGTAAGAAAATAAGAATGTGCCCTGTGTCGCCCTCACTATGTAATTGCTTGGCGGCATTAACACAGAAGTCCCACACACCTTCTCGTGAAGGGTAACCACTACGTTGAGACATCACAGGATTACTGTATTGAATATCTACTGGATAAGTCCGCCCACTCGCCTCCAGTTCACGGCACGGTGCCATGAACGCTGAAAGTCCGGACATTTCAATCGTCGCTGACATCACACCAATCATTAGATCAGGGCGATCGCTCTCCTGTAAATTTAGACACCTTGCCAAACTCACATCACCAGCGACTCGACGTTCATGAAATTCATCGAACAACACACAGCCGATTCCATTCAGCCTTGGATTTGTTTCACACCAATTTTGAAACACACCATCCGTCACAAACACAATACGTGTCTTAGCTGTCTGCTTATTGTCAAATCGCACTACGTAGCCGACTTCATCGCCCACTCGTGATCCTCTTAGTGAAGCCACCCGCTGGGCTAGCATTCTTGCTGCAATACGACGTGGCTGAATCACCACAATCAATCCATCAACTTCACTATCATCGAGAAACATCGATGGCACAGCTGTAGATTTACCGGAACCAGTAGGAGCTTTTAATAAAAACCGTTTTGGCAATCCGAGCCCGTAGGCCTGCACCAATTCCTCGCGAATATCTTCGACTGGAAGCCGCATCATTTAAAATTGGATAAACCCTTGTTTGATACCATAAGTCAGCACTATGTAACCAACGTAAGCGACCAGTAAAATGGCTCCTTCCATTCTCCCCAATCGCATCTTAGTCCACATAAAGGGAACAATCGCAATACTCAATCCTAGCATCACCCATAGATCGAAAGGCTGCACCCCTTGACTAATAATTGGCTTCACCACTGCTGTGATACCAATCACCGCAAGGATATTAAAAATACAAGAACCTACAGCATTGCCCGTGATTAAGTCACCCTGTCCCTTACGTGATGCAGAAATTGAAGTTGCCAACTCAGGAAGTGAGGTTCCGAAAGCAACCAAAATAAGTCCAACAACAGCAACAGGAACACCTAGTTCAAGCGCCATCGCACTGCCGTGGACCACTAGCCAGCCAGAGCCAAACTTCAGTGCGGCTAAACCACCAACGATTAATCCAATACTCATCATCATCTTCGCAAACCCAGCACTTTGAGCTTCTTTAATATCCTCGGCTGAAAAGTCATCGGATTCCTGAGTCGGTTCATTCTTAGACTTGATAAAACTTGAAATCACATACGTCAGGATACCCACTACTAAGATTACTCCCTCCCAACGTAAAATACCAGCTTGCCCAGTGCTTGTGCCTGCCCCTATCAACATGATGATAAAGACGACGCTCGCTCCTACTAGGATAGGCATCTCTCTTCGAATAATTTGTTTATCAATAACGATAGGACGAATCAGGGCTCCCACACCGAGAATAAGAGCAATATTACAAATATTGGATCCAATGATATTTCCTAAAGCCAAACCAGGTTCGCCAGCAGCGTTAGCATCTAAACACACCAGTAGTTCTGGAGCACTGGTGCCGAAAGCAACCACAGTTAAGCCCACCACCAATGGTGAAATCCCTAACTTCAAGGCGACATCAGACGCCCCTTTTACCAGCCATTCAGCTCCAAAAAAGAGTAACGCCAAGCCAGCTAAAACCCATAAAAGATCTACATACACGCGAACTTTTACGCACCAATCACAAGCATGCCAAGGAATAAAAACACACGATGTTGATCCACCGGCATATTCCTCATCACATTTTAGTCAGCACGCACAATCGGGAGGTATTCATGATCCCTTCATCTGAAGTTGACCCAATTGCTTATCGTGCCATTTTCCTAAGACAAACAGTGCTAAGGCTGCACCAAATAATGCCCAAGCCATGTCCTCCTGTGTATCCCAGACATCTCCTTGAGTTCCTAAAAAAGCCTCTGCTGATTCACCAGTACTCAAGGCCACAGCCCACTCGATCAATTCATAAAAAGCACTCAAGCCTAGGCAAAAACTCACAATCAAAAATCTCAGCCACCAGAGACCCGTCACCACTTCATGACGAATGAACACTTCCCTTGCTATCATTGCAGGAATAAATCCCTGAGCAAAGTGCCCCAACTTATCGTAATTATTACGCTTCCAATCAAAGCACTCAGCCAACCAATCAAAAGCGGGAACTTTGGCATAGGTGTAATGGCCACCCACCATCAAAATCACACAGTGGATCAAAATCAATACGTAAACCAAGCGTGTGAGCGGGAAACGACGGCAAGTCCAAATGAGTATAATCAGCCCCACTACGGCTGGTGCGACCTCTAGCACCCACGTGAAGCGATCCTCTGGGCCGATCCCTGACCATACCAGAACAGCAAAAAACACAATAAGCCACGTAACTCTAGTGATAGGTCTATTTAGGCTACTTTGAACCAATTCTTTGTGATCTTCCATCTTACTCGCCATTCAATAGCAAGTTACACCTCTTGTTCGAAGACATTTTCGCAAGAATTACATTTAAGCGTGATCCCACTGTCCGTTAATCGGTTCATTTTGAACACCTCAAAAAATCGCACTAATAAATTGCCTGACACAAAACTTTCATAATCACGGCTTCCGCATTCTGGACAACAATAAGGATTCTCTGAATGGATCTCTTCCATCAATTCATCTCGCATCGCATCAATCTTCGCAAGATCTTCTTTCGCGACGTAGAGTTCGAAGGAAGGAGCATTGCCGCCCACGACACCAGCAAAGTTACCTTGCTGGACTGTCGCATCAATGCCACGGCTACCAAGTCGATCCAAATCCCGTTGAGCCTCTGAAAAATGACTATACTTAGAAATGCAAACCATAACCTATTCTATACACCACCACTCACAGAAGTACAAAGGTTTGTTACAACAGTATAGCCACTACATCTGAATACAAGCTGCACCATCGACTTCGAACAAGACCTTCACTTCAGATTCTCCCATGAAGGCCCTAAATTCCTTAAGATGCTCATTCATCAGAATAAATCGGCTTTGTTGCCCCGTGAAAAATTTACGGATCGATTCTAAGGTCATGCGGTCATACACCAAGAAACTAGCTACAATGAGGTCTACCTTAGGCATCTCTACTTCTTCATAGCGTCCCAAAACCTTAGTGTAATTCATCAAGCCGTTGTGCTCAAGCTGCTCGCCACAAAGATCTAATGCTACACTAGACAGATCATTAATCCACAGGTGGCTAGCACCTTTTGCCAAAACCAATGTTTCAGCTCCCACGCCTGCCCCTAGCACCATCACCTTCTTACCCTGAAATTCTTCCATATGCTCAACTAGCCATTCAGCCAACACGTGCGTCACATCCCAACGACGATCGTAAAAAACGGCAACTCCGCAATCCATATCCTCGATAATTCGAGCTTCAATCGAAGTCTCGTCCATATTCAATAATTCAACTTGAACATCGCCATAACTTTTTGGAATCCACATCTTCATCCACTAGAACTACTAAATTTCATTCAAAGGTCAACCACCACAATGGCAGTACAACAATGGGCTTGCCGAATCGGTAGTTTCAAAATACACATTGGAGCAGATTTCCGTGCTTCTCACTCTCGTAAACATCGCATAACTCAAACGAGAGGGATCAATCCACACAAAACTTACCATGGCCAACTCATCTGACAACTCGAGCTTCTTAGGACGCATCAAAGGATTATTTTCAGGAGAAATCCAAGATAGTCAGAATAATGCCAACACCCCTCCGCGTGCTGGCGATGCATTTCAGAAGCATAAAAATAAAAAAATTGCTGTTTTTGTCGATACCGAAGACGCACTTCCAGATGATCTTCCGCATGTCATGGAATCTGTAGCAAGTGAAGGCCAGATCACTGTGCGTCGCTATTTTGCAAAAGAGGCGATCGATACCACGAATGACAAGTGGTTCCCCATCATTCATAAGCTTGCCTTCCGACCGACCGAACTCACCAACGGCCCATTCAGAGAAGAGCGGGCCTCAGACGTCGCATTCACCATCGATGCCGTCCACACCATGATTTCTCAAGATATTGACGTCTTCGTTTTAGTCACCTCTGACCCAAGCTTCACACCACTTGTGCAAGTCCTCAAGAAGTATGGTAAAACGGTTTTTGCATTTGGTGCTGCCAATGCTAGTGAAACACTAAAGCTTTCCTGCGACCAATACTTCGAAAGTCCCTACACCTCACATAAAACTGCAGGTAATAAACTTCCGCGTGAACAAGTAGAGGCTAAGCCGACGACACCAACACCGACACCAAAATCAGAAAAGTTAACGCAAATACTTCAAGATTCCTCCAAGGCTGCCCCAAGTCAACAAACTCAAGCCAGCACGCAAGAGCAGAAACAGAAGGTATCAGAGCGTTCCTTTGGTAATAAAGTCCAACTCCCAAAAGCTACAGCTGAAAAAACAGAACCCGCAAAAACGAATAAGACGGAAAA
>CAXMOB010000115.1:0-7369 GCA_964194815.1 Vicinamibacteria bacterium | reverse complement strand
ATTTAAAAGACTTTCCTTGCTGACAGCTGTTAATGTAGTAAAGTAGCATGGATTTATAATATCCACTCCAACAATTGAAGATGAAACCATATATTTACTCCCTTACGCTTGCCGCCACTTGCTCCTCTCTAGTTTACGCAGCTCCCATCAAAGATCACTCAGATTATGCTCTCAAAGATACTATCTGGAACACTTCTCTAGTAGATTTTCAGAAAAACCTAAGCCATCTCAAATTCAAATGGCAAACCAACGAAAAGGTTTCGCTCCGTTCCGCTGTCCCATTTAAAATTTTTGGCCTACAGTCTGGAGAAACCCTCATCACAGGCAAAGACGGTAATGTCAATCGCGTCACATTTTCCGTATTTAACAGAGGAGACCACGGTAATTTATCTTCTAAAGAGCTTAGCCGTAGGTTCGATCTCATCAAGACAGCCCTTAATGATGCCACAGGCAAAGACCACAAAGACATGAGTAAAAAAGGGGCTGTTCAACTCACCTCCTATTTGTGGAAAACTGACGCAACTGCCTTCCTTCTGGAAAAAAGCTCCTCAGGAGACACTGCAGAATTCCTTCGCCTCAAAACGGCTCCGATGAAAGATGCAGGCAAGGGCAATCGCACTGCCAGCCGTTCAGGACTTAAACAAAATGTTGTCGAAGATGATAATGGCGATGTCTACATCAAAGGCATCCCAATGGTAGACCAAGGTCCTAAAGGGTATTGTGCTTGTGCATCCTCTGCACGTATTTTTCAATACTATGGCCGCGACCTCAGTATGCACGAAGTTGCACAGATGGCAGGCTCTGGTAACCAAGGAACTCAAATCAGTTCGATGGTAGATGCCTTCAAGAAAGCTGCAGGTAAACTCAACTCTCGCGTGGTCATTCTCTATGAATACCCAAAATACATGAGTAAAACTGATGTGACGCAATCACAACTCAAGTCATCCTACCGTGAATCAGCGAGTGACGTGAACAAATATCAGCAACTCGCCAAAAAGAAAAAGGGCAAACTCCTCAACATCAATGGTAAAGAAGGTGGTAAAGTCCCTTCAGGTGCAATGATTAGTATCTTCTCAGTGCAGCCACAAATGGACCCGGAAATCTACAAAGAGTTTATGATCAAAAAGAGCAACTACTCACGCTTCAAGAGCTCCATTAAAAAATACATCAAAGAAGGTGTCCCAGTTGGCTGGTGTCTCCAACTTGGAATGTTCAAGGAAGACGGCCTGCCACAAACTGGTGGGGGTCACATGCGCCTCATCATCGGATACAACGAGGAGAAAAACACAATCATCTATTCTGACTCATGGGGAGCAGGTCACGCTAAAAAATCTATGCCATTAGATCACGCTTACTGTATGACTAATGTGCTCCTAGCGATGCCTCCAACACGCTAATTCCCCAAATAGAGACACTTTATTTTATCACTCGTGCGGATGACCATTATGTCACCCGCACGGGTATTTTTATGCCTCCGTCTGAAAAAAACTTCCAATTCATAGCGTAACCACATAAAGAACTATCCAGTATACCTTTAACTGTATCATCTTCTACCATGCCTTTTAACTTCCGTACCGCCCTGCAATGCTGCCTACCGCTCACTCTTCTTGCCTGCCAAGAATCTAATGAGGCATCTAAGGCTGCGGCACCTGACAACACCGAGGCGGTGCAGCAAGAAGTAACATTACTGCAGGTGTCTACCCCTCGCGAAATCACCTTCAACCAGCATGTGCAGCCTATTCTCTCCGAATACTGCTACCATTGCCACGGCCCAGATTCAGGCACTAGAAAACCAGAAGACGACCCATTGCGTTTAGATCGTGCAGAATATGCATTCGCCAAACGAGATGGTGCCAAACCTCTCATCGTAAAGGGGAAGCCTGAAGAGTCCGAACTGATCAGACTCATCAAATCTCAGGATCCTGATGAAATTATGCCTCCTGAGGAGTCTCACAAAACTATGAATGGCGAAGAAATTGCCATCATCGAAGAGTGGATCCGTCAAGGTGCAGAGTACCAAGAACACTGGGCCTACATTCCAATCGAAAAGCCTGCAGTGCCAAAAAGTGCTCATCCCAATGCGAAAAATCCGGTCGATCACTTCATCGCGAACGAATTAGCCAAAAACGGCCTCAAGCCAAATAAGGAAGAAAATCGCTCTAGACTCCTCCGTCGTCTCAACTTCGACCTCACTGGACTTCCACCAACTCCCGAGGAGCTGACTCAATTTGTCACTGACAAACGCGATACCGACACCGTCCTGCGCGAAAAAGTCGACCAATTACTCGCTAGCGTTGCCTACGCCGAGAACTTCACCCGTCACTGGCTCGACGCAGCCCGCTACGCTGACACCCATGGTATTCATATTGATAATTACCGTGCTATCTGGCCCTACCGCGACTGGGTCATCAATGCTTACAAGCAAAACATGCCCTACGACCAGTTCACCATCGAACAGCTCGCCGGTGACATACTCGAAAAACCTACCCTCGACCAAATCATTGCAACTGGCTTCAACCGCTGTCTGCCAACTACTGGAGAAGGTGGTGCCATTCCTGAAGAATATGACGCAGTCTATGCTCAGGACAGAACTGACACCACGGCCGCTGTTTGGCTTGGAATGACCACTACCTGTGCTTCTTGCCACGACCACAAGTTCGACCCACTCGCCACCAAAGAAGTTTACCAGTTCAATGCGTTCTTCCGCAACACCACCATGCACGCCATGGATAGAAACAATGGAGAACACCCACCGAACACATTTGTCCCAAGCTCAACCGATCGAAAAAGATGGCGACAGGTCCATCAACTCGTCACTGCCTCAAATCTTAAAAAAGAGTCAATTAAACAATCCCAACAGGCTCAGTTCAAAACTTGGGTAGAGCTCACCAAAAATCAAAATGCGGGACTCAAACAACCTACCGGAGCTGTCATTGACTTACCACTAAGCTCAAAAAAGGATGGAGCTAAAGACAGCACTGGCAAGACTTATAAAATTCATGGCAAAGCGACCTGGATCGATGGCATAACAGAACAGGCTCTTCAATTCACTAGAAAGTCATATGTCGAACTCGGAAACATCGGCGATTTCGAACGCGATCAGCCATTCTCCTACTCAATCTGGATAAAATCAAACCACGGCTTCAGTGGTGCAGTCGTCGCACGCATCGATAAAGCCAATGGACACCGCGGATGGGACCTTTGGATGCAAGATGGATATGCCTGCTTCGACCTCATCAATACCCACCCAAAAAACCTCCTCAAAGTACGAACCACTGAGCGTATTCCTAAAGATACTTGGACTCAGATCACCATGACTTACGACGGTAGCTCAAAAGCGGAAGGCGTCAGAATCTATGTCAATGGAGTCTCCCAAAAACTCCACATCGAAAGCAACCAACTGACCAAAACGACGAAAACTAAAACGTCGCTCAAACTTGGTAAGCGTAGCACTGACCAATACTTCAGCAACGGTGCCGTGCAAAACTTTAAGCTTTTCAATAGAACTCTCACTGCACAAGAAGCAACATCATTAGCAAAAGTAGGAACGATCCAGAGGCTAGTGCAAATCCCATTCGAAAAACTCAATAAGCAACAACGAGATATTCTCAAAAAGTTCTATTTTGATAGTGCCAACGCCCCATACAAAGCACACCTAGTAAGCCATCAGGTATTGGCAAAAGAACTAAGCGACATTGAAAAAAGAGGATCCAAAACCCTCATCATGGAGGAAAAGAAAGACCAACTGCCATTCGCTCACATCCTCATTCGTGGAGATTATTCAAACAAAGGGGAAAAGGTAACTCCAGGAACGCCAGCGATACTTCCTCCAATGCTCGAGAGCCAACCAAAAAATCGACTTGGCCTGGCTCAATGGCTCGTTGATAAGCGCAACCCACTCACTCCTCGTGTGACGGTTAACCGCTATTGGTATTACTTCTTCGGAACTGGAATCGTCGAATCAACCGAAGACTTCGGCATCATGGGGGCTCGCCCGTCTCACGCAGAACTCCTGGACTGGCTCGCTGCCGACTTCACTGAAAACGACTGGGATGTCCACCATCTCATTCGCCAGATTGTCACTTCTGCAACTTATCGCCAATCAGCTCTCGTCACTACCGAAGTTCGTCAAAAAGACCTCGATAACAGACTTCTCTCACGTGGACCTCGCTTCAGACTGGATGCCGAACAAATCCGCGATCTCGCACTGGCTTCATCATCACTGCTATCGACAAAGGTCGGAGGCAAGTCGGTCAAACCATACCAACCCAAAAACGTTTGGGAAAGTGTCGCCATGAAAAGCTCAAATACACGTATCTACAAGCAGGACACGGGAGAATCACTCTATCGGCGATCAATCTACACTTTCTGGAAACGCACGGCTCCTCACCCGAGTATGGAGATCCTCAACGCACCCGTGAGAGAAACCTTCTGCGTCCGTCGCGACCTCACCAACACACCTCTGCAAGCATTCGTCGTGATGAACGATCCGCAATTCGTCGAGGCCACCAGAATGGTCGCTCAAAAAGTCATCAAGCAAGAGGCTTCGTTCGAGGACCGTGCCAACCTCGTTGGCCGACTCATGCTCGCTCGTAACTTTGAAACCAGAGAATTAAAGATCCTCAAGCAAACCCTCGACACCAACCAAAAGCATTACAAAGCGAATCCTGAAGAGGCGAAGAAACTCATCGCTGTCGGACAATCCATTGCCGATCCTGCCCTCGATCCTGCCGAACTCGCCGCCTGGAGTATCATTGCCAGCCAGGTCCTCAACCTCGACGAAACCCTTTGTAAATAATCCTAGCCTCATAATATCATGAACATTCCAGATTTCGAAAAAACCATCGGCTTGCATAACAACTCCCTCAACAGAAGGCAGTTCTTTAGGCATAATGCGATGGGTTTAGGTGCTGCAGCTCTTGCGTCACTTCTTCCAAAGGAACTCATGGGAGCCATCGAAAAACAAGTTGGCTCACCAAACTTTGCCCCTAAAGCAAAACGCGTGATCTACGTTTCTCTCATTGGTGCTCCTTCGCAGTTAGAAACATTCGATTACAAACCGAATCTCACCAAAGAGTTCAAGAAGGACATCAAAGACTTCCTCGAAAAATCAGGGCAACGCCTCACTGGCATGACCGCACGTCAAACTAAGTTTCCGGTCGCTCCTGCACGCGTAGGCTTTAAGAAATACGGTGAATCTGGCACATGGGTCAGTGACTACCTTCCCTACACAGGCAAAATGGTCGATGACATCTGTATCGTAAAAACCATGCACACTGACGCCATTAACCATGAACCAGCCAACCAGCTGCTCTACACTGGTTCAATGGTCAATGGAAAAGCCTCTATGGGTTCATGGCTCTCTTATGGCCTTGGCTCGATGAATGAAGACCTACCAGCCTTCTGTGTGCTTCACGCCCAACACACTAGCCCATACTCAAACGTTCAGGCGATTTCATCCCGCCTCTGGGGATCTGGTTACCTTCCTGGTAAATATTCTGGCGTCAACCTGCGCTCACAAGGAGATCCGGTTCTTTTCCTTAAAGATGCTCCTGGAATTGATCGCAAAACGCGCCGCAACATGCTCGATGGCCTCAACTCACTCAACCAATTCACTCTCGATGAAGTGGGCGACCCAGAAATCCAAACCCGTATGCAACAATACGAAATGGCCTTCCGCATGCAGTCAGCAGTCCCAGAACTCACCGACCTCAGTAAAGAATCTGAAAACACCTATAAACTCTACGGCGAAGAGGCTAAAAAGTCTGGGTCATTTGCCTATTGTGCTCTGATGGCAAGACGGCTCGCCGAACGTGGAGTCCGCTTCACTCAAATCTTCCACAGAGGATGGGACCAACACGGCAACCTTCCTCGCGATATTGCCTCACAGTGTAAAGATGTCGACCAAGCTTGTTACGGCCTCATTCAAGACCTCAAACAACGCGGTATGCTCGATGACACACTGGTGATCTTCAGCGGTGAATTCGGCCGCACAGTCTATAGTCAGGGAACGCTAACTGAGAAAAACTACGGACGCGACCACCATCCAAGAGCCTTCTCTATGTGGATGGCTGGTGGCGGTATCAAAGCCGGCCACACCTTCGGTGAAACGGATGAATATTCGTTCAACATCATCACACCTGATGAAAAAATGCACGTCCGCGATCTCCACGGCACCATCCTCCACCTCTGTGGACTCGATCACCATAAGCTCACCTACAAGCACCAAGGCTTAGACAACAAGCTCACCGGTGTACTTCCCGTCAATATTCCGAAAGGAATCTTGGCCTAATCTCACTTCTTTCGTAGAGTGGTAGTAGATCTATTATCACTACCACTCTATGCTCTTTCAAGAAGTCAACTTTGATGGCCTAGTTGGTCCATTGCATAACTACGCAGGACTCTCACCCGGGAACCTTGCGTCAGCACGCCATCAAGCTAAGCCATCGTCCCCGAAACAAGCCGCACTACAAGGGCTTGATAAAATGGCTTACGTTCGATCACTAGGCCTAACACAAGCAATCTCACCTCCCCACCGCCGCCCAGCATGGCACGCTCTCGAAGTATTAGGATTTAAAGGAACCCCTGAACAAATCCTCCAACAGGCTGCCACCTCAGCACCTCACCTTCTCGCTGCTGCATGCTCGTCCTCAGCTATGTGGACCGCCAACGCGGGGACCTTTGCTCCATCCCTAGACACCTCTGATAGCAACTCTGCGTTCGTAACTGCAAACCTCGCCAGCCACTTTCACCGATCAATCGAGGCCAACGCGACCTTCGCCCATTGTTCCTCTATTTTCACCAACTCATCAGTCCACAAGGCCTTACCTGCCACTCCTCACTTCTATGATGAAGGTGCAGCTAACCACACTCGCTTATCCCCCTCCCACTCGGACAAGGGCCTCCACCTATTCGTCTATGGGGTCGATACCTACTCAGACTCAAGCACTCGCCCTCATATTTTTCCAGCACGCCAATCAAAAGCGGCATGCGAGGCTGTCGCTCGACTGCTCAAACTCCCAGCTGAGCAAACTATCTACCTCCAACAGTCGACCAAGGCCATCGATGCTGGCGTCTTCCATAACGATGTCATATCGACCGGAAATAACAATTTCTTCCTCTACCACCAATGGACCTTTGAAGACCCAACAGCCATCGAGCAACTTAAAACAAAATACAGTCAACTGCACCAACAAGAGCTCTGCTGCGTCGAAGTGCCAAACAGCTCGGTACAGATCGATGACGCCATCACGAGTTACCTCTTTAACAGCCAATTGCTCACCCTATCCAATAGCGAAATGCTTCTCCTCGCACCAAAAAAATGCCGCGACACAACTTCCGTTAGAGTATTTATTGAGCAACTGATCGA
>CAXMOB010000114.1:0-11236 GCA_964194815.1 Vicinamibacteria bacterium | reverse complement strand
GTTCGAGGTCGGGGCCTTCTTCGGCATGGCGACTCGTTTGGGGGCGACTGGCTTCCGCTCGGTGAGGGTTAAGCCTTTGGGCCATTTTGCACCGGCCTTTACCCAAGCATCGAGCAGTGCGACCTCCTCGGGCTTCAATGCCTGCCCTTCATCCGGCATCACTCCTTCGTCGATAGGGCGGAGGTGGATCCGGACCAAAAGCTCGCTCTTTGCGGAATTGCCCGGCACCACGGCGTCGGCCGTTTCACCGCCCTCCAAGAGCTTCTCATACGTATCCATCCGCAGACCGCCCTTGACCTTCGATGCTGAGTGACAGCGCACACAATTGCTTTCAAGGATGGGTTGGATATGCTCCCGAAAGTCCGGGGCAGCCGCACAAACTGGTAAAGCCAATGCCAGAAAGCTCAGAACATAAATGATGGAATGTGATTGACTCAAGGTGTGAAAATTTTGAATTGAAATCTACTAGTATAAATACTCCGCCGGGCATGATTTTTATCATTAGATTATAGCAGTAGAGTATTATTCAAGAGTGCACTTGATCGTGGCGAGGGGTAAAGCATAAAATGAGCAGAATCGCGAGCAATACGAGCCTCAGGTAATGGACGATCAGTCCCTTTGGGGGTGTTGCCAACTCAGGGTGGATCATTAGCTGATCTCTGCTAATAATACCATTCTGAGAAACAAAAGAGACAAATGTGAATTTTTAGGGTGTGAAAATTCAGGCTCCGCAATCTTAGATTAGAACTCGCTTCTTTCTTATAAAATCAGCGTTATTCTTCAGTCACGATGCCCGCATCGCTTCTTCATCACGTCTTGATTTAAGAAGAAATCAGCCTCGCATTAGTCTCTTTTGAAACGCAGAGTGGTATTAGCCCAAATAGCAACCTATTCTGGCTTTCGTCACCCCACTGAAATCATTGCTCATGCTGTGTATCTTCATCATAGATTTGCACTGAGCTTTCGAGAAGTTGAAGAGTTTTTAGTGTGTCGAGGAATTGAGATTTCTGGGGGGATATTTCATATCATAGTGGCATTACATTTATAGAGCGAAGTTCTGGGGGGGACTGCGCTCTTCTTGTGCCGTTATCTTGGGGATCACGTATCATCCGATGTAACTTAGCCAACTGGTGGTCGAACTTTCGGGTCCACCTCAAACCACGTGCCTTAGCGAAGATCGGTATCACGACCCCACAGTGTTAAAAGGAGGACATCAGCTATGCCCCAAAAGGGCCAAGTAGCTATTTGTAAATCAATTGGCTTTTTTAAAAAAAGAGCATAATGCTAAATAGACATACATTTTATGCCTCAATCGACATGGTCTAAAAACATCGACATACTGCCTTGCTGTGCTTGCAAGTGCCAAGGTAGCACCTCACTCCAAGCTGCCGGGGTGCGTGGCAAAAAGGGTAAAAGCTACATTACAGATTTCTATTCATTAACAAAGAGAGAGAATAAATGAAAATACAGATCACAAACTACAGATTTAAATCACGATTGCTAACAGCATTAATCGTTTTTTTAATCACCCAATCTTCAGTTCTATTTGCCCAGAACCTAGTAACCAACGGTGATTTCGAAGCTGGTTATAACAGTGGCTGGAATCACAAAGCCGGTGGTGGTGGGGTGGCAGTGTATTCCGAGGAAACTACCAATCCACAGGAAGGCAGCAAAGCCCTCAAGGTGGTCGTCAGCCAGTTGGGCACCAACTCTTGGGACGTGCAGTCCTTGGGACCGACCGTATCGATGACCGCAGCTTCGGCTTACACGCTCACGTTCTGGGCCAAAGCTGCCGTGGCAGGGACGCAGGTGAGGACCGTGATCCAAGGCGTTGTCTACACGGCCAAAAGCTACACTTTAAGCACCACCTGGACTCAATACACATGGAACTTCACCGCAGCGGAAGCGGCTCCCAGCATTCGTCTCCAGTATTTTCAAACCGGCACCATCTGGATGGACGACATCCAGCTTCAGGAAGTCATCCCGCATACCGGCCCTTATGACATCACCCTCACCCCAGCGACCCAGCACCAGACCATGGTGGGTTTTGGTGGCTGCCTGTCTTGGTATGCCGATTGGGTCTACAACGGCACCGAGGCCAATGCAGCGGAGATCGAGAACCTGCTTTATGTGGATCTAGGCATGGATGTCCTGCGTCTCAAGAACAACTATTACCCCGCCAATTACCCGACCGATAAAAGCTCCACCGTCATGTGGGAAAAGGAGCATGCAGCAGCCAAGGCTGCCAACCCTGACATTCAGGTGCTTCTCAGTTCATGGAGTCCGCCCGCCAATTTGAAGAGCAATGGGGAGCGGCCCAATGGCGGCACCCTAGCGAAGGATGGCAGCGGTAATTTTAAATACGGCGAATTCGCGCAATACTGGGTCGACCTACTGGATAACCTCACCTGGACTCCGGAATACATCAGCATTCAGAACGAGCCGGGCTACGTAGCCACTTGGGACAGTTGCATCTTCCGACCCACCGAAACCGCCACCAACGCCGGTTATGTCGAAGCCGCCGATGCCGTTTGGAACGCCATCAAGGACAGGCCCAATGCACCTCTCTTCATCGGCTCGGAGGCGGAAAATATTGGCAACTCCACTTGGGCTGACTGGAATGCTGGCAATCCGGTCAACACCTTCGAGGCACTCAACACCCCATTACTGGGAAAACCCTACATTGGCGCGCACGGCTACCATCTCTACAACGTCTGGGAGGAGTCTAAGATCGATTCAGCGGAAACCATCAGCAGCCTCAACATGATCCGAGATTCGTTCGGCGACCGTCCCAATTGGATGACCGAATTCAAGAAATACGGCTTTATCGACAATGCCCACATGATCCACAACGCCGTAGTGGAAGCCAACTGCGCCGCCTACATCTGTTGGTCCATGGTCTGGCAGACCACCTCCTCCGATGCCATTATCGGCATCGACAATAGCGGTAACTACACAGTGGGCGACAACTATTACACGCTTAAGCACTATGCAAAACACATTGATAAGGGCTACCAGCGCATCGAAATCGGCGGCAGCACGGCCGACTTGAAGGTCTCGGGGTATCTCTCCCAAGACGGCACGAGCATCACGCTTGTCGCGATCAATAAGTCAGCATCGCCTGAACAGATCGACCTAGTTCCTGGTTCTCTTGCCATCAGTGGAGTCGCCGGTTACCAATCGGTTGCGGCCAACTTCTACCAGACGATGACAGGTTTGGATGCCGCAAATTCTATTGATTTGCCAGCATCTTCGATAACCACCCTGGTGCTGACTCTTTCAGAGCCTTATGATATGATTCCTAAATTGGCGCCTAGCGACATCGTCGATGACAAGAGTGGTGGCCCAGTCACCATCAACAACACGGTTACCTACACCGTTTCTTTCAGCGAGGATATGGAACATACCACCATAAGCGCCGCTGACTTCGGCAATGCTGGCACCGCCTCCGTCAGCATTGGAACCATCACCGAAACCTCGGCCAACTCCGGTGTCTTCACAATACTGGTCACCCCAAGCAGCACCGGAACCCTAAGACTCAAAGTCAACGCGGGAGCCGTTTTGAAGGATACTACTGGTAATAACCTCAATACCACCAACGCCATTCTGGATCTGGGCTCGATTCTGGTTCAGAGCATGTTCACTGCATGGTCCGGCGGAGTGGCTTTCGATGTCGACACGAATGGTGACGGTGTGGACAACGGCATGGCATGGCTACTCGGCGCGGCTAATAAGGATTTAGACGCTGCCTCTCGTCTCCCTGTGGCGAGTCTGAGTGGGGGCAACCTCGTATTGAACTTCACCTGCCTCAAGGTCGCCAATCGCGGTATCAGTACACTCAAACTGCAGTTCAGCGATGATCTTGGAGTCACGGACCCGTGGACGAGCCATGAGGCAGAGGTTCCCGACGTGAGTGGTGACGTCACCGGTGTCTCCTTTGTCACGAGCGCGAATGCCAATCCTGATCTTATCGATGTGCAGGCGACGATCCTGGGCGGGGGCGGATCCACAGGCAGGGTCTTCGCACGCCTCATCGGTAAGCTATAGCCGCAAATCAGCCGCTCGGGCATAAGCCGTGAGCAGTCAACGGATCTAGCTACAATTTGGAGTCAGCTGCTAAGGAGGAGTTACTGGAGTCGTTGCACGTCACGAGTTAGTGATGCGGACGGTGATTTTCCTGGGAAAGCCGAGTGACCATCCAGATCCATCCATGAAAGACCAATAATCAAAGAGCAATGCGACCGGATATGACTCGTGGTTGAGCGTGCTTTGTCTCAACGGGCAATTCTGGGATAAGAAAGCGGCCAACCTCCAAAAACGTATTGAAGATGAAACGGAAAAAGCAGTGCTTGCCAAGCATCCTGAATATAAAGGAAGAGCTGGAGCGATCCGTGAAGGGAAAAAGAAAATGAGGGCCGCAGTTGCCAAGGTAGCCCTCACGGTTGAGGAGCAAGCCTTTCTGAAGGCTATGGTCTCACCGAAAGCCCTGTCAGCGGATTGACGTCTACTGATACGTTGTCAAGTATAGGCAGGAATGATCTCAACGTACCCCACAACAACGTCCTGTTTTATCAAGGGATCAACAATTACAACAACGTCGCCACCCTAGAGCTGAATGGCACGCCATGACCCCCTACGAGGGTTTGGCCTATGATTGGGCAACGGTAACACTGGCGGAACAGCTCCTGTAGATGCCAACAGCCCATATACCGATGGTGCAACCGTTACAGTTCTCGGAAATACTGCTAGCCTGACCAAAATAGGATACACTTTTGCAGGCTGGAATACTCAAGCAGGTGGCGGAGGAACTGGCTACGCTGCTGATGCGACATTTACAATAACTGCTGATGTAACACTCTATGCACAGTGGACGAACAACTTTTCTGACTGGATCTCAGGGTATCCAGGGGTCGGAGGACAGACCGGCTTCAACGACGACCCCGACGGCGATGGAAACGGAAACGGCTTGGAAAACATCTTCGGCACCGATCCGAGTGCCGTGGATACCGCGGGGCTCAGCACGGTGGCAGTCACCACGGGCGGCAGCAATACCTTCGTATTTACACACCCTGAGAACGCCCTTCCGGCCGACGACCTGAGTGTGTCCTACGAGTGGTCGAGCACCCTCCAGTCCTACCATGCAGACGGCGTTTCGAATGGCGCGGGAACCACGGTGAACTTCGTCCGTCAGCCTAACACCCCGGTGTCAGGCACCACCACGGTCACCGCAACCATCGTAGGAACTGTCCCCGATCAGTTTTTCACGAGGTTGAGGGTGACGCAGAATTAGTGGGGATTCCGTTCTCATGGATTTCTCTAGCGTCAAGGTAGTCGATGGTGTAAGAAGTTCGGTTCTGGATTTGCTAAGAGGCTAAAGAAAAGGCAAGCTCAACGGTTTTTTCTTGTCACGGAGTTGTGAATAACCATTTTCGACAGCCACGGCATTTAATCTCAGCTAGTAGTTATCGAACTTTGAGAGCTAGAGCATTCTCTGAATGGCATGAGTTAACGGAGCTATCAAAGACTGAACTGTGAGCTTTAAAGGGGAGCTGTTTGCTAGTTTAACGTCAAGAATGAGTAAGTTGACAATACCGTTTGAGCTCGTCTTTACGCAAACTTATTGTTGCTGACGGCGAGCGAGGAGGTATTTGAGCACCATGTCGCGATCTTTATCGGGTAGTCCCGCGTGATTCCCCATGACAGGAACGATGTCTTTCCATTGTTGTTCCGAGAAAGTGGTCGGATCAGGTTGAGCATGACACTGGTAGCACTGGGTCATGTAGACGCCGTATCCACCGCGAAGTTGATCGAGAGAGGTTCCTGTAGCCCTCGCCATTTTCTTGTTAGGCTCTTTAGGCTTGTTACTGTTCTCAGGTGTTGGGGTGCACGAGAATAGACTGGTGGCAGAAAGGGCTACGAGAGCGGCAAGTCGATGATTCATAGTGTGATAGTTGAAATAAGGTTGATCTTATCATTACTGGGATTTTTGATAGTGGCGAGATCAAAAGAGCGGTCCGCATATTTTGTAATTTTGGTCTTCCGTGAGGTGCCAATGGAAGGAATGCATCTGGTGAACAAGCAACTCTACGCGAATACTGACTGCATCATTCTGAGGCGTTTGATGGCCTCGCCAGAGTCAATCAGTTTGCCTGCGGTGATGATGGCGTCTTCCATGTGGTCGGCTAGACCTGCACAGGCGAGGCCTGCCGCAGCATTGAGAATGACCATGTTACGTTTAGCTCCACGGTCGGCCCCACTGAGGACGTCTTCGAGTATCTTGGCGTTGACGGTGGCGTCTCCTCCTTCGAGCTCTTCCACTTTAGCGATAGGGAGTCCAAAGTCTTCTGGTGAAATTTCTTCATCTTCGAGGTCTTGATAGGCCCCAGATTTTGAAATGTGGGTGGGGCCCATGGCACTGACTTCATCGACTGATTGGCCAGCTTCAGTGCGGCCGTGAACGACCCAGGCGCTGTTGCGACCTAGTCGTGATAGAATTTCTGGGTATGAGACAATGAGGTCTTCTTGGCAAACGCCTACGAGTTGGCACTCTGGTTTGGCTGGGTTAAGAAGCGGGCCGATGAGGTTGAAAATCGTGCGGATACCTTCTTCAGCTAGTTGTTTACGCACTGGAGCAATCTCTTTGAAAGCTGGGTGATACATCGGGGCGAAGAGGAATCCCACTCCTGCTTTTTGGAGGCACTCACGAAATTTCTCAGGAGGTGCATCGAGTTGGATGCCGAGAGCTTCTAGCACATCTGCTCCGCCACTCTTAGAGGTGATGCCACGGTTACCGTGTTTGACGACGATGGCACCGCCAGCTGCGATCACAAACATGCTGGTGGTAGAGACATTGAAGAGGTTGAGCTTGTCGCCACCTGTTCCACAGACATCGATGGTTGGGCCATCGAGGTTGAGTTGTCCAATTTTAGGATCAAGGGCCCGCTCGAGGAATGCCTCGACGAAGCCAGCGATTTCAGCTGGAGTTTCTCCCTTGGCACTGAGGTGACGAAGGAAACGTGCTTTTTTTTCGTTTGGAACCGATGGGTTAAGCAACATGTCTGCCATGTTCTCAATCTCACGTGGAGTGAGTTCGGTGCCCGTTTCAACCTGAGTTATTATAGCGTCCATAGCGTCAATCATCATAGAATAAAGTGTGGTTATCTGCGAGACATTTTCGCTAGATATTTTTATCTGTAAAGTCTCAATGAGATTGCAATATGACAGTATCTATGGTATGGGGAGGCTTTAATGTGAATGCCACTGAGCTTGTGGCTCTACCGAAATAAAAAAGTAGGCAGGGTTGGAAAACACAGCCTGCTTTTTAAGCGTTTTCAGTAGCTCACTCCATCTCTAGGCGATAACGAGCGATGGACTTGTCGATTTCTTTGCTCCAGGCGTCGATGCCGCCTTGGATGATGAAGGTGTTGGGCAAACTGTGGCCACGGAACCAGGCACAGGTGTCGAGGGCCTTGTCGCCAAGGTGATCGTAGAGGACGACAATGGTGTCTTTATTCCAAGTGCCGAAGGCGGTTTGTTGGGATTCTTGCGTCATTAAGTCGGAGCCGGTGATTGCGACAGCTTCGTGTTCTTCGCGTGTGCGGATGTCAATGAGCTTGGCCCCGGCTTCGATTTTTTCTTTAGCCTGCAGCGGAGTGAGCATCATTTCGGCATCGTGTGCATGGCTTTCAAGAATGTGTTGGATGGCCTCGTCGACATCGAATTCATTATGCTTTGCAACATCCGCGATGGTTTCGTCATCTTTGTAGGCACAGGATGAGCAACCACCTATATGGTATTTTGCGAAGAGAGCACGACGGGCACCAGGGAAGTCCTCGTTGAGGCGAGCCATTGGTGTTTCTTGAGATAATTCAGCCATTTCGTGGATAACTTACTGAATATACTGGAATTTTCCAGTCTTTCTTCTAGCTTTGGTGCCACGCCAGTAGGGCAAATCATTTACCATATCATGAGCAAGCATCCTGACGAACCAAAAATCTACCTTCTGCCTAACTTGATGACGGCAGGAAACCTCTGTTGTGGATTTTTTGCGATTCTTACTATTTTCAAAGGCATGCACGAGGGGAATGTAGAGGGTGTGTATGATTTCAAGATTGCCTACTCATATTATCAGAAGGCCTTGTATTTGATTTTTGCTTCTTGTTTATTTGACCTATTGGACGGTCGCTTAGCTCGCATGGGCGGCAAGGAATCACCCTTTGGACAAGAATTTGATTCGATTGCAGATGTGGTATCGTTTGGTGTGGTGCCGGCCTTATTGGTGTCTCGTGCGGTGCTGTTTGGGCTAGGTGAGCAATTTGATAAGTTAACGTGGGCGGTCGCGTTTATCTACCTTCTTTGTGGAGCGATTCGTTTAGCCCGCTTCAATTGTTTGGCGAATATGCCAGAAGACACGCAGGACAAGTATAATTTTAGGGGGATTCCGATTCCAATGGCTGCTGGTTTCATTGCGTCCTTAACCTTTTTGAGTATCTATTTTGAAGAGAATAACCGCCATTTAGGTGCGTGGTGGAGTTGGGTATTGGTGATTGCCATGCTAGGGCTCGCATTTTTGATGATCAGCGACATCAAGTACCCAAGCTTTAAGAAGGTGGATTTTGGAACGAAGGGGAGCATAGGAGGCTTGGTCTTAGGGTCCTTGGTTCTGATGTTATTGATCAATGAGGTGACCCGTTGGTTTGTCCCTACTGCGATATTCTCTATCTACCTACTCTATGGAATTGTCCGTCATCTATTTTGTAAGAAGTCTAGAGATAGTTACGAAGACAAGGCTGAGCTGAATGATGCGTCCTAGGGTAACAGTCCATGTGGTGATGAGTTTGGATGGGAAGGTTATCCCCCCAACTCAAGCCGGTGATCAGCATTCTCAAGTGTCGGATTGGGAGGCATTACAGGAATGCCGATACTCGGCAAATGTATCTCTACCTCTGGAGTTTGACGTCATTGAGGGGTTAAAAGCATTTGAGGCTAGTGATGTGGAGCATGTGCATTGTGAGGGAGGGAGTGCATTATTGACACAATTATTCTCTGAGGATTTGGTAGATGAGTTGTTTCTCACTTGGGCAGGGAATAAGGTAATCGGTGGAGTATCACCTACTATGAGCAGTGAAGATTTTTTGCCACAGAGTCGACAAATGGAATTGGTGTCGATGGATACTGGGGGTGCGGGGGAGTGTTATTTACGCTATAGGAAGGTCACAGAATAGGTGAAGCTTACCGAACTAATGGACTAACTATTCATCGCTTAAGAGCGATTGCCAGATGGCGAGTTTTTTAAGCAGTTGGGTGTTTTGGTCGGCTTTGACTTTGCCTTTGCCTTTGGAGCTCTTGGGGGCACGTGCCTTTTCGCTGTGTCGCATTTCCATCATCATGCGTGAGCCTGGCTTAGTTGGGCTGAGTAGCGTTGGCACCAGGTTTAGCGCTGCGAGTTGCTTTGCGATGGTCTCGTTATTGTTGTTGGCTAGTTGAAATGGGTTAAGCTTGAAGGTGCCGTTGATGAGTTTTATTTGTTGCGTGGCAGGGGTGAGGCTGCGTTGGAGTATAGCTATAGCGGATTTGAGCTGAACTTTTTTGGGAGCATCGAGCCTACGCGGTAGTGCTGGAGTGCCGTGGGTTAGTGCTGCTAGTGCCTTGGCGAAGCTTTGGGCTTGTTCTGGTGTCGCATCGATGTGCAGAACGATACGTGCTGGGTCACCAGAGTTGAGAGCCGACTGCATTTGTTGCATGGATGGATGAATCCCCTTTTTGCCTAATTTGTCGGTCGCCATTTCGGTACCTGCTCCTGCAGCAAAGTTATCCATGGGTGCAGCATCTGCTTGGGCAGCATCTAGATCTTCGAGTTTCGGGCGAGGAGAAGCTAAAGGGTCGGCATCTAAAGATTGAACAATGGGGGCAGCTCTTGCTGTACGCATATGGTCTTTTGCTTTTACGTCGGCTTCTATGTCCTTTAGACGATCATTTGAAGCAGAGTCTCCTACGGTAGTGGCTTGTTCTTTAGCTTCCGCAACGAGGTTTGCTTGCTCTGGTGCTAATTGGTGGCTCGCAAGAGTTGGTTCGGAACTAGGCTGTTTAGAAAAGTAGAGGCTCAAGCTGACAGCTATGACGAGCCCTGCAGCGGCGGCATAGGGGATGAATAAACTTATTTTTGGCGACTGAGCGACAGGAGCAATCGGTGCAACAGAGGCTATGCGGTCTTCGTTGTCGATCCGATGATCTAGCTTAGTCAGGAATATCTCGTCATGCTCGCCTGGGTGGCGGGCTTTTTCGGCGAGTAGACTATCGATGAGATGTTCTTCTGGTTCCATTGGATTTACTAAAGTTAAAGGATGTTGTTGAGGCAGTCCTTGAGTTTGAGTCGAGCTCGTTCAAGGCGTTTGCGAAGGTTTGCACTGGATATATTGAGTTGGTCAGCAGCTTCGTCCGAGTTCATCCCTTGGGTGTAGGTGATCTGGACGGCTTCGGCCATGGTGTCAGGTAGTTTTTCGAGGCAGGTTTCGAGTTTGATAAAGACACTGGGGCCTCCATCTTGTCGGTCGGATTGCCAGTCGTGAAGCTGTTGCTCCATGACTTCGAGGACGTCATCTTCTAGGTGGACTTCTCGGCTATTTTTACGGAGGTATTCACGCCATTTATTACGCACGACTCCTCGCATCCAAGCTCCAAAGTCCCTGGTGATGTCAAATCGCTCCATGCTTTTCCATGCTGCGACGAAGGCATCTTGCACAATGTCATAGGCAGCCTGTTCATTCTTCACGAGTGCTCGAGCGAAGATGATGAGGTCGCGATGGTGCTCACGTGCCATTTCTGCGAAGAATTCACGTTTGGTTGATTCCTGTGTTATATCCACTGCGACCATGCCTATCACAGACTATTGCACTGAGGCGATGGGATTGTGACAAGAAGTTGATTTTTTTACTAATAATTTGAGCTGCAGGTGAAAACGGGAGGTCGAGATGGCTCAGTTTGGCAATAATTAGGATAGCCCAAAAATACCGTGAATGGGATTTTCAGGAGGGTATAGGTGAAGTGGGGTGCGAGTAGCCGCGGTGCTCGGAGATCCCCGCCTACCGAATGGGCGGCCTACTAGACTATGGGTTGATGTTATCAAGGACGGAGTCCATGTCACTGAAGGTGGCCCCAAAGAGGTAAATGATAGAGCCAAGCACGATTAGAATGAAAAGGACTAGTGCGATTGACCAGATGATGCAACTAGTGTTGG
>CAXMOB010000113.1:0-12953 GCA_964194815.1 Vicinamibacteria bacterium | reverse complement strand
ACCCAGCCATGAAAGAAACCATGAAAGGCCCATCAGAAAAATCCGACGCATCTCGTACCTCTATGGCCAGCACCAAGGCCGACCTCCGCGAACTGAAAACCAACTGCAACGCCACCGTCCAAGAACTGCAAGAGTTCTTGCGTCAGCTCAGAGGAAAAAGCCCCCAGGAAATGCTCGGCGTGGTCTCCACCAGCCAACTCTTCCGCGCAACGATCCTTTCCGTCATTCTCGTCACTGGAGGCATCTTCGTCCTCACCGCTTTCCCTTACTTCTTCGGCGATGAACCCGAGCCCATTGCCGCAGCACCCGCTGCCCCAAGCCCAGCAGCTCCCGTCACTGCCCCAAAAGTCACCACGCCCGAAGTCCCCGATCCTATAGCCCCTCTCGGAGTCAACGACCAGCTCCCCGCTTCACCTAACACCAATCCGCTCGAAGATAAGGGAGAGGATTTCCTGAAGGATCTGGAGTAAGTCACAATGGCCCTCGATACAGTTAGATGACCGAGACGGTCATACCTCTATTCAATCACCCTGATGTCCACTCAACCCAAGATCCTCACAGCCCGCGACTGGCTCCTCCGACAAAGCCGTCGGCCGCTCTTGTGGACCGTCGTCTACGCGGTGCTCTGGTGCCTGCTCTGGGTCGATGCCCATGCATGGTTCCTGCTGGCTACGTGGACGCTGACGATCGGGTTCCTCACAGCCCTCCCAGTCTGCTACTACTGGATCCACCACCATCGGCATTCCTCGCTCGTCGTTCGCCGAGCCATCCTCAGCGTCGCCTTCCTCCCGCTTTGGCAACTCGCTGCCCATCTCCCTCTCCACACCTTCTCCTATTCCCTCGCTGCCACCATCATCCAATTCGGTATCGCCGCAGCCTTCTTCCTTGGGCTAAGCTGGGCGGTGTGGTGGATCGACCGCGAAACAAAACGTGTCCCTCAACCAAACGAATCAAACGAACAGAATACAAAGAAAACCATCTGGGATCCGCGCCAACTCGTGGCCTGGTATTTCGGCCGTAAGAACAACAAGCTCCGTCAGTCGACCTTCACCCTCCTCACCTACACCTGCCTCTTCGGCACGACGGCGTTCATCCTGACTCAGCTCTCCGGCTGCAGCATCTACGAGTCGCCAGTCGGCGGAGGTGAAGAGAAGCAACTCAAGCAACTTGTCAAAATCCAGAAGGTCATCAATAAGAAGTATGTCATCAATCCCTACAGCAGCGTCCTCTTCAATCCGCCGCCGATCGATGACGTCAAACTACAGGTCCTCGAAGTCACCGAGCACCTCTACAAAATTGGTCAGGGAAAGGGCGATGGTGCAGGATTTTCAGCGGGCACGACCCGTGGCAAGGTACGCTTCATACGCTTGAAATACAACGGTGGTGACTGGGATCAGGACATGGCCCGCGGCTCCGACCTGAACCTCCTCACCGAATACGGCGTCAGCACAGGCCACGCGGTCAGCGATCGACCCGAACCGATGGAGATCGGTCGCCTCAAGAGTTTCCCGGCCCGCAAAAGTCCGCCGATGGTCTACATGACCGGCCAGCAAAAGATCACCCTGAGTGCGAAGGAAATCAAAATCATGCGCAGCTACCTACTGGAGCACCACGGCATGCTCTTCGGCGACAACGGCGGTAGCTCCGGCTGGGAAGGGCAGTTCGTTTCGATGATGCAAAAGATCCTCCCAAAAATCGAACCAATCTCCGTCTATCTGGACCACACCATCCACCGCATTCCCTACCCGCTGCCCCGTCTTCCCATCGTCGCCCCCCACGGTCGTTCTAACGCACTTGGCTGGGTCGTTGACGGACGACTTGTCACCTACTATCATCCCGGCGACATTGGTGACGCTTGGGCCGACGGCCATTCCGGCGTCCCACGCGAAGTTTGGGAATCCAGCTACCAACTCGGCGTCAACATCATCTACTACGCCCACGCCGAGTATAACAAATGGCTAGAATCAACAAAGAAGTAACCTAACCACACTAGAATGAATACACATCGCAACAGTATTGTTAGAGGACAAATCGCCATCATCATCTTCCTCTTCACGGCACTCACCACTCTTTCCCACGCAGCCCTCTCCTCGATGCAACAAATCCAGGTCGCGACTTTCGAAAAGATGCGTGCCGTAGAACGCTATCAGATCAAGATCGCCGAAAAGCATTTCTTAAGCAGCAACTTCAAAGTCGCTCTCGCCGAGTATGAGAAATTTCTCACCCTCTACGAGAAGAGTCCGGGAGCTCCCTACGCCCAGTTGATGTGGAGCCACACGATGATGAAACTGAAGAAGCCAAAAACCGCGCTGCGAGACGGATTTCAATCGGTCATCGACTACTGGCCGAAGTCACATGAAGCGACTATTGCCGCCTATTGCATGGGCGATTCCTACCGCACCATGGGCGAGGTCAAAAGTGCCCAGAAGGCTTTCCGCTTTCTCATCAAGGAATACCCCGATCACGAAATCGCGGTCCGCTCCCGCACCGACCTTCTCCACTACGCCCGCCTCCATAAGGACATGGAGGAACGCCTTTCCCTCCTCAACCAGCTCACTTTCAAAGTGAAGCGCACCGCCGCAGCCAAAACAACTTGTGCCAAAGCCGCCCACGAACTAGCCGAGCTACACTGTTTTGCGCAGAAACTCGCGGATGGTAAAAAGGCCCTCGCCACCACCTACACCGGTCCCGCGCTCTTTGACCAAGTCTGCAAGCTCTCAGCCAAGACCGTCCAACACCTCCTCAAGGATCCAAAGACCAGACCCGCCGCCCTCAAGCTCGGCGACCAACTCCTCGCCACCCTCCGTGCCGAAACCCTCGTTCGTCCCAAGCTCGCCAAAAACCTCCTCTACCGTGTTGCGGACCTCCAAACCACCCTCGGCCGTCCCGGCGATACCTGGAAAGTTTATGACGAGATCGGTAAACGCTTTGGCGTCGACGATGGACTCCGCAGCCGACAAGCCAGCTGGTGCCTCTCCCGCGACAAACGCGATCAGGCCCGACGCATCTACGGCGAATTCAAAAACGTTGTCGTCGGCCAACAAGCCATAGCAGGGATGTATCTCAAGGAAGGTAAGATCAAAGAAGCTATCGAAGTTTACCGCCACCTGCTCGAAATCGACGGCGACCACTCCGGCGATCATTTCTGGGCCATCGCCGGCTGCTACGAAAAACTATCCGACTGGAAAAAGGCCATCGCCAGCTACCGCCAAGTCGATCGCTTTCCGAGCGACTACTTCGCCATTGCCAAATGCCACCGCCGCCTCGGCCAACAAAAGGAAGCCATCGTCCTCTATAACCAAATCAAGATCGTCGAAAAATCCGCCCCCGAAGCAACCCTACAAATCGGCTTCACCTACGAAGAAGCCAAGGACAAAGAAAAAGCCATCCGCACCTTCCAACTCACCTGCAAACGCTACCCAAAATCCTCTCAAGCCAGCAAAGCCCACTCGCACCTACAGAACAAATACAACATCAACGTAACGCTGGGCGGAACGGAACAAGAGTAGCGTGCTCCCCTCATGATTGTTTCACCCTAGATCGGCAAAGGCGTCTGCAGCCCGTTTAAGAGCCACCTAATATTTATCCCTCACTACATAGAACAAAGGACATAGCATACCTCCATTCATCATCAATCTCCCTCCGGAACTATTTCTAACACAAATAATGTAACATCATCAGAACTCTCCTCGGAACCCCCATATTCATCAACTCTAGCAAGCACATTTTCCAAGGTCTTATCAACACAGAGATCATATGACTCCTCAACAATCTTTAAAAACCTCTCATTCCCTAACCTCTCGCCCTCTTCATTTTCAGCCTCAGTGAGCCCGTCAGTATAAAGGTATATACGACTACCGCTCCTCAACTCTACCGAATAATTATCTGTTTTAAATTCCGGTAAAATACCAATTGCTGGCCCATTTAAGAAATTTTGGTAACTATAAGTCTTCTTCTGATAATCAAACAAAATTGGTTTAGGGTGTGCCGCTCCCGCTAGTATACATCGGTGAAAACCCCCAGCCTCATCAAGCTTTAAAATCCCATACACGGCTGTAATAAAGGAGGAAGATAGCTGCCCAAACAGTTTATTATTTAACTCTTTTAATAATTTCTGAGGATCACACGAGCACCCGTCAAAAAGACGGTCAGTAATAAATTTAATCAAGGCCATATCCAATGCAGCTGACACCCCGTGCCCTGTAAGATCCCCCAGGAAAAAACCTTGTTCATCCTTATGCATACTAGGGAAACATATATAGTCACCTCCAACCACCTCCTTTGGCCTATAACGAAATGCGATCTTATAACTGTCATGAGTTGGGCATTCATGAGGGAGTAGGTTCTCCTGCACAACCTTAGCACTCTCTAAGTCCGCTTCCATTTTGGCTAACTTAAACCTCAAAAACGCCTCAGTGTCGGTAAGCAATTCTAGTTGTCTGTTTATCCTGTCATGGCTCCATTTTAAATCTAATTGAGTGCGCACCCTTGCCATCAACTCGGTAGCATTAAACGGCTTAGTGACGTAATCAACGGCACCACATTCAAATGCTTTGACCACATCCTCTGTCTCTATTTTTGCTGAAAGGTAAATAACTGGTATATTAGAGAGTTCTTCATCCTCCTTCATCCGTTGACAAGTCTCATAGCCGTCCAACTCAGGCATCATAATATCCAACAAGACCAAATCTGGCTTCACGGTCTTCATCAGTTTCAATGCCTCCAACCCATTATTAGCAACACTTATTGCAAAGCCTTCTTCATTCCTCAAAATCTGAACAAGAACCTTTATATTAGCTGCATCATCATCTACAACTAGAATGGGAATTAAATCATTATTTTTCATTAGGGGGGGCATTTTTGTTAACACACTAGTATAAACACACTAAATTCATTTTACCAGAAAAAATGGGATCAGCTGACCTAACCTCACAAAATGGAGGCCAAGTCGTCAGTAAGTATATCGTAGCCCGTGCCCTAGTCGCTACGGAGCAGTATCACTAACCCTCCGCTTCGTGCTTCGTTAAAAATAGCATCTAGGACTTTTGTATAGTGTGTGGATTCTGTAAACCAATAGATTAGGCGTGCTCAATATTTGCCCCAGAATTAGAAAGATGTGTAATAACTTTCAAGATCATTTGGTCATGCATCTTATTTATAATTCACCCCACTAGTGAATTATATAACTGACAAGTGAGTGATTTGCATTCATGGTTATGCGTACAGTGGTAAATTTCATAGAAAAACTTTTCTAATTTTATTTCTGATACATTCTCATGAATATATTTCTACAATCTTTACATAAGCTTAAAACCCGACAGAAACTCATGCTAGGTTTTTCTGTACCCTTGGTCTTTATGTTGATCATAGCTATCTTAACATACAATAACGATCAGACTATGAAGGAAGATAGTAGATGGGTGGAACACACGCACAAAGCCATTAACGACGCTGAGCATTTACTCACATTGACCCTTGAGATGGAGACGGGAGAACGTGGTTTTATAATAACGGGAGATCAAGAATTTCTAGAACCCTATCATCGTTCTAACCGACAATGGCCCATGAAATTAAATCTTTTAAAAAAACACATCTCAGGCCAGCCTGGACAAGTCGAAACAATCAATGATATTGATATCCTACACCAGTTGTGGTTGGACAAAGTTGGTGAAATAACGATTATTAAACGTATTCAAGTTAACAATGGAGAGGCCACGCAAGATGAACTTACGACCCTCATTAAACAGGTCGCTGGGAAAAATATCATTGATTCTATTCGTCAAAAACTAACTATATTTACTGGCATCGAAAATGAACTCATGACTACCCGAGTGGCAAAATCTAACAAATCGAGCGAAAATACCACAATCTCGATAGTTATCAGCACACTCATTGCTATACTATTTACAGCTTTCGCCATTTATTTAATTTCAAAGGATACGGTGGAACGTCTAAACAGCTTAGTTAAAGTAACCCACAATATCTCTAAGGCGGACTACAGCACCACTCATATTCCGAGTCATCTTCTATTAAATGATTCCGACGAGATTGGTCAATTAGCACAATCTTTTAGTTATATGATCGAGGTAATGAGCTACAGTGAAAAAAAAATACAGCAGTATAATCAGAAACTGGTAGACAGCACACAAAAAGCAGAGCAAGCGGTCACAGTGAAAAGTGATTTTCTGGCAACAATGAGCCATGAAATACGCACACCAATGAATGGCATCGTTGGGATGGTGAACCTTTTAAAAGATACTGAACTAGATCAAGAGCAGTATCAATTCACTACAGTCATTAAACAAAGTGCCGAGTCTTTACTGGCTATCATCAATGACATTCTTGATTTTTCAAAAATCGAATCTGGTAAAATTGAATTTGAGTCAATTGATTTTAGCATGAATAAACTTATCGAAGACGTGGCTCGTAACATGTCCTATATTGCCGATCGTAAAAACATTAGCTTAATTTGCCCCGCGAATCTGGTTCCAAATCCAACTTACCAAGCTGACCGAGGGCGCATTCAGCAGATATTATCGAACCTGATTTCAAATAGTATTAAGTTCACTGACAAAGGTCAGGTCGCTGTCTATGTCAATAACGAAGAAGAACATGACGAGTATTCTCTACTGAGATTTGAGGTCGAAGATACTGGCATAGGTATTTCTGCTGAGAAGCAACAGTCACTTTTTGAAAAATTCACTCAAGCTGACAGTTCCACTACACGTAAATATGGCGGCACAGGCCTAGGTCTTTCAATATGTAAAGACCTCGTCCATTTAATGGATGGTGAGATCGGCGTTGACAGTGAACTTAACAAAGGATCGACTTTCTGGTTCACCCTGAAGTTAAAAAAAGCACGCGAGCAAAAAATAATCTCAATCCCTAATAGTGACTTGGGCACCCAACGAGTTCTCGTGGTTGATGATAATCTGACTAATCGTAAATTAATGCATCTCATATTAGACAGCTGGGGGATGGAACACACTCTCACACCTAGTGCTAAAGATGCGCTGCAGGAATTAGATATTGCTCTCGAAAAGGGACAACCCTACCAAATTGCACTAGTCGACTTTCATATGCCAGATATGGACGGAGCTCAGCTAATACAGAAAATTAAAGAATTACCCCGTCATGATAAAACTCGATTCATCATGCTTACCTCACAAGCACAACGCGGTGACGCACAAAAGATGAATGCCATTGGTTTCAATGGTTACCTCACTAAACCCATACAGCAATCAGAGCTATATAACACTATCCTTAGTGTTATGGGCATGAAGCCAGAGGATAATACTTTTGTTACCCGCTACACAGATTTCGAGAAAACACAGATCAAGGCTCACGTCTTGATCGTTGATGATGTAGTCACCAATCAGCTTGTTATTGAAGCTATGCTAAGTAAATACGGCATCAGTGTTGATACGGCAATGAATGGCAAAGAAGCCATAGAAGCACTGACAAGAACAAACGATTACAGCATCGTATTTATGGATTGCCTAATGCCTGTAATTGATGGCTATGAAGCTACCAAAAAAATACGCCAGTCAGAGACTTTAGGGATTAATCACAAGATTCCAGTCATAGCGATGACCGCAAATGCCATGGTCGGTGACAAAGAAAAATGTTTTGCCGCTGGAATGGATGATTACATATCCAAGCCACTTAACGAAAAAGAATTACATGTCTTATTAGAAAAATGGTTAAGTGATAAATTGCAAAGCGGAACCAAAGAAGATAAGCCGGCTAGGCCCCAGACGATTTCGCATAGTGCAGCTCTTAACGACAAGACATTTAATCTCCTGAGGGAGACTATGGGCGGTGCCTTCGAAGAAGTGCTTACACTTTCTCTGAAAGAGGCTAAAAAGTTTATTTCAGAATTAGAAGAATGGTCTGACAATGGTGATAGAGAGTCTTTAATTCGAATTCCGCATAGTTTGAAATCCACAGTTGCCACTATCGGAGCAGATCAATTGGCTCGGCTCGCATCGACTTGTGAAGTGCACTTCCAAGCAGGAGAAATTGAACAAGGCATGTCTTTACTCACTGAAATGAAAACTGCCTATTCTGAACTAGAAGATGCCGTCAATCAAAGCAGGTAAAATGACTAGCCCAATTAAAGGGTTAAACTCCTCAACGGCAAAAAGCACCAAGTGCCATATTCACACACGGGCCAACATCGGAACACGGTGTGTCGTTTTGTGTACCAATAGCCCAGCCTCCCAGACACAAAAAACGCTTAACCCATAAGGAGTAAGCGTTTTTATAATCAATACTGAAAGAGGGACTCGAACCCCCGACCGCCTCGGTGTAAACGAGATGCTCTACCAACTGAGCTATTTCAGCGTAATTGACTTATTTATGCCTTAGTTGCCTTCGGCGAGGCGGTTTATACATGAATCCAAGATCACCGCAAGTCTTTCTTTAGAAAAAAGACATTTTTTAACTCTCTCTCTCACACAAGACTTTACTAGCTCGCACCGATCCCCTATCAGCACTTTGTGCTCCACACCACCACTAGAACGAGCACCAGTTAACTTTCAACTTCACACATCATGACCGCAGCAGAGATTCGACAAAGCTTCCTCGATTTCTTTAAGGAGAAACAGCACACCATCGTGCCATCAGCCTCCCTTTTACCACAATCACCAGGCCTCCTCTTCACTAACGCGGGAATGAACCAGTTCGTGCCATTCTTCCTCGGCACAGAGAGAGCTCCCTATGCTCCACCACGTGCTACCGACACCCAAAAGTGCATCCGCGCAGGAGGCAAGCACAATGACCTCGATGATGTCGGCTACGACACCTATCACCACACCATGTTCGAGATGCTCGGCAATTGGTCATTCGGTGACTATTTCAAAGAAGAAGCCATCGCATGGGCATGGGAACTCATTGTCGAGCGTTGGGGATTCCCAGCAGAACGCCTCTACGCAACTGTCTACATGCCAGATAAAGCTGCGGGCGATCCATCTATTTTTGATCAACAATCCTACGATTTCTGGGAGAAGCTTTTCTCAACAAAAGGTCTCGACCCTAAAAAGCACATCGTCAACGGTGATGTGAAGGACAACTTCTGGAAAATGGGCGACACCGGCCCGTGCGGTCCATGCTCAGAACTCCACGTTGACCTCACCCCTAAGGGCGACACCGAAGGCAAGCTCGTCAATATGGACAGCGACCTCTGTATCGAAATCTGGAACCTTGTGTTCATTCAATACAATGCGGAAGCCGATGGCAGCTACCGCAACCTTCCTTCGAAGCACGTAGACACAGGAATGGGCTTCGAGCGTGCATGTAACATCATTCAGCGCACCAAGAACTTCACCGACTTCTCCGTCAAGCCAACCAACTACGCGACCGATGTGTTCACACCGCTCTTCAACAAGCTGGAAGAACTCACTGGCAAGACCTACCAAGATATCTACCCCGACAGCGTGGACGTAGATAAGTCGACTCTTAGCGATGAAATGAAGGAAGCCGTTGCCTTCCGCGTGATCGCCGACCACATCCGCACCCTTTCTTTCTCCATTGCCGATGGCATCCTTCCTGGAAACACTGGCCGGAACTATGTGCTTCGTCGTATCTTGCGTCGTGCTGTCAACTATGGCCGCACACTTGGCTTCATGGGCGACAAATGCTTCCTCCCTGAACTGGTCGACACCATGGTCGCTGAGTTTGGCTCCGTCTTCCCTGAACTCCTTGCACGTGCTGAGAACATTAAAAAAACTCTCTTAACCGAAGAACAAAGCTTCAACCGCACACTATCTCGTGGCTTGACCCGTTTCGAAAAAGAACTCGAAAAAACCAAAGAGACGCTCTCTGGTGACTTTGCCTTCCAACTCTACGACACCTTCGGATTCCCGATCGATCTCACTGAAATCCTCTGCCAGCAAAATGCTATCGGACTCGACATGGAGCGTTTCGAAGTGCTCATGAAGCAACAACGTGGTCGCGGTGATGGTGGCAAAGAAAAAACCGTCGTCCGTGCTCTCGATCTCACCACCGAGATAACCACCGAGTTTGTAGGATTCGATACCGATTTCGCTTCAGCGACTATCCTTGAAATCCACCGACAAGACGACGCACTATTCGTCATCACCGACAAGACTCCATTCTACGTCGAGATGGGTGGCCAACAAGGCGACTCCGGAACGCTCAGCCTCAACGGCAACATTCTCACTGTTTCCAAAGTTGTGAAAATTGGCGGAGCTGTTGCTCATGTCATCACTGGATCCTCAGCAAATGATCTTAAGGTTGGCATCACAGTTGAACTCGCGATCGATGGTCTCCGCCGTCGCTCCATTGAAGCAAACCACACTGCCACTCACCTTCTCCACTGGGCACTTCACGAGGTGGTTTCCACTGACGCAACCCAACAAGGTTCATTAGTTTCTACTGATCGTCTCCGCTTTGACTTCACTTCTGGAGCTCTCACTAAGGAGCAAGTTGCAGCTATCGAAACCAAGGTGAACAGCGTGATCGAACAAGACGGTGCAGTTTCATCGATCGAAGTGCCACACACTGACGTCAAAGAACGCAAAGACATCATTCAGTGCTTCGGTGACAAGTATGGCGATCTCGTTCGCGTCGTTCAAATTGGCGGTGAAGCTCAGCAACTCAACGGCTACTCAATGGAACTCTGTGGTGGTGCACACGTCACTAAAACCTCAGACATAGGTCTCTTCAAAATAAAATCTGAAGGAGCAATCGCTTCCGGCGTCCGCCGTATCGAGGCTTCTTGTGGTACTGCTGCGGAAAACTATGTCGCGGGACTAAAAAAAACCCTTTCTACTGAAATCAAAGAATATGAAAATAAATTAAAAGCAGCTAACCTGCAGTTAACTAACCTTGGGAGAGATCCTATTACTATCAATCCACAAGATAATGGTCCCCATTCAATACTTGTGAGATCACAGGATATCGAGGTCGCAGCCTCTGTTGGAAAGCTACAAGAAATAGTCACATTAAAGGCTCGTAGAGATTTCACAAAACTTGCGGCTATCAACGCAGACAAAGCTGTAAAAAAAGCTCAAGCCTCCGCTGCCGCATCGATGGCTGACGAACTTCTGGTTGAACTACTCGAACAAGGTGGCAATATCGTCAAGCTAGCGGAAGGCCCAGCCAACCTGCTTCAGGAACTTCTCAACGGCTGCAAGAAAAAGCAATTCGCAGGAGCTGCCTTCTTCATCGTTGACGATGGCGACAAACTCCACATCGGTGCTCTTTCAGGAGCCGATAGCCAAGCTGCTGGCCTCCAAGCTGGTAGACTCATCCAAGAACTCGGCCCGATAGCTGGCGGTAAAGGCGGTGGCAAACCAGACATGGCCCGAGGTGCTGCACCACAACGCGACAAAGCCCAAGACTTGCTCACCGCGGCTAATAACAAGCTTAATTCTTAATTCTCAAAACTTAATTCTTTTATAATGTCTGTAAGAACTCGATTCGCACCATCACCGACCGGCTACCTTCACGTAGGCGGTGCTCGCACAGCTCTCTTCAACTACCTCTTTGCTAAAAAGCACGGTGGCACCTTCATCCTTCGTGTAGAAGACACAGATGCTGAGCGTAATACTGACGAAGCACGCCAAGCTATTTTCGATGGCATGAAGTGGCTTGGAATGGAATGGGATGAAGGTCCTGAGGTCGGGGGCGACTATGGTCCATACAACCAATCTGAACGTCAGCATATCTATCAAGCCTGGTTCGACAAACTCGTTGCTGCTGACCGCGTCTACCAAGACGACGGTGCATGGAGATTCCGTTTCGATCGCAAGCCAATGGTGATGAACGACATGATCTGTGGTGAAGTCACGATCGACTACACTAACGAAGACAACACTCCGGATATGGTAGTCCGTCGTTCTGATGGGACATTCACCTTCCACTTCGTTAACGTGGTTGATGATATCGAAATGAAAATGACGCACGTCATTCGTGGTGAAGATCACTTAATGAATACGCCTAAGCATATTCAACTTTTTGAAGCCTTCGGCATTGAACCTCCAAAATACGCTCACCTTCCACTGATTCTCGACATGGAGGGAGCTAAAATGTCCAAGCGTCACGCTGCTGCCGCTGTCGATAGCTACGCACCACGTGGCTACACTGCCGAATCTGTCTTCAACTTCCTCGCATTGTTAGGATGGTCACCAAAGGGTGATGAGGAAATCTTTACTCCCGCCGAACTCATCGAGGCATTCACTCTTGATAACGTCAACCGTGCACCTGCAAAGTTCGACGAAGAGAAGTGCGCCTGGATGAACCAACAGCATCTCATGAAGCTCAGCCCTGAAGTATTTGCCGAGACTATCAAGCCATACGTGCTCGGTGCTGGCATCGAGATCAACGATTCATTCCCTGCCGCCGCTGCCTCACTACAAGAAAAGGTGCGCATCCTTACCGAAGCTCCTGACATGATTCGATTCTTCTTCGATGCAGAGTATTCATTCTGCCCAGAAGCGATCGCCAAGGTCAAAAATAATGAAGCTGCCGCTGGTTTACTTGAAAACCTGGCAACAGCATTCGAAGGCCTAACTGATTGGTCAGAAGCTAAAGCTACCATCGGTGCCACCGCGAAAGCCAATGGTGCAAAGCCAGGTCAACTTATGTTCCCCACACGCGTTGCTCTCTCAGGTATGACTGGTGGCCCCGACCTCGGTGCCATCCTCGACATCCTCGGCCAACAAGAATGCGTCCGTCGCGTAAACCGTGCTGTAGCAGCTCTAGGGTAAGGGCTACGCCCTTGGAAAAAGGTCAAAGGAAAAAGAAGAAAGGGCTAGTGAATAAAAATGAGCCCATCTCTCCAATAATACCACATAGAGAAACAAAAGAGACTTATGAATTTTTTTTAAGGATGAAGAGACTAGGCTACGCATTGGGCGAAGGGACTCGCTGTATTCATCTACAATCAGTGTTTTTCTTCAGTCACGATGCCCGCATCGCTCCTTTAT
>CAXMOB010000112.1:0-3647 GCA_964194815.1 Vicinamibacteria bacterium | reverse complement strand
GGCATTTTCACCACTTTGACGTTGATGCCATGTTTGACGAGTTCTTTGAATGCACTTTCGGCAGCTTTGTAGCCGGCTCCGTCAGCGTCGAAGCAAATTGTGGCATTTGAGGTGTAGCGCTTGAGGATGCGAGCGTGGTCTGGGGTGAGGGCGGTTCCGAGTCCTGCGACGGCATTTTCAATGCCAGCTTCGACACATGAAATGACGTCAACTTGGCCTTCACAGAGGAGAGCGAAGTTTGATTTTGTCATGTGCTTACGTGCTTTGTCTAAGCCAAAAAACACCTTCGACTTTTTAAAGATGACGGTTTCGTTGGAGTTGACGTATTTTCCAGAGCGTGGGTCTTCGACCAATTGGCGTCCTGAAAATGCGATAACGTCCCCATAGTCATTATGGATCGGGAACATGAGGCGGTTGCGAAACTTTGCGTAGAGTCCTTTGGCTGGGTTGTCTTGGTCTCGGAGGCCTGCGAGTGAGGCGTCGACCAGTTCTTTTCCTTTGTAGCCTTTCTCTTTTGCCCAATCTAGGAAGGTGTTGTAGTCGTCTGGCATCCAGCCAATTTTCCAGCGTTTTGCCATTTCTGCCCCGAAGCCACGTGACTTGAGGTAGTCGCGACCATGTTGTGCGGCTGGTGATCGCATCAGCATGGTGTGCATGTAATCTGCAGCTAGGTTGTGTAATTCTACGAGACGGGATCTGTGGCGTCGGACTTTGTCTTCCTTTGGGTCATAGGCATCTTCGATGATGGGGATGCCCGCTGCGTCAGCAAGTTTTCTGACTGCGTCAACGAAGGGGAGGTTCTCGTATTTCATGACGAAGCCGATGGCGCTGCCCGATTCACCGCAACCAAAACAATGGAATCCTTGGCGTTGTGGGCTAATACTGAACGACGGCGTGCGTTCGTTGTGGAATGGGCAAAGTGCCTTAAATTGGCCACCAGCTCGTTTGACAGGGATATAGCTGCTGATCAACTCTACGATGTCGGTCGCAGCTGTTACCGCCTCTATAGTTTCTTCCGGTATTTTCCCCATGTTTCTGCCGCTGAAGGTAAGCGTGTATTTCGGTGAGTGCGATAATATTTTGAATAGAATTGTGCTTTCGTTTGCCAAAGTGATCGAGCTTATGGAAATGGGCTTGCTCTTTCGAGTTCGCTAATTAACGTGGCGGCAACAAATACTTAATATGATGAAAATTTGGATTACCTCTCTTGTAGTAGCTTCGACCTTGATGGTTCAGGCACAGAATAAAACGAACCATTTGTTGGAGTTTCTCGACGTTGGTAAGCCAGTGAAGGCAGAATATGTTCAAGTTGAACCTGATGCGTCGATGAAGCTTTTTGCTACAGTGATCAACAAGGCGCGCTTGGCTGACCCTAAGTGGTATGCTGAGCACGAGAAGACTGGCACGGCCGGGACGCCGCTTCCGTATCATGAGAAATTGATGACGAAGGATGAGTATGCCAATTACCTTGGATCCTGGGATAAGCGGAAGATTGTTCCAGTGAAGGGTAAAGACGGGCAGCCCATCCGTGTGTCAGTGCTTTTAACCAAGGAAACAAATGGAACCTACGTGGTGAATGTGACTGATGTGCCCATTAGTTTACTTGAGTATTCGACTGAGGCGAACGCCTTCAAGTCAATGTTGGGGCAGCTTACATTCTTAGAGAAGATTGATGCACCTAAGGAAAGCTCACTACGTGCATGGAGTGGATACGAGTGGAGATACCTTCAGGAAGAGAAGCGCTACACGACGAAGGAGAATTTTGCCATTGGTCGCACTGCGGACCAGAAGTTTGGTTACTTAATTTATCGTATGCAGCAGATTGTGGGTAATCAGTATGTGACGGATAAGCGTTACGTATTGCGTTTCGCTCCAGTGAAGAAGGCTAAGAAGTAAGTTTTTGAAGGCGTTTTTTAGAATATTAAAAGCTTGGATGAGGCGTCACATATTGTGTCGCCTTATTTGTATCGTTCTGTTACTGCCAATCTTATTGTTTTTGTTTGGGAATCTGTGGTTGGGTTCGAGCCATGCGAGAGCTTTGCTGGCTGGTAAGTTAGGTGGCAAGCTTGGGACTGACTGCCAAATTAGTGGGCTAAGCTGGACTCCCTTTGAGGGATTATTGCTTGAGGGGGTTCATTTAAGTGATGTTGAGCAGCCAATCACTTTGTGTGATGTGCGTTCGGTGCGTGTTGAGTTTTATTATGCGAGGTTGCTGCGAGGTGAGGTGCGCGTGAAAGAGCTGGATGTGCTGGCTCCTAAGGTGTCATTGACGCGAGCCCAGCTGGAGCAAATTATGGATGTCCAAGTGCAGGCAGTCGGTACTATGCCTAAGTTTAATCGTATTCCGCCAGTGGTTGTTGGGCCAGATACTGCTCCGCCGATTGTTATTCCACCTGTAGCATCGCATCCCGTGAATCCTCCCACCCGACCGAAGGTTTTACCTCCAACTGGCGGGCAAGAAGCTCCGCGATCTGAGACAGTGCCTGTGGCTAAGCAAAGAGGAGAATGGGCGCTGCAATTATTGCAGGTGAGAAATGCGACAATTGAGTTGTTGGGTGAGGATGGTGGCCCACTAATTTCTATCACTGGACTCTCTACAAAGCTTCCCATTGAAGAGCTCGAAGGCGTGGTGGAAGTTAGAGCGGTTGAATTGAAGGGGGTTAAGCTTGTGAAGGATGGCTTGATTGGTTTGTCGAATGATGCCTCAGGGCTGCGTGCTCAGTCGGTTCGTCTCAATGCCTTCGGGAGCCCGATTCAGCTATCTGCATTGGTGGACAAATCGGGTGGGCTTGAGCTGAGGGTGAGCTATGTAAAAGAAGAGCTTGAGGTTAAAAAAGAATGGGGTGTAGTCGGCATTGCGAAGTGTCAACTTTTGGGAGAGATGGCTGGTGGCTTGATGTCGCCACGCTCTTGGAGGGGAAATTTGCAGTGGTTACTGGATGAGGTGGAGTTGGATCATCCGGCAAAGGATTTGACCTTGAAGCGTGTTGTGGGAGTTGTTCAGCTTCAGCAGTTGCAGCTACATTTAAGGCACTTTCATGCTGATGGAGGAGCGTTTCAATTGCGTTCTGAGGGGGTAATGCTTTCAAATGGTCAAGTTCAAGGGGTGTTGAGGTTACAGGCGTCAGAGCAGGAGGCTGAGGATATTATTCGGTTTGCTGGAGGAGTGCAGGTGCAGTGTCCAATGGGGATTTTACAGGGGAATGATGACTGGCGGTATAATGATGTGTTGTTAAGAGGGGGGCTGTGGGACTTAGAATTTCAATCGTATCGGAAGTGGCATCGTCTTAAGGACGTGTTGAGTAGATCGAAGGGGTTTATGGAGAGCGAATTACTCGAAGGAGCTGGTCACTAGTGTTAATTACTAGAGGCTAAATGAGGTGAAATCGGCTCGAAAGGAGTGGGAGGCTTCAGTATTTTACCAAAAAAGCATTGTCAATGATGTGGGCTGTAACTACAAACTGTTGAGGGGGAAATGCTTTGGTTTTCTTAGCTACCAAGCTAAATTAACAAACTCGTGAATTCCTCGGACGAACTCCAAATTGATACGACACTATGACAAATCTATTTAACTCATTGATGACTAAATCGGCAGGTTTAGTCCTATTGGCCTTATTGGCGAGCTGCTCGCAAATGACAGATCTCTC
>CAXMOB010000111.1:0-8617 GCA_964194815.1 Vicinamibacteria bacterium | reverse complement strand
GAGGAAAGGCTGGGTGTAGCAGCCTCTATTTTTGAGGCAACATCGGGAATCACAGCTACAGGTTCGACGAATTTATTGAACATTGAGGCTTGGCCAAAGGCGTTGCTTTTATGGCGTGCGACGACGCAATGGTTGGGCGGATTGGGGATATTGGTGATTTTCGTGGCCTTGATGTCGTATCTTGGAATGGGGGCGAAGTCGTTGTTTAGAAATGAATCATCGTTTCAGACGGGTGAGGTGAGTGTTTCGAGGATTAAGGACACAGCGAGTGTGATTTTACGGATTTATTTGGTGATTACCTTTGTGTGCTGCATGGGACTTTGGGCAATGGGGATGACTTTCTTTGATGCTTTTGCCCACACATTGACAACGGTTTCGACAGGTGGATTTAGTCCGAAACAGGACAGTATAGCGTATTATTCATCGTGGGGGAATGGCTGGTTAATCGAACTGTGGCTGAGCTTATTCATGATCATTTGTAGTATTAGTTTTCTGGTTTGGGTGGTCCTCATGAAGAAGAGGTGGAAGAGGTTAAAGCTCGAAGAAGAGGGTAAGTATTTTGTGATTGGATGCTTGGTAGTCACCATATTGATCTTTGTTGAATCAGTCATGGTGGGAGGAGATGACTTGTTGTTAACCTTGAGAAGGGCGTGGTTCAATACGGTTTCGATGGCGTCTACTACTGGTTATGCGACTTATGACTACACGCAGTGGCCTGCTTTTGCTCCCATCTTATTAATGCTGGGAATGATGCTTGGTGGTTGTTCTGGATCTACAACTGGAGGTTTTAAAATGAGTCGATTAGTGGTGACCTTGAGAGTGATGAAGCATGAAGTCGTGCGAGCCTTTAGACCAAATAAGGTGGACCGAATTCAGGTGAACGGGAATCGTTTGAGCACAGAGTCTCAGGTGCAGATCGTGACGTTTTTGGTATTGTTTGCCTTATTGTTTGTGTTCTCGGTTTTAGTGGTGACTGTATTAGAGACATACAACGGAATTGATATAGATTCGGCATTTGGAATGGTAATCGCTACCTTGTGTAATGGCGGACCTGGTGTTGGTAGTGTGGGACCAATGAATAGCTTTGCTCATCTTGAACCGTGGACGAAAATATTTTTGAGCTTTGTGATGATCTTAGGTCGTTTGGAGCTATACACCGTATTGGTGTTGTTCGTTCCATCTCTTTGGAAGAGGTATTAGGATTGTCTAAGACAATACAAAGCTCGAAATGTTTGCTATACTTATTGGTGTCATGGTAAGTGTGAAAAATTTAGTGAACGAAGTAAAGGGGCAGAACTTAAGCGACGAAGAGCTTAAGCAAAAGGCTGTCGTTATTGCTGAGCAAATCCTCCAAAACGCATCCCATCGGATGAAGATTTCTGAGCGCTACCAAGGCTGGAAGATGGCTCGCATGATGGATGATGCCGCAGGGAAGGCACTTACTTTAGCGATGACAGATCAGGTGTTCCGTCCAGTTACTGAAGCACGTTCAGCAGAGCAATTCCGTTACCTCATTGCGGAATATGGTGTTCCTACTTATCTTCCACTGCATGAGCAAATCGCAATGAAGCTTGGTGCGGTGGCATCGAAGTTTATGCCTCATATCGTGATGCCAGCAGTGACGACAAAGATGCGTATGGAGTCGAGCAATGTGATTCTTCCTTCTGAAGACGCGAAGCTTAAACCATACCTTTCGAAGCGTAAGAAGAATAACACTCGCATGAATATAAATCAGTTGGGTGAAGCAATTCTTGGTGAAGAAGAAGCTGCTATTCGTCTTCAGCAGGTGATCGAGCGTTTGGAAAGCCCTGACTGTGAGTGTATCTCAGTAAAGATTTCCGCTATCTTCTCACAAATCAATCTTGTTGCCTACGATGAGACAATTGACCAAATTAAAGATCGTCTGCGCATACTCTATCGCACCGCCCAGAAGCACAGCTTCACACGTGCCGATGGAAGTATCTCACCGAAGTTTGTGAACTTGGATATGGAAGAATACCGTGATCTTCATCTCACATGCGATGTATTCCAGCAGGTGTTGATGGAAGATGAGTTCCTTTCATTGCGTGGTGGTATCGTGCTTCAGGCCTACCTACCTGATTCATTCAATGTTCAAAAAGATCTTACTGTTTGGTCGCGTGAGCGAGTGAAGCAAGGTGGTGAGACAATTAAGATTCGAATCGTAAAAGGTGCGAACCTCGCGATGGAGACGGTAGAAGCAAGTGTTCACGATTGGCCACAAGCTCCATACTACAGCAAGGCTGATGTGGATGCGAACTACAAGCGTATGATTTACTTTGGTTCTCAGAAGGAGAATGCTGAAGTGGTTCGTCTTGGCGTTGCGTCACACAACTTATTTGAAATCTCATACGCTCTGTTATTGCGAGCGATGCATGGCACTGAAGAATTTATTGAGTTTGAAATGCTTGAAGGCATGGCAAATCATCAGGCTCGTGCTATTCAGGAAATTGCTGACGGCCTACTCCTCTATGCTCCAGTGGTGAAGAAGGAAGACTTCCATTCAGCAATTTCATACTTAGTACGTCGACTCGACGAAAATACAGCGAAAGAAAACTTTCTGCATGATCTCTTTGGAATGAAGTCTGGTTGTCCACTATGGCATAAGCAAAGAGTTATGTTCGAGCTTGCTTGTGATCGTAAAGACGAAATTTCTGCTGTACCTAACCGTACCCAAGATCGTGCTACAGAATCGCACGAGCTAGAGCTGGATTCACCATTCGAGAATACAGCGGATACCGATTGGTCACTACGTCACAATATGCGTTGGATCCGTGAACTTGTTAAAAACTTTGAAGGAGTTGAGATTCCAGTTATTCCGGTTCAAATTGCAGGTAAGGAAGAGATCACTGAGGCACGTGGTAAGGGGTGTGATCCATCACGTAACGGTGCAGAAGTGTATGAATATTCACTCACCGACGCGAATGGAGTGAATCGTGCACTTGAATGTGCTGTGGCGGTTCAGCCAGCCTGGGAGGCTAGAGGACTTGAAGGACGTCGTCAGATTCTACGCAATGTTGCGAAGATCGTGGCTGAGTCTCGTGGGGATTCAATCGCTACAATGGTGTTAGACGGTGGTAAAGCTGCTGCAGAAGGTGATGGGGAAGTCAGTGAAGCCGTTGACTTCGCAAACTACTACTCAGATAGCCTTTCATGGGAAGGAATGTATGATGGAGTTGAAATGAAGCCATTTGGCACAGTGGTGGTGACGCCACCGTGGAACTTCCCATATGCAATTCCAATGGGTGGAATCCTAGCTGCATTGATGGCTGGAAACACAGTGATTTTGAAGCCATCTCCAGAAACGGTATTGACCGGATGGGTGATGATTAACCAACTGTGGGAAGCTGGTATACCTAAGGATGTGCTTCAATTTGTAGCATGCCCGGATAACCACATTGGACAAGGTCTCGTCACTGACGAGCGTGTTGGCGGTGTCATTCTCACTGGTGCTTACGCTACTGGTCGTATGTTTCAAGATTGGAAACCTAACATACGTCTTTTTGCTGAGACAAGTGGTAAGAACTCACTGATCATTACAGAAGCTGCAGATCTAGATCTTGCTGTTAAGGATCTCGTGCGTTCTGCATTTGGCCATGCCGGCCAGAAGTGCTCTGCAGCGTCACTCGCTATCATCGAAGGGGAAGTTTATGACAATCCAGCATTTATGCGTCAGCTCCGCGATGCTGCTGCATCCTTGAAGGTGGGGCAGTCATGGGATGCGACATCGATCGTGACTCCTGTGATTCGCAAGCCAGACCCAAACCTCAAGCGAGCATTGACCACACTTGATGAGGGTGAGGAATGGTTACTTGAGCCAGAAATGGTCGACGGCAATGACTGCTTATGGACACCAGGGATTAAAAGCGGAGTGAAGCCAAATAGCTGGTTCCGTCACACGGAATGTTTCGGTCCTGTGTTAGGCGTAGTGCGTGCAGATAATCTTGAGCACGCGATCGAGATTCAAAATGATTCTGATTTCGGCCTTACCGGTGGTATCCACTCACTTGATGTACGTGAAGTAGCCATCTGGAGAGATAGAGTTGAAGTGGGTAATGCTTATGTTAACCGTTCTATCACTGGAGCGATTGTGAATCGCCAGCCATTCGGTGGTTGGAAGAAGTCATGCTTCGGTCCTGGTGCGAAAACAGGTGGTCCTAACTACGTAGCTCAGTTCGGAACTTGGACTGACGTTACAGCACCGACTGCATCAGCTTTCTATAGTGAAAAAATTACTCAACTACTTCAAACTATCTCAGCGGAATCATCTATTGATGTGGCTGAACTTGCTACTGTTGCAGGTTCATACGCTCACTGGATGCATGAAGAATTCTCTATCGAGCATGATCCGACAGGTTTACATGGCGAAGATAACCATTTCCGTTATGTTCCCTTGAAGCGAGTGTTAGTGCGTCTGGAGGAGGTGTCAGATATGAAGTTGGCCAAGGTGTTGATTGCCTCCGTTGTTGCAGGTGTTCCAGTTGATTTTAGCTTGGCTAAGCCAGTGCAGTGGTTGGAGGATTTATCGAATGTGAAGGTTGAATCCGAAGTAGAACTTGCGAGAAGAATACCAGCTGTGATATCTCAATACAAGAGTCTCCGTGCTCCACAAGCCAGTGAGAATCTTAGTCGTGCAGCGAATGATGCCGCAATTCAGCTCGTTGACTGGGATGTGCTCAGTAATGGTAGAATCGAGTTGCTTCATTACTTCCATGAGCAATCGATCTCAGAAACAACTCACCGTTATGGAAATATTATCCGTACTCCTGCTGAGTGTATGGGGTAGTCGCTTCGCTCCTGGTAAAAGGGGAGAGTAAAAAGGAAAAAGGACGCCCTGATAGGGCTTCGAGCTAGATCTGAGATGTTAGACCTAGTGCCTTGCCCTAGGCTGTGAAATGTCGACCCGATTGGGGCTGGTTTACACGTGGATGAGTGGGGTGCCGTAGAGGGTGTAACCGGTTGAGCTTTCTATTTTGACGGGGATGAGTTGTCCAGTCATGCGGGCAGCGTCGCCTTCGATGATGACGATTTTGTTTTGGCTGGTGCGTCCTGAGAGTGTCGATTTGTCGGTTTTGGATGGGCCTTCGATGAGGACCTCTTGAATGGTACCGACGATTTCTTCGTTCTTGCGTTGGGCAAGCTCGTTGACTACCTGGAGGAGAATTTGGTTACGTTCCTCTTTCACCTTCTCTGGAAGTTGGTCTTCCATTTCTGCGGCGGGGGTGTTGACCCGTTGTGAGTAGCGGAACACGAAGCAGTTGTCGAATTCGAGTTCTTTGACGCAATCGATGCTGTCTTGGAAGTCTTGTTCTGTTTCGCCAGGGAAACCGACAATGATGTCAGTGGTGATGGCGAGGTCCGGACGCGCTGCCTTCATGTTACGGCAGATGTCGATGAACTTTTTATTTTTGTATGGGCGACGCATCAACTTGAGGATGCGATCGCTTCCTGACTGCATCGGGAAGTGGATGTGAGATACTAGTTTCGGAAGGTAGGTGTAGGCATCTATGATATCTTGACGGAAACCAATCGGGTGTGGCGAGGTGAATCGGATGCGTTCGATACCCTCGATGGCATGGACGGCTTCGAGTAATTGCACGAAAGGAGATTTACCTTCGATTTTATCGAACTCAGTTCGGCCGTAAAGATTGACGATTTGGCCAAGAAGAGTGACTTCTTTAACGCCACGGTCACGGAGTTGGATGATTTCGTTGATAATGTCAGCAATGGGTCTGCCACGTTCGCGACCACGTGTGTCAGGAACAATGCAGTAGGAGCACTTCATGTTACAGCCCTGCATGATGGAGACGAAAGCTGTTGCTTGGTAGTCCTTCGGGATGTGGTCCTTAATGGTGTTTTGGGAATCCTTTTCTTCTTCTACATCACAGACTGATTCGCCGGTGAGAGAAAGTGAAAGGTCATCCATGCGACGTTCTAAACGCTGCGTGAGAATGGTGTCGACGTAGTCGAAAACTTTGTGGTATTTTTGGGTTCCGACGACGACGTCGAGGTGCGGGATTTGCTTGAAGAGTTCTTGGCCACGAGATTGAGCCATACAGCCCATGAAGCCATAGACTACGTGTGATTTCTTCTGGCGGTGTTTGCCCATGTGGCCCATTTTACCAAGTGCTTTTTGCTCCGCTTGGTCACGCACCGAGCAGGTGTTGACGAGGATGGCATCGGCATCGAATTCATCGTCGGTGACAGTGTATCCGCCTTCTGTGAATGTCTGAGCTACCTGCTCAGAATCGCGAACGTTCATTTGTCATCCGTAAGTTTTAATGAATACTTTTGGCATAAATTTGCTTGGTTGGTCAGTGGGTCATAAGCGTGGCTAGGAAGGATTGCAAGTGAATAGCTAAGGCGAATGAGAAGTGGAGGATGAGTCGCCACAGATTACATGGATTTTAAACAGAATTGGCCAATGCGACTTCGGTGTCATCCTGTTGCGGTTTAAGGCAATGAGATACAAAAAAACCCGGGTTTAGACACCCGGGTTATGAGGGGAAGATCTAGCTTGAGATCAAGAATGTCCTTTACTGGCCAGATGGTGGTGGAGTGATGACGTTTTTTGGAGTGACGTTGATTGGCTCGGCATTAGCTTCGAGCTCAGATTTTGTTGCTGGAGCGTCAGCGTCTTTTAATTCACCGTATGGGTTAGTCACATTCGAATATTTCACGAAACTGTCAGCCTTATTATTTTGCTGCACAGTTGTGGTGGGAGCTTTGAGCGATGGTAGAGCCGGAGCCACAACAGCGGGTTGAGTCGCCGCTGAAGTTGGGACAACTTTTTTGGTTTCTTCGTCGATGCTATCTTTAGCACATGAGGCGAGAAGGAAGGGTATGGTAAGGAATGGAAGCGTCAGTTTCATAGCGTTGATTACTTTGTTGGCTCTCTATTTAACCAATTGAGAATATCGGTAAAGATTTTTTCTCGTTCGGCATCATAGAGCATCAGGTGATAAGCATTGGGGTAATGGTAAAGATCCGATGGAGTATGGGGAGAAGATTTTTGTAAAAAAGCCTCTACGCTGGGCTTTCCAGAGAAAAAGTCGTTCCCGCCATGGAAGACGGCAATCGGGGAATCGATCGTTTGGATGGAGGTGTGCATTTTATCGACCTCCTTGGCAAAGATGGTGAGGAAACGCAGGGTGAAGGCGTCGACGTAGTAGGGATTGTTGGTGGCTTGATCGAGAGTGACGCCATGTGTGATTTCTTTAGCATGGCCGCCAGAGAGCGTGTCGAGGCTTATCCGTATTTTAGGTAAAATCACAGAAACTAAGGAGAGGACGGTGCTTTGCCATGGTCGGATATGACTTTTTATGTCGATGACGGGAGCTGAGAGGATGAGCCGATCACAAGGCGGTTTTCCTTTGTCTTGCTCTAGCCAGTAAGCATAGGCATTGAGGGTGAGCATCGAGCCCATGCTTTCCCCCATCCAGATGATTTCCGCTTGCGGGTGTTTCTGTTGTACTAGGCTTGAGAACCTTTTTAAGTCATGATACCAAAGTTCAGCATTGGAGATGTCGCCACGACGAGACGGGATGGGGTCGTGGCCTTGAGAGCGGGTGTTATAGGCGTAGAGTGCAATCGGAGCATTGTGTTGATGGAGGTGCTGGGCGAGGCCTTTGAAGTCACCACTGAAGCCACAAATACCGTGGGTGCAGATGAGGACTTTTTCTATTTCAGTTGTCTCTTTAGGAAACCATTTGGAATAACCAAAGTTGTCACCATCAAAGGTGGTGAAGTGGTTTGGTTTGAGGTGGCTGGGATCCATTGGTATATTGCGTGGAGATGGGATTGTGGCACAGGCCGAGAGAAAAGCAATGTTGAGAAGGGTTAGGGTGCGACGAATCAATGACACGAGGATTGGGTGGGTGGAATTATTCATTATTGTGCCATTTGAGCATTTTTTTATTATAGAGGCAACCTCCAACTCCCAACGCTGCCGTATTGAGTATTCATTGATTATTTTTGTAGGTTATACCACTTAGAGAAACAAAAGAGACTAATGATTTTTTTTGTAAGGATGAAGAGACTAGGCTCCGCATTCGGCGAAGCTTACTCGCTGTATTCTTATACAATCAGCGTTTTTCTTCAGTCACGATGTTACACCTCATTTGCTTTAAACTTACCCTACGGGCAGAAAATTAAAACTGCGTATAGCTTCGTCCACTTTTATGCGTGGGTAATAGAACTTCTCACAATGAGTCGTGAGAAAACGTCGATCGGAGTCAAGCTAGGTTAACTTATTGAGACTAATGAATTCGAGCACCACTTCATTTTTTTTGTCACATTGTTCGAGTGGAACCGCCATTTCGATTTCCCAATCATTGAATTCATCGGGGTCGACTAGTGTGAGCTGAACACAGAGCTTGCCGTCTTTCTCATTGATGTTGAGGTGCTTTTTATTACGAGCCTCCGGGTCAATGCGGATGAAATCATGCTTGTCGTAGTATTCATCGATCTGGCTATTGAGTTGGTCGCGACCAATGGAGGGAGCATTGGAGAAGCAAGCGAAGAAGGCGTCGATGTTGTCGTCGGCGAGGCGTTTGAGCACCGTGTGGACGGCGTGTTGGACTTCGCGTTGGAAGGCTTT
>CAXMOB010000110.1:0-5389 GCA_964194815.1 Vicinamibacteria bacterium | reverse complement strand
GAGCGCGACTGCGTGGAACATGCGAAATCATTAGGTGTTGCCAATGTTGAATCCTACTTTTCACGTCTGACCAATCTTTGGGTAGCTCAGGCTTACGGCAAAATTAGCCCGCAGGATAAAGACATCGATTGGTTATGTGGTGATTGGCCATTCAATGCTAAAAACTTCAATAGAGAGGGGAGTCAGCAATGAGGTTTTTACTATTCTTGATCGCTTGTAGTTGGCTATTAACTGGCTGTGGATCAGAGCAAAAAGGTGTAGAGGGGGAAGACTACACTATAGAAACGCGTGTCCACGGATACCGTGGTGAAGCTCTGCGTAACCCATACATGGTAGCTCAGGCGTTTATCGAAGGTGAGGGTTACGAAACCAAGGTTAGCTCACGAGTTCGCTTTAACGTTAGTGAATACGATGTCGTTGTTATACCTGCCATTGTTCTACAATCAAAGGCTCAGCTTAACATGATCGAGCGCTTCATCAGCGACGGTGGGCATCTGATTTGCATGCTAGAAAATGGTGAGAAAGATTATAAAGATTTCAATAAATCTAGTTGGTTTGACGAAGCGATTAACGAAGATATTGTCGGCGAATTATTAAGTCGCTACGCACTGGAATTGGAAACATTCACTGATGATCAATCAGATGAAAAGTTTACTGAAGATTTGTATTCAAAGGTGAAGCGTTTTTACGAAGTTCCAAGAGCCGAAGATCTCGAAGTGAATATTGACGGCAAAAAAATTCGTGCCCGTATTGGTGGATCCAAAGGTGTTAGAGATCTAGATCGCCCTAGTGATCTAGACGATGCTATGGGCTACTACTATACGGACGACGACGATTTAGTCATTTCAGACGGTGCAGATCTTTGTAAAATTATTTCTAAAGGTAGTGGCTTTAGAGATGGTCGCCTCACGGTCATTAGTGATGGAAGGCTATTTAGAAATCCCCACCTAGCGACTCAAGATCACCCAACGATGTTGCTCTCACTACTTGAAGCTAGTAATGCTGGTGCCGTGCTCTTTTCATCGGGCAAGACACCAAGCTTTTATGATTTGGTTTGGAAAAACTTCCCTCATGTTCTTATGGGGATCGCCTTCACTATCGTCCTTTGGTTGCTTTCTAAGCACCAAAGGTTTGGGCCAGTACTGGAGGCCGTAGTGCAACAACCATTAAACTACCTTAAGAGCATTGATGCGTCAGGCCATTTCCTATGGAAGCACCGCCGCGAGGGGTTTTTGTTAGCGGCTTTACAGAATAAAGCATCACGGATTTGCCGATTAAAGAATTTATCTGGAGCTGAGAGAGAGGAACATCTTCGGACTATTTCTGAACTCGTAGACTCTAGCCCCCAAGAAATATCAATAGCACTGGGAAGTGGAACCCATTCGGATCCAACCCAATTTATCAAGACCGTCCAACTATTACAAAAAATAATTCAACATTATGAATGAAAATCACTTAAATAACCCTGAGGTAAACGCTACTGTAGCGTCTAGTTATGCACCTGTTAGTGCAGTTGTGGAGCCAAGCCCTCAGCCTACTACCGGCCCGTCTACTGAGATAACTCAGACAATCAATAAGATTAGATCGCAATTACAAAAAGTTATTATTGGCCAAAGTCATACTGTTGATCAAGTTGTAGCTTGTTTAATGGCGGGAGGACACATCCTACTAGAAGGTAAACCAGGGCTTGGTAAAACCTATTTGGTTACAGCACTAGCAAACATGTTTGGCGGCGATTTTGGACGTGTTCAGTTCACTCCAGACTTGATGCCAGCAGATATAACAGGCTTCACACTTTTTGATATGAAGAGCCAAACCTTCAAGGTGCGTAAGGGTCCGGTATTCACAAATTTATTATTGGCGGATGAAATTAACCGTGCACCTGCGAAGACGCAAGCTGCTTTACTCGAGGTGATGCAGGAACGACAGGTGACAATCGATGGCGACTGCATGAAGTTGGACGCTCCATTTATGACCCTGGCGACTCAAAACCCTATCGAACAAGAGGGAACATATCCTCTTCCTGAAGCTCAGTTAGATAGATTTTTAATGAAAGTCATTATGGACTATCCAGATCACAAAAGTGAGGTGGACGTGGTGCGTCTCGTTACTTGTGGTGAGGGACTTGGAGCGGAGGATGTAGAGGTGGTGTGTGATCCAAGAACAATTGTAGATATTCAACAATACACAAAGTCTGTGCGAGCGGTTCCTGAGGTGGTCGATTATGCAGTTAATCTCACACGTGCAACGCGTAGCTCTCAAGGCATTAGACTTGGTGCAGGAACACGCGGTGCCATTAGTTTAATAGCTGTGGCTAAGGCCTACGCCGTGATGAGTGGACGCGACTTCATCGTGCCAGACGATGTCAAATATGCAGCACTGCCTGTGTTACGTCACCGTATTCAATTGGCTCCTGAATTAGCCATTGGAGGACACTCAGTCGACGATGCTTTGAACACCTTAATCGCATCAGTTGAAGCTCCACGTCAATAGATGAAGGACAAGAGTTCCATATATTACTTCGCTGTTCTCGGCCTACTTGTTATTGCTTATAGCATACTAGTACCTCAAAGCCTGTATTTCACAGTGCCTTTGACGTCTCTTGTAGCCTTAGTGGCATTCAAGTTCCGGCCCACCAAACTCTCAGTCTACGCTGGTTTATTTCTGGCTATCCTAGGATTTCTGGTAACCCAGGTGAATAACACCACAATGATTTGGTGGCTATTCTTGGGTTTGTGGGTGTTAGCATCATCTGTAGATTTATTATTCTTGGCAACTCGCGTTCGCTTCAGCGTGGAGCGCAGTTTACCTGGGCGATTTGCTCAAGGTGAAGATGGTGAAGTCACTCTGAAGATAAAGAACGATCGTGGCACTGGCTATAACGTCCGGGTCTTTGACGGATTACCGCAAGATGCTTTGTGCGAACAAATGCCGTGGAATGGATTTATCCCAGGTGAACGATTCGTTGAAATTACTTACTTGGTGCAAATTCAACAACGTGGTTGGACTGAGTTTGGCGAAATTTATGTTGAGGTCGCAGCTCCATTAAGATTGTGGACGAGGGTAGTTCGTTCTGGCGACCATGAGAAGGTGAGAGTTTACCCAAACTACGAACCAGTTTTGCAGCTCGCGATCATGTCCTTAGAAAGTAACCCAGAGCAAATGGGGATCGTCAAAAAAAATAGAGCGGGAATAAGTAAGGAATTCCACCAGCTCCGTGATTACCACGAAGGGGATATGCTTTCACAAATCGACTGGAAGGCTAGCTCGAAGCATCAGTCGTTGATTTCACGCTCTTATCATGAGCAACGCGATCAAAATCTTGTATTGGCAATCGACTGTGGACGTAGAATGCGTGCCCACGACGGCTCCATTTCTCAATTTGATCACTGTCTCAATGCAATGCTACTATTAGCTTATGTTGCCTTGAAGCAGGGGGATAACGTAGGGATTATGGCTTATGGGGGCAGAGAACATTGGCTACCACCGGTGAAAGGCGTGTCCTCCATGACAACGATCTTAAATCACCTTTTCGAATATCAAACGTCCTCGTCACCAAGTGACTACGGGGAGGCTGTAGAACGTGTGCTAATGAAACAAAAACGCCGTTCTATGGTGGTCTTCATTAGTAACTTTAGGGGTGAAGACGCCAGTGAGATGGTTGAGCCCTTGAGAAAGCTTCGCCAACGTCACATTGTGTGCATTGGTAACATTAGGGAGCGTGAAGTTGCTGAGGCGATGGATGAAGATGTGCATAGCTTTGATGACGCGGTTCGACTTACATCTATCCAGCGCTACATTGAGTCGCGCGAGTTGGTAATGCAGCAACTAAAGTCCATGAATATTCCTTCAGTTGACGTCACCTCAGAAAAATTACCAGTGGCACTCGCCAACCAATATTTGGCTATTCGGGAAATGGTCTAGAGTCTTGTGGATTACGACAACTAGAGCCAATTTGGCAATGTGGGGTAGTTTGACAACATGATATTGGCAGTTCAGCATTCTCAAAACTGCTACTTCGCCCTATTCTTAACGATTTTTTCACTTTTCCAATTGCAACAAGCTTAAAAATGCTTTTTAAGTCGCCGTGACGTATGAGTAATTCTTCAGACAAAAACCAATCTCTCGATCTTTCGGCACTTGATTTTGGACCCGCTTGGGCACGAGACAAGAAAGAAGCAAAGTCTTACAAGAAATTTGAACGTTCTGAAGAACGCTCAGGCGAACGTAAAGGGCGAGGCGGCAATGGTGGCCCACAACGTGATCGTAACGATCGAAATGAACGCGGAGCGCGTGGCGACAATCGCCGCAGTCAACCACGTTTTGAGCGTCCTGCTCCACGTCAAAGGGAAACTTTGCCTGAAGGGATCACAGCAAGCATAATGCCTGTTGAAGAAGGTGTTGATAACCTTGTAAAACAAATTGCAGCTACAGGCAGAACCTATTCGGTGTTCGATCTAGCACGCATTATTCTCAAGTCACGGGATCGCTATAATATTGCTTTCTCAGTCAATGAAGGCAGCGAACACACACTTTTCCAAGCAACGTCAGATCAGGCCACATTCTTTACTCAAGAGGAATGCCTCAGTCACTTTGCTGCGTCAGCACAATTCAGTGAGTTGTATAATACGGTTGAAGTGGAAGTCGATGCTCCGAAAGGCAACTTCCCAAGCATTGCATGTTGTGGTTTTAGTGGTGATCCAATTGCGCCGCCAAACTACCATGCCTACCAAGCATTGATAGCTGAGCGACACGCGGCAGATTTCGCCAACATGCCCTTGGATAAATACAAGTCACGTATCAACACTGAGCGTGATGAAGCCAAGGTTGCTACATGGCTGGAGTCAATGAAGAAGCAAACTCAGTATCAACTTGTTTCAGACACAACAGCTAGCTTCACTAGCAAAAGTGACGCACTTCAGCACTTTAAGGAGAATGGATTCTCAGAGGTGTACCCAGCTCTCAAGAAAGCGTTTGTGAAGTCAGACGTTTCCTTCAATATCATTTCATCAGGTCTAGCTACTGGTCTCCTTGAAACCATTTCCGACCAAAATCGTTACCCTGGAAACTTGGCATCATTCTTGTGCCGCCAGCTTTCAGGTCGTCACCTCGCCGTTTACAAATGGCAGAGTAAGCTACACGCTGGACCGTCACGTCCACATGTCGTTCCTGAAGAGACACCACTAGCGGTGCGTCCCAAAGCAATTTACGAATGGGCTAAGGTAAATAGTGGTAAAGGTATCGACGCTCTCTGGGCTGCGGTGTTACCAACTGAAATTTCTGAAGAGGAGAAGACCGGATGGTTCCATGACCTTCACTGGATGCTAAATCAAGGATACCTTGTGTTACTTGAAAATGGCTCAGTCCATTTGTCCTCTGATTCAAAACT
>CAXMOB010000109.1:0-7590 GCA_964194815.1 Vicinamibacteria bacterium | reverse complement strand
GCAGACTTTTGCATTGATCCGCTCAGTGTTTTGGATTGAGTCAAACCCTCAGAACCCTCACTTTTATTGGCACCGAGAGCATTTTGAAGAGCTCCCTCTACCAGCTGCCCACAATGAATTTTCATCGGAGGCAACTCACCTAAATCAGCAGCTAGTTCTTCAGCTTTCAACTGCAGAGCTTCATCGATTGTCTTACCTTTAAGAAGCTCAGTCGTCATGGAAGCAACCGCGATGGCAGTTTGGCAACCGAAACTCTGGAATGACGCCCTGTCGATAACCTTCTTTCCGTCTTCGACTTTAAACTTTAACCACATTCGAAGCATGTCACCACAATCAGGAGAGCCTACTGTCCCTACAGCATCAGAGTCCTCCATCTCCCCTTGATTCTGGGGATTTGCAATTGCATCTTTGACATTATCTTCGAATGAATCCATTGCCGAAAACCTACTCCTCAATAGTGGATAAGCAAGCCGTTTCCTTGGTACCTCGACATTTCATGCCATCCTTTTCGAAATGCCCACGGATTATACCTCTTGTGTTCAAGGTAATAATGTCTCGATCTCACTCCACGTCTTCCTTCCGTGCCACACAGCATAGAATTCATCAGCAAGCTTAGGGTCATTAAGCACCACAGAGCCATAGGCAATGGAGGGCTTCTCAATCCCTTGATTACAAGCAGTCAACCAAGTTTCCAATGAACTCGTTAGCTTAGACTTCCTTACAATTTGATAATACCCAGCTGTGCCTTGATTGGCTTTAAGCAACTCTAGGGCAACACGTCCCATCGTGTGACGTACATTCACCTCCACAATTTGACGTAAATGTAACTCTCCATCACCGTCCCTGTAGACAAAGGAGTCTATCCCTAGTGGTCCAACATAGCCATATTCTTGGGTAAACTGCTGGAGAATTTTTGGGAGTTCATAACGATACACCTCCATCACCTTTGCCTCTCTAAATAGCCACTGGCTAATATTAGCATCTAAACCCACTGACCACTTTGGATGGACAATGCTCCCTAAAAAACGTCCCGCAGCATCATTCATCACACGCGTCATCCCAATATGCTTCACACTGCCGTCTGGTCGGACTTCGTACTGAGAAGAAAAATCTAACACCCTATCGAAATACGGCTCAACAATGAGATAATCGCATGCACTCAATGTATTCACCACCCACCGTTCTACCGTTTCCACCCAGCCCTCTTGACAAATGAATTTACGATGACCTCGACCCGCGCTTGCGAACGGGGCCTTCATCAGAACGTCACCTCCAATCTTAGCCACTGTAGTCTTCACCTCAGCTAAGGTTTCACAACGATAACATTGCTCATGCGGCTGAGCCAAGTGCAGGAGCTGACGACCGATCTCTTTTGAGAACAAGGTCACATCTAATGGTTCTCTCCAATATGCTCCCAACTTATCCGAAGTTATATCGGCATAAGGTTTGAGTAATGTTGAAGCATCAGGTGCCCAGGCCCAGGGCCTCATCCCAGCCAATTTACGATCCAGTATACTTTGATCTCGCCTCACCCACTCTGGCTGCTGAAGTCCAGCATCACGAAGGTATGCAAGATGTTCCAGAGAAGGGAGCTGCCGCACGAGCACTACATCGTCTTTACGAGCCCAAGTCATGGGCAACATCTCTAAATCACGATCTAGTGCTAACTCAGCTTTCTTTGGAGTATATGACTTCCCTTTTGACTGAGCTAGAGCATAACCTTCAGCGTTCGCATTGAAGACATGCACGGTTGGGGTCCTCCCCCTCGAACCCTCCGACGCTTCCAACTGACGAATAAAATCAGCGTCTAAGCCAGCCTCAATACGTCCCAAGGCATTGAATGGAGCCACTCCTTTTGCCTTGGCCGGAATAAGCGGGAATTTAAGTTGCCCTTTGTAGGCATCCCAGTCGCTCAACTTTTCATTCTTCCACATCTTAAACCATTTTAGACCATGACCAACATGCTCGATTTCATCCAAATAGATTTTCTCCAGAACATTTGCTGTGCTTGTATCTCCAACCTCGCGGAAAAGCCCTGCGTAATGCTTTGAAAAATCGAGGTTCGCTTGCTCAAACGTTAGCGAAAGACGTGTCACGAAATCAATTGGCTGTTCCATTGGGCTAACCATTCTCCAAAAATAATCATTCACCGGCATTTCCCCAAAATGCATCCCGCAATCTCTCATCCTCCTCATATACATGAGTGTGTGAGCTTGCTCTTCCTTCAAGGTTTCGAATACCCCCATGCGGAATTCCTTAGGTGCATTTGGAAATTTCAACAACACCAAGGCCATTAACTCAGTCGCCAATAGCTCGTGATTCGCTAAAAAATGTAACAACTTTCCGCGTTCTTCATCCTTTTCTAGATGACGTAAGCCTGGAAATGCCGCACGTTCATCACGCGGTGCCATGATAAGTTCCTTCGGTCTGCCTGGCTGATCTGGTAAAATGATAGCTTTACCAGGACGTTCATCAGTCACACTTTTTGGACAAAGCATTAGCTTTTCCTCCAGTGTTGTGCCCATTAAGACCCGTTCAGCAAACTCAGTCAGTTCCATACGTAAAATACATAGGCTGATATCAAGTAAGAATCAAGAACTCCCCTAAAGCTATCGATCGACACCTAAAACCTAAATCTAACTTAGCACCTTGCCCACGGGTTGCCCCATTGCCCGAATGACAGGTAAAGAACTTAATACCACACCAATATTGACGAACACCAGCACCCAAAGAACCTCATCACTGAGATAAAGAGCCTCTAAATCCATATCCTTGTTTTGTAGTTTTAAGGCCTTGAACAACTTATCATGCAAGGTCATCAATCCATAAATTACACTAAAGGCGACCCCATTCACGATCACTACACTTTCTATGATACTACGCATAGCCAGCAAAATCCTGGGAACACCAAAACTGCGCAGTAAAGCTGAAACATAGCGTTGCTGAGCAAACTCCAAAATCGACAAGGTTCCATAAATCAACGCCAATGCTCCACCAAGGAGTCCGGCCATCGTATATTTCAAAATCGATTGCTGCTCTTCCAGTTTCGCCAGCTTCTTTTTAATCATCGCACTACTGCGAATATCCACACGGCCTCTGCGATCATTCGCGACAACTGCATTGATCGACTCACCAATCATCTCAATTGTTGGGGCATCTAGATCTCGTTTCAGATAATAGGATACAGAATAACCCGTCGATTCAAAATAGGCGTATTGCTCAGACGGTAAAAAAAGTGTATCCCCTTGTAGTAATTTTTCTTCGTGATCGCGAGGTGGTAAACACACTGTGCGAATCCACGTATCTTCAACTTTAACGTCAAGAATCATCCCCTGTGGATATTTCTTTGTGAGTAACACCTCACTGTGACCATACTTCAAGTAATGATGTAATGAAACGACAGCATCTTCAGTATACGAAACCACAGCCACGCGACTTCCATCACTAGAATTACCTCGAACCAACAGCTTCTTTACAGTCAACAACTCTCCCCATTTACCGATTTCGCTAAAGCGTGTATCGACCTTTCCTTTCTCTAAATCCTTGCCTGAGACAGTTTCCATCACAAGCATATTATCCAGCCCAAACGTTTCCATTTGCTGTTTTATTTTTTCCACCTGCATGGAAAATGCTACCAAGAGCACAATGGAGATCGACACCATAATACCGGTGACGACAACACGTGCTAGGATACTACCCGGTTGTTCAAACCAGCGCTTCCAAGTGTCTTTCCACAGGTAAGAAACGATTAAAATCCAAGACTTCATCTGCTATTTTATCTAATCTATGATCATGCGTGCAAATCACAGCTGCACGCCCACCTACACCAATATAATCCTTTAACACACGCAATATCACCTCAGTGTTCATATCGTCCAATCCAGAAGTTGGCTCATCCAAAAACAGCACTTTAGGATCCTTAATCAAGGCTCTCGCTATGGTAGCTCGCTGTTGCTGACCACCAGACATCGAGGATGGCAATCGCTTACTATACTCTGTAAGCCCCAACTTTTCCGTGTAAAATTGTGAATTCTGCTTCGCACGACTCCCCGTCACTCCACCCAATGCAGCTGCAATCATGAGGTTCCGGTGAAGTGATGCCAGAGGTAATAAATTTAACTGCTGGAATACAAAGCCCAAATCACGTCGCTGAAACTTAGCATCATTATTCCCTCCTGCTATCGTCACCTTTCCCTTATGTGGTTTCAAGTAACCACCCATAATGCGAAGTAGTGTTGACTTGCCACAACCGGAGTATCCCTTAATCAAATGGATGCCCTCTGAAAACTCATGATTAAAATCATTCAGAACCCAGTCGGCACGACGCCCGTAGCGAAAGAAAATATTACGACAATCTATCACTATTCTTCTTCACTTTGAACTTTACCCTGAGCTGGAATGTAATCAATGGCCAAAGCGTTATCTCCTTGAGCTAGCACCTTAGCACCAGGCCAAAGGTCATCAACTATATCAGCCCACACCTTCGATGTGCTCTTCCCTAGTGCCTCCATTGCAATGTCGACCTTAGGAACGATCCAACAACGCTTTTCTAATTTGGTGAGCAAATTTGCCTGCATTGACGTCCCTGCCATTCTCTTAAGGTGCCTTGCCTTCTCCGTCTCAATAGCAAAAATATAAAATTTCTCTTCTCTTCGTGTGCGCTCGTTTTTCACGCTCTTATCATCGGAATAGGCAATTTCTGTATTCTCCCTATCACTCAATCGCACAATCAGCGACTCAGATGGCAAACTGATCCACGGTTCCCCTTGGACTCCCAATAAAATATGCATCTCAGCGTAATCATTCAAGGTTGCTACGACCTCACGAGAACCAACGGTGTATTCCTTCTGGCCCTCCACATAATCAAGTTCTAAACGCAACTCCCCTGAAAATGGAATAGTATAGTTAGAGCGCTTCGCAGCCTCGTCATAGGCCTCCTTAGCTCGCACCAGGTCCATCTCTAAAATTTCATCTTTACCCTCATCTAGCACTTTATCGATTTCCTGAAGACGTGTAAGCTTCTTCTTAGCAAACTTGAAATCATCCTCAGCCTTATTCAATGTCTTAGCATTGACCACACCGATCCCAGGGAAAATTTTTTCCGCATTCTTAAGAAGCCTCTCGGAGCTTAAAAGCTTCTTCATTTTTTCGATTGTAACACGAGCTTCTTCAAGCTCCTCCTCCGCTTTTTTAATTTTTTCAGGGCGGTCATACTCTTCAGTCTTCTCTTTGCCTAAAAGTTTAGCTATTTCATCAATCTCGAGCTTCTTTTTTTGACGCTCTAGATTTTCCTTATCCATCTGGGCCCACAGATGATCTTTAGCCACCATAAGCCTATCCCTATCTAACAATATGGTAAGTGATCCAGATGACTCGCTTTGGATTTCTAATGAACGCTTCGGCTGAATAGCCACAGACTTCGTCCCTAGAGAAAGCTCATGGGAACGTTTATACTTCTCCCACGACCACTCAGGTTTCAAAGAAACATCTTCCACAGGAACGTCCATCTCCTGTTTATCACAAGATGAAAAAACGAGCCCTGACAGGATCGCCATTATTCCAAAAATCGATATTATACTATATTTCATCGCACTATTCACAACTGGATTAGTATAACATTTCGAACACGACCCAACAAGCGTAATGAGCTAGATTTCGGAACAACAAACACTATTATGACAAAAATATCGAAACCACACACCCTTCTCTTCAATGACTGATGTGCTACGAGGATTAAAAAGAGACTATCGGCAAGCTCAGGCAACTCCCAACGCTGCCGTATTGAATATTAATTTATGATTTCAGCTCCTTTTCCTTTAGCTCCTTCTTCTTCGGCTTCTTTTTATCTTTCAGCTTTAGACGCTTTTCCATCTCAATCCTCGATCTCTTCCACGCTTTAGTCGTCTCAGTCCAACGCGTTTCATCGATCAACCATAAGGACGTGCAAATATCAATTTCAGCTGCCTTTAGTGCCACCTCTGCCTGCATTTCTCTACGCATCCACTTCATGGCCATAACTGGGTCATCAACCAAGCCATCCGCCACCAACTTTTTATAATCGGCGATCAACCCTTGCTGTTCCGCCAACTCCTTCTGCACCATAATGAGCTTCGCCTGGCCTTCTAGTAATTGCGCCACTTCATCCCTGGTGCGTTTCGCACGCGTCCAGTCCTTTAGCGGTTGATTACGCTTCAGTCGGCGAATCTGCCTACCAATATTCCCTTTGGTATCCAACCTCCAGTTAATGCTTGGCCCTATACGAATTTCTTCGAAGCTAAACCCTTGACCGCCAGAAGTTGAATACAAAGGGGGAGCGCTGACACTCAAGTTGGGATCAGGAAGGTAGCGAGCATAGGCGGACTTCATTTGCGATTCTTCTGCAACCAACTGCAAGGCCAGTACATTCATCTGTAGCACTCCCCATCGCTTCGTGTCTGAAAAATCGAGATCTTCACCGCGGTAATAAATGTTTGGAACCCCAGATAAATCAAATCGAACGTGGCTGTAGCGACGCATCATTAATTCACTCACCTTGCCATACCACTTTTTCTTTTTTTCCTTATAGGCCTCCTCCTTCTTCACATGAGTTGAAATCTCTGCAAGGAAAATAGAATCAGATTCATCCACCACCCCCTCTTCCAGATAATCACGCTCCCATTCTAGTGCTCGTCCCTCTAAATCTAGTAATTCTTGCTCGCGCATCACACGATACAGAGCAATAACCTCATTACGCATGGTTAATTCAGACTGGAACTCCACCCCCATGTGACGCATGCGTAACTCGGCGATCCGCTTCGGCATGTCGATCAGGTTACCCAGACTAACGAAGCTCGACACCCGAAGATTGGAGTCCACAAACAAATCCCCTAGGTCACCAAGCGTTGCTGACTCAGAAAGCCCAGCACTGAGTGAGGGAATCATGTTCTTCCAAATGCGCATTCGAGATTCATTACTATCATCAATACTGAAATATGCCTTGATGATTTGTGGGTTATTAAAGAAAAGATCATTCTCCGCCTTGTTCCAGTCAGCACGGTAACCGTCGCCCTCAACCACTCCTGAAAGCTGCTTCTCTAGCTCATTAACGTACCGCTTAACTGCAATTTTATGCTGTGCTTGCCTCATCTTCTCAGGAGTCGCACACGAACATATAAGCCCAGTTAAAACCAAAGGGACCGCAAATCTAGAGAACTTGAATAATGGAAGGGCGTCACGTTTCATAGAAATTACTTAAATCAACTACTGGAAATGTGCAAATCTATTCCCTCTGTAATTCCATCAATACATTCTCAAAATGCCCTTTTCTCTGAAAGTAGCAATGGCCGAGACCCATTTCCCAAGGATGCTTCCTAGTTCTCTTTGAATCAAATCTTATACAATTCTGAGAAACAAAAGAGTGGTGTAAATACGCATTGAAACCTCTAAGTGTTATTATTCCTTTAATTCGTGGCGTCTGCGCTGTAGAGCGACAAGTGCCCCGCCCAGCATCATACACCATAAACTCGATGGTTCAGGAACTGGTAATGCTGCACTCGTCAGTATTTGGGTGCCATTGACAGACATATTCAAAAATGTCGTCTCTTCTGAGCT
>CAXMOB010000108.1:0-3023 GCA_964194815.1 Vicinamibacteria bacterium | reverse complement strand
GTTCCACATTGGGTGGTCTGGGTTCTGCGGTGTGACTGCATTCCATCCCATGTGTGGGACTTTGAGTTCAGATTTCGTAAATCTCTTACAACGACCTTTGAGGATGCCGAGTCCCTCTGTTTCCGGAGATTCATCACTGCCTTCGAAGAGCAGTTGGTAACCAACGCAGATGCCTAAGAAAGGTTTGTCGTCGGCTATCCACTTTTTAATGAGGTCAAACATGCCGGCTTGCTTAAGCTTTCTGGCACAGTCACCGAATTCACCTTGTCCAGGGAGGACGAGGTGGGTGAGGTCAGCCACTTCATCTGGTGAATCGATGATGCAGGCGTCGGCTCCAATAGCTTTAAAAGCATTGGCAACACTTTGCAGATTGCCAGCTTGGTAATCGATGATTCCGATTTTCATGAGGAGCTTTAGAGAACTTCTTTTGTGCTAGGAACTCCGTCGACACGTGGGTCAATTGTGATGGCGACGCGGAGGGCACGTGCAAGTCCCTTGAAAAGGGATTCCGCAATGTGATGGCCATCGCGACCATAGAGTACCTCTGCGTGGATGTTCGCACGCAGGTTACAAGTGACCGCTCTGAAGAATTCTTCAACGAGCGTGAATCGAAAATTTTGTGCGTCTGGTGTTTGTGCTGGGTGACGGAACTCAAGGTGTGGTCTGTTTGACAGATCGACCACTACGCGGCAGAGTGTTTCATCCATTGGAAGGTAGGCGTGGCCATAGCGGGTGATGCCATGCTTGTTGCCAAGAGCTTCGCGGAGGCAGTTGCCTAGCACTATTCCTGTGTCTTCAACCGTGTGATGGTAGTCAACTTCGACATCGCCGTCGACACGCACATTGAGGTCAATCAGGCTGTGGCGTGAAAATAGGGTGAGCATATGGTCAAAGAACGGGATTCCCGTGTCGATGGTTGACTTGCCTGATCCGTCGAGGTTGAGCTCGAGTTTGATCTTAGTTTCCGCTGTGTCGCGTGCTTCCGATGCTGTTCTCATTTCGCGGAGAGTATGGGGTGCGTTGATAGGGCGGTCAAGAACAAGGTCACTTTGGGAAAATCATAGCGTGTGACTACTTTTTCTCCCAGGTGTCACCTTGTTGGAGGGTTTGCTTCGGCTTGTCAGAGTGGAGCCACTGTTTGGCATCGGCATTTGCATTGAGATGGGTTTCGAAGAATGCGGTGCTGAGGGCTAGAATGACTTTGTGATGATTGGGATTACGGTGTTTGGAGCCAATCATCGTGCGATCGGAGAAAGCCATGTGGGCGGCATTTTTGAGCACGACTTGGTATTTGTTATTTGATGCGGGAAGGTGTTGATAAACCTTTTGGCGTGCTATTGGTGTGGTGGACGGGTTGATGGCACTGCTGTCTTTGGTGCCAGTCATGAGCATCCACGGCAGTTGAATTTTTCCAAAGGCTTCCGCATCGTTGTCATTTTTGCTGGGACTAGGCGATAGCATGAGGGCCGCACCAATTTTTGGGTCAGTCCATTTTGCCCCGAGCAGAGGAAAGCTTTGGCCGCTGACTGCTTGGCTGGTGATGGCTCCGAAGGAGTGGCCGCCAATGGCGACTTTTCCTAAGTTGAATAGACCATGGAGAGCGTGTTGTGGATCGCTGTTCCATTTATTTAGTTGGTCGAGCGTGGCCTTGACGTCAGCAGTGCGAGACTCAAAGCTTTCAAAGCTCGCTGCTTTTTTTAGATTTCTAAAGCGTTGGACCCTTGGGGTATTTTTCCAAATAGTTTCATCGCTGCCAGCGTGCTGCATGGCGATGACTGCAAATCCACGGTTGGCCCAGTGCTTGGCGAGGTAGGCCCCCATTTCACGGCTGCCACCTAAGCCATGACTGAGTAGGATGGTCGGAGCATTCTTTGCGACGGGGAGATAAAGCTTTAGAGGGACGGTGCGAGCCTTACTCTTGTAGGAGTATTCTAGGCTGGTGAGCTGCGATTGGTGTTTGTTGTGCTTGGCGAGTGGCTGGTAGGCCGCTTGTGCGCAGCTGATGCAGATCAGAAAGAGAATGAGTGGTTTCATGAATGATAAAACAATCATATATGACGAGAGTTGCCAACTAGCGAATAAATCGTTCGGGAGTTCCCTTGAGGAGTTTTGCGATTCCTTGAGCTTCTACAAGTAGTTCTGTGGTTTGCTCCGGGCTGAGATCATGGCTTTTGAGAGCTGAACGAATAGCTGCTTCACGGCGCTGGAGGTGGGAGTTTATCATCATGGAAGTAGCGTGTTGTGCCGATTCGAAGATGTTTTCTGGCAGCGGTTCGGCTAAGGGGCTAGCGAGAGCTTTGCGTTCTTGTTCTTCGAGGGTGAGCATGAAGGTGTGGAGGGCAGCAGGGGTAGCACAAGATGGGCGTTTGGCTAAAATTTTGAGAAGGAGATGGCCGCCTGCAAGATGCTCTAATGGTTCTGCGAATGTTTCAAGTTGTTCGCAAAGGTGGTTCATCACCTTGGGGTCATAAAGAGTGTAAAGGCAGAGTGACCCAACGATGCGATCGAGAATGATGGGAGGAACTTGCTCTATTGGAGCTTCGGCGGCGTTGTTGAAAGAAGGACGATTTCGGCCATGGGATTTATCGAATTTCTTTTTATTTTCAGCCTGCATGACTGTGCCTTTGAATTCTTCTGTGCCGATGTTTATGCGTGTCGAAACCTGCTGGATCGTTGCGTCTTTAGTTGCCTTGTCAGGGATGAGGGCAACCAATACGGCTAGTTCGTTGGCGAATCCTGCACGTTGTTGAAAATCTGACAGGTCGATGAGTTCCTTGGCTATTTCAAATTTAAAGTCAAAAAAGTTACTGGCCTTGTCTACTAATTCTTGGAAGTGTTCGATTCCTTTAGCCTTGATGAGAGTGTCGGGGTCTTCGCCGCTAGGCATTTTCACCACTTTGACGTTGATGCCATGTTTGACGAGTTCTTTGAATGCACTTTCGGCAGCTTTGTAGCCGGCTCCGTCAGCGTCGAAGCAAATTGTGGCATTTGAGGTGTAGCGCTTGAGGATGCGAGCGTGGTCT
>CAXMOB010000107.1:0-4331 GCA_964194815.1 Vicinamibacteria bacterium | reverse complement strand
CCCTCGTGACCTCTTCCTCAAGAACCTGACTCATGATCTAAACGCCAACGCAGCTTAATGATCCATTTACAAATCCAGGAAAGGTAGCTTTCGGATAGCTCTTATTGATCAAAAAAAGTAACCGCAATCACTCTGGCGAATTTTAAAGTCCTAAAGAATAATTACTAACAGAAATAATCGTCTCTTTAGGCTGCTATTTTGAATTCTAGTTCTTCAGGTGATTTGGAACTTTCTTTGTGGATTAATATTTAGAACAACGAACATCAACCAAGAGCATGTGGATTTTCGATAGATCCACGTGCCCTTTTTGGTGATAAGGTCATTGGTGGTCGATCAGTATTACTATAATCTAAAGTAATCAACAATCCTGTCGACATGACCAAAACATCTTTCATCTATATATCTGGCATTGCCACCCTTTGCTTAACGCTGCCCTCATTGGCTAAAGTCACTCAGTCAAACCGCAAAGGTGCCTGGACAACAGAACAGCAACTCGCTGGCTTCAAACTACCTGAGGGGTTTATCATCGAACTTGTGGCATCTGAAAAAAACGGCCTCATCAATCCTATTGATCTGACCTTTGATGACGCTGGTCGACTCTGGACTCAAACTGCACAGATGTATCCACTAGACCCTGTGACAGGTCAAGGCTGGAACCAGAATTTAAAGATGATGCAGGATCCAAAGTTGGGAGAAAAGTACCCAAAGGTGCTCGCCATTCAAAAACTATATAAATTAGAAACCAGAGGTAAGGACAAAATCCTCATTGTTGATCAACCAACGCAACAAGCCAAAGGACCACTTCAGGTGTGGGCTGATGGACTCAGTATTCCGCAGAGCATCCTACCCTATAAAGATGGGTGCTATGTCGCTCACGGCTCTGAAATGTTTTTCCTCCAAGACACAAACAACGACGGCAAACAAGACAAGGTCAACACCGTCATGTCCGGCTTCGGGATGTTTGACACCCACACCATGGCACATTCACTAGTGCGTGGCCCTGGTGGGTGGGTAAATTTCTCTCATGGAGCACTCAACTCTGGTAAAGTCAAGGTGCACAAGTCTGGGCAAGAACTAGAAGTCACTTATGCAAAAAACCTACGCTTCAACCTAGCGGGAACAAAACTAGAGGTCCTTAATATAGCGCGTGACAATGTCTGGGGTTACCAAGTCCAATCCAATGGCCAATGGTATGCAACTTCAGCAAATGACAATGGGCTCTCAGTTCTCCCTATGGAAGACCAGACTGGCATCAATGGAATCGGTGGTCAAAAGATTCGTAACTACCAACCGATGCTCAACAGGGTCCATAAGTTCCGTGTAGGAGGAACTGGTATATCTGGACTAGCTTTCTCCGAAGATGGAGAGCATGGCTTCCCAAAGGAATGGAAAAATGTCGCAATACTCGCTAACCCGATCACTCATTCGATCAACTGCGTCCGCATCGAACGACTCCCTAACGGAACGATAAAAACAGAACACCTTCCTGATCTACTCCATTCAAAGGACGATTGGTTCCGCCCGGTCAATATTGAGTTTGGCCCAGATGGTTGTCTCTACATTGCAGATTGGTATAATAAAATCGTTTCGCATAACGAGGTCTCCACTACGCACCCAGACCGCGATCGCAAACATGGCCGCATCTGGAGAATTCGTCATAAATCACAAAAGCCATTTAGTATTCCAAATGTAGCGAAAGCAAAAAATGCGGATCTCATCAAGCACCTCAACGGCGGCTCACTATGGGAAAAACGTGCTGCCTGGCACCAGATTGTGGATCGTAAGGCTAACGAACTCGCCCCTCAGCTTAAGCAAATCGCAAACGACAAATCAATTGCAAAAGATGTGCGTATCCTCGCACTGTGGTCACTCGAGGGACTCGGTAGCTATGATGAAGCAACGATCAAATCAGCTATTGCCGATAAGGATGGCGACATTCGCCGCGAAGTGATTCGTTCACTTGCCACTTACCAACTAGATGCTGCAAAGGTCGCAAATTTAGTCACTCCATTCCTTAACGACACCAACTGCATGGTGCGATCACAAGTCATCAGAACACTTGAAGAACTTGACGAAGCTAAGCATGCGACTATCGCTTTACTCATCGAAGCTTCAAAACCAGCAGCGTCGGACAATAAATTCGGCGGAAATTATGAACGTAACTTCGAACGCTTTCTTACCAGAAAAGCACTAGAGAGTTACCCTAAAGAACTACAAGACTACTTAGCTAAGGGAGGAGCCACTAAACATCCTGCAGAAAATATTCTCTGGGCTCTTCAATCACTTCCTGTCGATCAGCGCACCTCGGTGTTTGTTAACATTTGGAAGTCTGCTTCCTCTAGTAAGATTGATAAAAACACCTTCATCGCCGTCACTAAAATGCTGCAGGATAAATCTGTGCGAGATGCAGTAGCCCCGACATTCAGCAGCCGTAGCAAAGAGATGCTCAAACTGGCTATAGAGAATGTTTCAGATATTGATGGTCCAGAGCTTGCCCGTTTCTACATCGCACACATCAATAAACTCTTGGACTCAAAGGAGATAACGCAACAGAAAGAAGCATTAGAACTCATCCAAGCGCTTCGCTCACCGTTCCACACCAAAAAGTTAGTCGTTCTCTACAATGCAGCGAAGGACAATAATGATAGGCTAGCTCTCCTCAATGTCTTGAGCCATGACAAAACGCTCAGCGCAGAGTTCTACAGGGAGCAGATTTTCAACGATAGCTTAAGCTTTGATATTCGCCTCCACGCTCTTGCAGCAACTGTCATCAAGGCTCCAATAAACAGTTCTGCTGATCTACAACAATGGCTGCCACACCTCACTCCTCAGCAACTAGAAATCGTCGTTACCAAACTAGCTTTCAGCAAAGCAGGAAGTGACATTATCAAAGGTCTGTGGGAAAAATCATATCTGCCATCGTCCGCATGGAGCTATGAAGCGGCAAGCCTAACACTAGCACACAATAAAAACGACTGGAGAGGAAAAGATATTTTCACCCATGCTAATAAAATTGAGCAAGTTGATAAAGCAGCCAGACAGAAGAAAATCAAAGAGGTTGTAAAAGCCAGTGAAACGAGAAAACCCAATCTTCAAATCGGAGCTGCTATGTTCCAATCCTGTCTCAGCTGTCACTCACAAGGTGGTAAAGGCAATACATTTGCACCTCCACTTGATGGCGGTAAGAACCGAGACTACGAACACTTACTCACTGCGGTGATTAGCCCTAACGATGCCTTCGAAGGTGCATTTGGCCTCTACTATGCTGTAAGAAAAGATGGTCACGTAGAACAAGGCTATCTTGTAAAGCACGACGTCAATGGTATCGTCATCGGAAAGCAAGGAGGCATCACTGCCTTCATTTCCTCTGATAACCTTCACAGTCACGGAAGCATCAATGGTCGCTCATTCATGCCAGGGCTGTACGGAAAAACCTGGTCAGTCGACATGCTCGCAGATGTTGCAAGCTACCTTAAAACACCTAAATAACCATAGCCCAATCGATGAAAAAATCTATTTTACTATTCGCAGCTCTGCTTAGCTCACCTTGCTTTGCCCAAGAGAAGGTCTCGCTATTCGACGGCAACTCGCTCAAGGGCTGGACCGTTGTCAAAAAGGCCAACGCGAAATACTGGTCGGTGGTCGACGGTGTGGTCACCGCAAGTAGCCACGGCAAAAAAATGCCAACCAATACCTACCTCGCCACTAATAAAAACTACCAAAATTTTGAATTCACCTGCCAATTCAGACTCAGTGGCGACCACGCAACGGGCCTCATTAATAGTGGGCTTCAATACAGGTCAATCATGCAGAAAACCCCTAACAAACCAGGAACACACCACATCATCGGCTACCAAGCGGATATTGGCAAAGGCTACTGGGGAGATGTCTACGACGAACACCGCAGAGGAAAGCTCCTTAAAGGCGACACCAAGGCTCTATTGAAGGACTTTAAAGAAGGTGGCTGGAACAGTTACAAAATCCTGTGCGAAGGCAACAGGCACCGCCTCTACATCAATGGACACCTCACTGCAGACTATCTAGAGAAGAACTCCAAAATACCATCGTACGGAGTATTCGCATTACAACTCCATTCAGGCGGTATTGCTACCATGGAGTATAAAGATATTTTCATCAAGGAACTGCCAGCCACTGCCATGAGGCTTCGCGTGTCCCTTCGCAAATCCCTTCCAGCTACTGCTGCTAAAATCCATGGCAAAACAATGCAAATCAGAGGTGGTAACACCATCGTGTCGTGGAACAAAACCTCAGAATTCCTCAAGTGGAGCATTCCTAGTCACATCAAACCTGGTAAGTATGAAGTCGTCCTT
>CAXMOB010000106.1:0-4491 GCA_964194815.1 Vicinamibacteria bacterium | reverse complement strand
AAAAACTATCGAATCAGGCAAGCCTGCACCTGAACTTCGAAGCATCAAGTAAATTGACCACAAGTACGCTGTGCTGAAAGGCATAGCTACGTTCAATCTGTGATAGCCCTGCCCTCTCTGACCAGATTTTGATTGCCAAGCAAGTGCTTAATGGCAGAGTCCGCAAAGAACTTTATTCACACCATGCACCAAGTTTCAGACCTGAACGTTACAAAGAACGTTCCATTGACAGCTCCACTAAATATGATCAACGAAATTGCTCGCTCTGAGCAACACGCTGAACTCATCGTGGAATCAAGACAGATCATCCGCAACATACTAAGTGGAGAAGACAAGCGCTTCCTCCTAATTTGTGGACCATGCTCAATTCACGATACCGTAGCCGGTGTCGAGTATGCAAAACGCCTCGCTCAACTTGCTCAACAAGTTGAAGATAAAGTCTACATGGTCATGCGCGTCTATTTCGAAAAGCCACGCACCACTGTTGGTTGGAAAGGGCTCATCATGGACCCAGAACTAGATGGGTCCGACGACATCCCAACTGGCCTCTGCAAGGCACGCAAGTTCCTCTGCGACGTCCTAGAAGCTGGTCTTCCCACCGCTACTGAACTTCTCGATCCAATCACGCCTCAGTACATTTCAGATCTCATCTCATGGTCTGCTATTGGTGCCCGCACCACTGAGTCACAAACTCACCGCCAAATGGCGTCAGGACTCTCCATGCCACTCGGCTTCAAGAACACCACAACAGGTGACCTCGGTGCTGCTATCAATGCGATCAATGCTGCGTCGCAACCACAAACTTTCCTCGGTGTATCTGACCAAGGTGTTGCCTCTGCTGTAACAACTTCAGGCAACCCAGATTGCCACATGATTCTTCGTGGTGGTTCAGATGGCCCAAACTATGGGGCTAACGATGTTGCTGAGGCGATTGAAAAGCTTTCTAAGTCCAACACCACTGACGCCATCATGATCGATGCCTCGCACGCTAACTGTGGTAAGGACGACACTAAAATGGCTGCTGTATTCGAAGAAATCATTCGCCAGCGGGCAGCGGGTAACGAGAAAATTGTCGGAGCAATGCTCGAATCTCACATTGTCGCAGGTGCTCAAAAATTCCCACAACCATTAGCTGACCTTACTTATGGTCAATCCATCACTGATAAGTGTATCGATTGGGACACCACTGAACGTATCGTTTTAGCTGCAGCAAAGACACTCAGCTAATCGATTCCTCATTATTTTCTCAAAAAGGAGCTCGCATGGTGCGGGCTCCTTTTTTGTGTTATACCACTCTTTTGTTTCTCAGAATGGTATTACCCTTTTCGGCTCAACTAGAACCCATTGTGATCTCTCAAATTGCCCAAACATCTTTTTATTGAATTAAATGATAGTCTCACCGTTCTATCATGCGTATCCTAATTAGAACTACTTATTTTTTTGTTCTACCCTACCCTACCTAAACCATCCACGCACAACACCATGCGACACCTAACAACAACCCTATTGATAAGCTGCAGTTTCGCAGCTGCAGCCCCTCAACTCACCAGCCAATACCGGCTATCTCCCGAATCAGAGACACGCGTTGTCTTTGATAATGCCATGATAGCCAAAGAGAGCGTTGGAACCACTCAAGAGAATACCCTCTTGAACTTTCAACCAGCTCTCAAAGGAAGAATTCTCTGGCACTCAGAAAATGTCGCTATCTTTCAGCCACTCGAGCCCGCTTCCTTAAACACGACCTACATCATCTCAACCAAGGCAGGACTGGCGGATACAACTGGTAAAGCCATCCCTAAAACAAACTTAGGAAAGAAATCAACTCACGCCTTCGAGATCCGCCGCTCTAGACAACTCAGTTCAGCAAGCTCAGTAAAACGTCCTGCTACCTTCCTATGCTTCACGGATGATATCTCACCTCGGTCACTCTCTCCCTATTTCTTTTACCAGAGTAAAGAAGGCAACCGTTCCGCAGCTCAAATCACTCAAGCTACCTTCGGTGATATTAATTCTACCTACTACGCTCAGACCTCATGGTCACAGCGGTTCCAATTTGCTATTAACAAGTCGCTAGGAATTGAGAATCCTAAAATCAAACTTAAGAAGGACACAGTCCTCCCTAACTGCATTATGGTTCGGCCGATCGACACACTCCCTGCCGGCACCCATTGGACCTTGCACAGCATGAAGGGAATACCAAACAAGTCAAAGAATACAAAAATTGTACAGTCAGACAGCTTCAGCGCGGGTAGTAAAAATAAGTTCGCGCACACTAAATCCACAGCTGCCACAGTTCCAAATGAGCCACGCTTCCTCCGCCTTACTTTTAATAGCAAGGTACAAGAAAATCTCACTCAGCAACAGCTACAGGAACTAGTTAAAATAACACCTGCGATCCCTGACCTCAAATTCACGATCAGCGGCTCACGCATTGATCTGCATGGCAATTTTTACAAGCAAGACAACTACAATATCAATATCCTTCGCTCATTGATGGCTAACAATGGGCTGAGCTTGAGTAAGGCCTACAGCGAGCGTGTGCAATTTGAGCACATCGAGGCTTCGATGGCGATCCCTACCTACAGCAATGCTCAGCTTGCAAAAGGACAACGAAAGTATCCGATTGAAACCGTAAATATGCAGTCAGTCAGAGTGCGTGTCAAAGCACTCACCAAAGAGCAAGCGATCAGATCTCACCAGGGCTTCAATCAATTTTTAGAAGGTCAGGTGCAAGGAAATAACAATCGCGCTACTAAACGTGTTCCCCTGCCCTACAGCCTCATCAACGGAAAAGTCATCCACGACCAATCCTATCAACTCGATAACAAAATCGACACTTCTAAAACCTTGGTCTTAGAATGGGATAAAATTCTCCCACAAGATCGCAAGAACCTCATCTTCTTCCTCGATGTCGAAGGTGTTCCAAAACAAGGGACCGACGCAGCACTCCACAATGTGCAGTCGTTCCTTCAACTTACTGACATCGGCCTAGCGTGGAAAATTAGCGGGGACGACACCTTCCTCTACTGTTACTCATGTGATACTGGCAAACCACTCGGACAAGTAGAACTTCAAACCTACTCTGCTGACGCCGAACTTCAAACAACTCTGAAGTCGAATCAAGATGGCATCGTTAAACTTCCGGCTTCAAAAAAAGCCAGCCACCTTGTCGCTACCTTAGGTGGTGATTCTTACATCATCCCAATCAATGAACAAATGAACACCGTAGGCCTCTGGAGGTTCCCTGTGAAATACCATTGGTATACTTTAGACGGTTGGCAACGTGAAGCACTTATCTTCACTGACCGTAAGCTCTACAAGCCAGGTGAGAAAGCTCACATCAAAGGCATCGTCCGTGAACGCAGAGACAATGTTCATCGCGTCCCTGAGCAACGCAAGGCCACACTCAGCATTCTTGATCCTGCCGATCGCATCCTCGTCGAACAAGAGATCACTATCTCCGACAATGGCACATTCGACCACACCATGGATCTCCCAAGCTCCAACCTAGGTTCCTATCAAATCAGATTGGAATTTAAAATCCCTGAGGATAAACTTGCTGAAGATGAAAACGACGATGACCAATGGGAAAGAAATTGGTTACTGCGCCGCAACAGCACTTTCACATCGTATTTCTCAGTTCAAGAATTTAGACGTAATGCCTTCAAGGTTGCCAACACACTCACTGCAAAAGAAAACCAAAAACTTTCGCTAACAGCCAAGGTCAATGCCAACTACTACATGGGCACAGCAGTGGCAAAAGGCAAACTCGATTGGTACCTCACCGTCACTGACTCAGGATTTTACCCAGAGAAGTTTCGTGAATACTACTTTGGTAATCACCTAAAGTATGACCCGTACTACTGGGATTACTACTACGGCTATGACGATGGTAACTACTATGATGATAAAGACAGCAAGCGTCAGAACGGTTCGTTAGATCTCAGCGACGAAGGCCTAGCCTCGTTTGATCTCACCATCGAAGCTGCTAGTTTTCCAAGCCCACAGAAGGTCAAGCTCATCGCGGAAGTCACCGATGGTCGCGAACAAACATTGACCGACACCAGCTATCTCACCCTTCATCCATCGTCCCACTACATTGGTATCGGACGTATTGATAAACTTCTCAAAGTAGGGCAAGCGAACGAACTTAACTTCCTCGCGGTCACCAATAAAGGACAAGCAAGCAAGCTTGATATGGAAGCTACCGTCACTATCAATCGCATCACCTATGATAGCGTCAAGGTGCGTTCAGGCGACGGTCGTGTCACCATCGACAACAACAAAAAGGAAGAGCTATTCACCACTCATAAGGTGCAACTGCTCGCTGGTAAGCCATTGTCACTTCCGTTCATGCCAACCAAAGCTGGCCGCTACACAGTCACGGTCGACGCTAAGGATGCTGAAGGAAATAAAATCAGCTCTGCTACAAGACTCAGAGTTTACGGATCGAATGAATACTCATGGTCAGTCAATACAGGAATGAAAATT
>CAXMOB010000105.1:0-5009 GCA_964194815.1 Vicinamibacteria bacterium | reverse complement strand
GGTTGCAAGAGCACTTGCTCCTTTTGTTCAATAGCTTCGTTGCTCGTCAATCGTGCATGAGTATGCACTCAATCCTCACGCCTTACCCTTGAGCAAAATGAGCTGCACATATCCGAAGTTCTAAGGTAGTCGCAGCACTAGCACCGCTAAGACCTCTCTGATAAATATAAAAAATGAGCTGTTACTTCTTGTCTTTGGCAGTTGTTTCAACAGCCCAAACAATTCCGTCTGACACAGTTTGAAGGAATTCTTTGGTCTTCATTGTTTCGTTGTGGTGACCAAGAGTGGTGGCGAAAACGTTAGCTTTGCCATATTTGTTTACCCAGACTACAGGTTGAGTGCCTTGCTTTTTATCGCCGTTGTTGCCGTGAGCTAGCACAGTAGCACTATCGTAAACCTTATGAATGTTGTAGAGTTCGCCCATAGGTGTTTTCCACTCAGCTGGCATGTTTTTGACAGCCGCGTGGTCAGTGTCCTTTAATTTAGTGACTGTAATAGCAGCTTTTCTCCCGTGTCTTGGAGATCTTACCCCGAGGAGTTTGTTCCATTCCTTGTCATCGCTGTTGCGGTTTTTTCCAATTTTCCAGTGGTAGGAATGCATTGAGCAATGGATGGCAACACAAGGCTTACCTGCTTTGTGCATTTCAACGACACCGTTAACGAAGTTTGCATCTTTTTCACTGGCGTGGCAAATGTTGTAAACCACGATGTCATAAGGATCGGCCCAGCCCTTTACTGACAGTGCTGTTTTAGCATCAGCTGGTTTTTTGTGGTGCCAGACTGTCCATTCGATGTCGATGAGCTTACTGGTGCCTTCTGTGATGATCTTCTTTTGAGCTTCGTAATCATGATAGCCTTCACCAGTAACGAGGAGTGCTTTGATTTTTTTCTTTGCTACAACTTCCTTTGAAGTTGTTTGAGTGGTGCTCTCATTCTCTTTATTACATGCGATAAAGGCGAGCAAACTACCTGCCGCTAGGCTGGTGAGGATTGTGAAATGTTTATTTAGTTTCATAGGAATAATACGTTATATACGTTATTCGTGGGTTAGTCTTACAAGGATATTAGCATAATTGGGAAAGTGTGCTAGACTTAGAAAACCTCATTAAATTGATAATTTCTGTCAGATGTGGAGTCTGTAAATGAATCAGCTTAGAGCAGATTTCTGTGGTCGCCATCACGTTGGGTGATGTTTTTAGCGTCCATTAGTTCTAGCAGTGGAATGAGTACTTTTCTTGTAGCACCAATGCTTTGGCGGATGTCGCTGGAGGTGGCTGGACCATTGGTTTCAATGAACTGAACAACCTTGGCCATCGCTTGATCCAATGTTTTTTGTAGTAAAATGGCCTTTGGTGAGAGTTCGGCGACTTGCTTACTTTTGATTAAAAACTTCAAACATTGCTCTTTCTCAGGGGTGTCTATGAACTCAACTAAAATAGGTGGTTGTAGGCCTGCCGATTCAAGCTCCGCAATGATTTTATCAGCTATAGCCTCTAAATGCGGAGGCAGTTCGAGGTTGTGATCGTTATGAGAGATGCCTAATTCCTTTTTTTGATAGCCTGAGCCCGTGAGTGCATCTTCTAGGAGTCCGTGCACAAGGTCTTTGTAGCCTTGTTTTTGTAGCGCACTTCTCCATGCGTCGAGGGGCATCACGGATTCATGCGGGTTTTGTTGGTGATAGTTTTGAATGATATCTCCCGCAGCCTTAACAGATTCTTGCCACCATTTCTTGGATGTGATGAAATCCCCTTTTCGGTAGGCCTTTTTTTCGCTGATCAGTTTTTGTGCGACTTGATCTATGGTTGATTGGCGGAATGGGCTATTGAGGATGGGGTGGTCATGCTGCACAAATCCCCTGGTGTCTAATTCGTGTAGTAATAGGGCGCGGCTATTCTGAATGACATCGACCTTTTTGAGTAGGATCTCAGCACGCTCAGGTGTTCTAAATCTACGAGATTCGGCTACTGGATTAAGAATGATCCCACCTGCGAGGGTTCCTTGCTGGGCCCCATCACGTAGCACAAAACGATCGCCGATACATGCTGCTACTGATTCTTCTAAGCGTAGTTGAGCAAAACAGGTTTCGCCAGGGGCTAAGGTGGTGCGGTCGTTGAGGATGACGCGAGCTTTGATTCTAGCTGTGCCAAGGTGGAGAATGACAGATTCTGTGTTCTTGAGTGCTCGCCTAGTTGCTGACTGCCCAGGCACTTCACGCGACAGCCTTTCGAGTTGGACGTCGAGCGTTTTGCTGATTTCCAGTCCTGGGTTGGCGAGCATGTAGCCTCTTCTTGCACCAGGTTTTCCACGTTGTTCTATTGAGAGATCGGCGAGGTTAAGTCCCACACGGCTTCCAGGAGGAGCGGTCTGGGAGGAACTTTGGTGCATCTGGATGTGACGGATCGAGGTCGGCAGAAGAATCGGGTAACACATCAATGTGTCGCCAGGTGATATCTCGCAACCACAGAGGGTGCCAGTCACAACTGTGCCCACGCCTTTTGGTGAGAACACCCGGTCGATATGGAGGGTGGAAATTTTACCTTTATTGTCGTGTTTGATGGTGGTGGCCATCTCGGCAATTTGATTTTTGAGTTCCTCAATCCCTTCGCCAGTGTGTGAGGAAACTGGGATGATAGGTGCTTCACTAATGGCGGTGCCTTGAAGTTCATCTCTGAGCATCTCGACCACAAATTCGACATCTTCGCAGACATCGACTTTGGTTAAGGCGATGATGATATTTTTTATGCCTAAGTAGGAAAGGATATGGAGGTGCTCTTCTGACTGCGGCATCCACGAATCGTCGGCAGCGACGACGAAGAGCGCTATATCTAGAGCTCCAACGCCAGATACCATGTTGTTGACGAAATCTGCGTGGCCCGGAACGTCGACTATACCGATTTGGTGTTCGTTGAGTTCGAGATGAGTAAATCCCAGTTCGATGGTAACGCCACGTTTTTGCTCTTCTGGGAGTCGGTCGGTTGCGATGCCTGTCAGAGCTTTGACCAATGAGGACTTGCCGTGGTCGATGTGTCCAGCAGTGCCGAGAATGAAGTTCATAATAGGGTGATGATTTTAGGCTCTTCCCGCGATGCGGCCTTTATCAAAATCAAATGTGGTCATTTCTAACTTCACTTTGTCACCGGATATGAGTTCTTGGGCAAGCGCGTTGAGCTTCTTAGGCGTGTGCACCATGAGGACTTTTCCATTCGGGAGTTCCGCGGTGAAGGTGTGGTCTCCTTTACGTTCTAAAATAACGGCATCAGTAGTGATGGGTGATTCTTTCATGGGGGGAGAATGGAGTTGATGGACTATTTTGACAAGTTCTCTCTTTAGGAAGTAGGGTTACGACCAGTTAAAGTGTGTTATTTGTGTATTTCGGGTGTGACAATAGCAGTAGTTTCTGCTTTTTTTATGCGTAGTGGGATACGAAATTAACCAATTGCTGATCGTATTACATCACCTAAACACCTAAACATCAAACTACATGTATACTATACTTGCCGACTTCTCCCTTCAAGGGCTGAAGGATCTTGTTCAAACTATTCAGGAGCCACTAATGGCTTTTAAGAAGCCTGCGTTAATTCTTTTGGCTCTTATTGTTTTTTGGCTACTGAAAAAAGTTGCCGGAATTATCAAGGGACTACTTCTTAAGGGCTTGAATAACACCGAACTGGATAATAAAATTGCCGCTAAAATAGGCTATAAGGCTGATATTTCTATGGCAATATCAACAATAGCTTACCTTCTTCTTCTTATATACGCAGCTGTAATCTCATTGGATATCGCTCAGTTGGGGAATGCTAGTCAGCCATTGGTTGGTATGCTTGATAAGTTTTTTGATTTTGTCCCAAATGTTTTTGTTGCAGGAGTTTTACTCTTCTTCTTACTCTTCATTGCTAAAATAGTTAAACAACTTCTGACGAACGTGCTTGAAGTTGCTAAGGTTGACGAACGTTTAGGCTCAAAAACGGGAACACCAATTGCGAAGTCACTTGTGGTTGCTGCTCATGGTTTTCTTATCTTGTTGTTCATTCCTCCAGTTCTTGATGCGCTTAAAATTGAGGCTATCTCTACACCTCTTAAGGGGATTATAGCGTCAGTGACATCAGCGATTCCTCTTGTACTACTTGCAGGGGTAATTCTTGCGATTGGTATTATTATCGGCCAAGTGGCGTCACGCGTTGTTCGTAATGTTCTTAAAGGAACTGGTGTTGATCAAATGCCTGCCAAGATCGGTTTTAATCTTCCAACTGAAGGCAAGGGTGCAGTATCGTCTATCGTTGGAACTGTAGTGCTACTTAGTATTGTAGTGATAGTGTTAGGCACAGCATTGGATAGCCTAGAACTAGGTCTCCTTTCAGGTCTCTCTGAAACTATGGTATCAGGTTACTTCAACATCCTTCTTGCAGTGATCGTTCTCTCTGCTGGTCTTGTCGGTGCTAAGTTTGCTTACAATGCACTTGCTGATAAGTCAGCGTGTATGGCGAAAATCGTTCGCATTGTGATCATTGCTATATCTGCTGTGGTTGCATTAGACCGTGCTGGGATCGCAAGTGATCTCACAAGCCTACCATATAAGGTGTCTATCTATGCTGCAGGCGTTGCTTTCGGTATCGGTGGAGCTCTTGCTATCGGCCTTGGTGCACGTGAATACGTGGCAACATGGCTTAGAAAGCGTGGCTAATCTGAGACGCACTTCATAAAATAACAAATGGCCAAAGTTGTATTGCAGCTTCGGCCTTTTTTTATCCAAAGGTATCCGGTCAAAGTATCTTGATGATTTTAGCTGGTTCATCTCCATGTTTTTTGATGCTGATAAAAAACGTAGTTGTGTCTATAATACCACTTAGAGAAACAAAAGAGACGAATGATTTTTTTTGTAAGGATGAAGAGACTAGGCTACGCATTGGGCGAAGCTTACTCGCTGTATTCATCTACAATCAGTGTTTTTCTTCAGTCACGATGCCCGCATCGCTCCTTTATCAAGCCTCGATTCTAAAAGAATATAGCTT
>CAXMOB010000104.1:0-1647 GCA_964194815.1 Vicinamibacteria bacterium | reverse complement strand
GAATTTTCTTTCGGTATGCTCTGCTAGATTGCTGCTGACAAGTGCATAGACGGCCTGACGGTCTTGACTGGTATCGACTTCAATACACTTATTTTTGCTTTTGAAAAGTTCAACGATGGGCAGAGTCTCAACATTGAAGGTGTCGAACCTCAGCTTTATGCTCTCAATATTGTCGTCACTTCTTCCTGAGAATTTAGCACGACCCAAAATGCGTTTTTCTAGTACGGCATAGGGGCACTCAAAGTACAACATTTTCGGGAGCTCTGCTTCTCGGCTGAAGATATCATACCATCCTTCCAAATTAGCTAGGGAGCGGGGAAATCCATCAAGAAGAAAGTTATTCTTTCCTGTAGTTCTTGTTACCTTCTCCATGGCGCCTTTAAGCAAAGTCATAGTGATTTGGTTGGGCACCAATTTCCCCGCAGCCATGAATTCTTGAATACTGACGGAAGTCGGGCCTCCAGCTTGAAGCTCGTCGCGGAGGAGATCTCCGGTGGATAAGTGAGTCCAGCCGAGTTGAGACTCGGCAATCCCACACATAGTTCCTTTTCCTGAACCAGGTCCTCCGAGAACGAAGATAACATTAGGTTTGGGGGTTGGTTGTCTCGGATCGCAGTGATGGATCACCACCTTAGGCGAAGGTGCGACGCCCATTTTGTAAACGTGCCACTCTCTGTCGGTAGGTGGCATTTCATCTTCACAGGTGATATCGTATGCCAGGTGACCATCGAGTCGGGAAATTCTCCACGATTTATAGGTATTGGAGTAGGATAGTGAAGGATTTCTTGCTGCTTTGCCATCGGCACGATCCCATGCCATTTTTCCGTTCCAGTAGCCTAGACTTGACACTGTACCTGATTCAGATTTGACGGGAGGTGCCGTTGAAGGGACGAAGAGACCATCAATTTCAGGAAGACCAGATCCAGACACTTCAATAAAATAATTGTTCAGTTTGAGCTCGTTTGTTTCAGCCATTATATTTTCCATTTGTGTTAGCGATTAAGGTAGGAACGCCAGTTGTCTGACATACCCCCTACGTGCGATTTTCCCGCATAAGGCTCCTCTGGTGAACGCCAGTCCAGTTACTTGGCTTCTGATGATTTCCCAGGTTACATTAATTTTGGACTTCTTTGTTATACTCTGGTGCCCTGCCGTGAGGCAAGGATCATTTCGCTTTGCCAACCTCGCATTGCTGTGACAGATTTCTACCTTGACTCGATTCCGAAAGGTAAAAGCTCCATTCGCTACCGCCTAAGAGCCGAGCACGCTGGCACCTTCACTGCCCTCCCTGCCACGATCGAGTCGATGTATCAACCAACTATTCGGGCACACACAAGTAGCAGAGTGATGACTATCAATAAGCTAAAGAAATAGTGTATCTGTCATCTAGACTGTCGGTGACGCTTCGCGCATGTCGTCGTCGGTGTCGGTCTCATTGCCGATCACATCCTCACTCGTCACTCCATCTTTCAGTGCCTCCTCCTGCACATTCCATACTGAGTCCGCTTCATCTCGATAGTTTTATGCATCCAATACACCCCTCTTGATCAGTTTATTTTTCGCATCTTACTGTATCTTTCGTAGCCCCCCATCCATCAGCTTGGGAGCATTCGCGTAGATTCGCTTTATTCGCGGTTAGTTCCCTTT
>CAXMOB010000103.1:0-3268 GCA_964194815.1 Vicinamibacteria bacterium | reverse complement strand
GAGTAGCCAACCACGGAAATGGTCGCTTCTGTTAGTTACGTAAGTAGGAGCCATCTCGTCGGTGTCTCCTATGGTGCTGTGCTGGCTGTTTTCACCTGTCCCAGCCTTCCAAGAATCCCAAACACCTGTCCAATGGGGGTGTAGCACGTCCGTTTGAGAAATGATGGCGCCGTTTGCGGAAATCCGCTGATCTGGTCCCATCTCCTGCTGCAGTTTTCCGATAGCCAACGCAAGAGCCATGCGCGCATTTGCCTGGGCTTCTTCCATCGCACGTCCATGATTGCTAGTGCGCAGTACGCTGGTGCTGAGGCTCACCATGGCCATGGCAATCATGATGACTAGTGCCATCACGGAGATGGTGGCGAGCAAGGCAAATCCGGATTCAACCCCGGATTTCAAGCCTAGCTTAAAGCGTAGAGATTGACTCGGGTAGGGTATGTTTTTCATAAGAGGTAGTTTTTTCATAAGAGGTATGTTCAATGTATTTAATGTACAATGAATATACAACTTCCTTCTGAAAGAAGTCAAAGCGTTTGTGAAAACGAACTATCCTCCTTTTCGGATAGATGTCCTCCTCATGTTTAACCCAATATGGGAGCGGCACTTTCCTCCGCGTAGGGATTTATGGTTTTACGGTGCCCAGTCGGCTGGGTGGAGCTAACCTCTCGTTGTTGTTTCTCAGGATCGCAGCGAAGCTAAGATGAAGAACTACATGAAAAAGGAAAAAATGCCTTGGCTAGCGATTGATTACCATGAAAAGAAGCATTCAGGTATGAAGAAATTTGGAGGAGATGGAGTTCCTAACTTAATGTTAATTGATCGACAAGGAAAGCAGATAGCAAGAGGGCAAGGTCATGTAATACTGAAATTGGCAGCACTATTGAAGTGAAATCAAATTATATTTTGGAGAGCTTGTTACTATTACTTTGGCACCGGACCGATGGTTCCGCCCTCAACGAATTTTGCCAGGGGAGAACTCTTGCTATAATCGTCTTTACCTCGAGCGATGTTGTTTGCCCAGCGGGTAATATGGTTTAGCCAAGGGCGACTGTCATATGAGATATGCGAAATAACAGGATCACACCAAACTGGTGCGAGATCAGGATCTAGGCAGATGAGTGAGACATCCCGAGGTGCTTGAATACCAAGCCTTGTAAAGTGCTGCATTGCCGCAATGATCAGCAAGGATGTATCCATAAGGATGGCGGTGGGTGGTGTGTGTTCGAATAGTGAATCTAGTGAGCGGCGGAATCCTTTCCTGGTTTCTTCCCAGTCCGGTAGGTTATAAGGACCTGTAGGAATTCCATTAGCACCGAGTTCATCTAAAAAAACCTGCTCGAGGAGGCCAGGAACGGGCTTTCGGTGCTCTCCTCTTGTGAGAATTACAATACGTCTGTGACCGAGGGAAATTAATTGCTGCACGGCAATACGCAGAGCCGGTATTTTTTGAGGACGAGCACTAGCGATTGGCACATTCATGACGCGACCAAAAAGCCCAAATACAGGAAACGACTGTACGGAAAACCATTCTAGCACAGGTAGTGATCCACCCACTACTACCCATGCGTCGGCTTCGTTTTTGTCGACGTAGTTAGCAACTTTTACTGTATCCATGCTTAGCTCGATTAGAGTTTTCGAGGTGAAAAAAGCCGTATGCCCCGCTTCGTTGAGCTGGTGAAGAAGTTCGATCAGATAATCCACTTTCCGGTCGTCTGGTTCGTAGAGAATAATGGCAATTGTTAGCGTGGGTCTCGGCTGATTTTTAGGCCGCACGATACGCCGGCACTTTCCAGCTCCTTGCGGTATCAATAACCCTTCCGCTTCTAGCTGTATGAGTGCCTCATGAATAGTACTGTGGCTTGTGCCTAACTGAGCTTTTAGAGCTAGTGCGCCAGGCATGGACTTCCCCCAGCGACCGCGCAGTAGTTCACTTTTTAGATATTCGGCCACCTGTTCAGCACGAGAAAGTATTTTTAATGCCATGGTTCAACTATCAGAATAAGAGGATAGTTGTCGATGGCAAATTACTTTTTTTTAAAAAAGTACCCGCAGGAATGTATGTGATCTCACCTAGCCTGGGTCGACATAAGGTGAGCAGGAACTAGCGGAAAATAATGCCATGCCTGCATGGTTCAGTTAATGTTGTAGGCGGTATGAAAAGTTAGGATTTAACGTTACGAATGAATCAGTTGACAATGGCAGAACATAATGAGATCTGCCTCATATTCGTTAGATCTTGAGAGCTCTGAATTTATTGGGATCAAGGTCGTTTTGGCATGTCTGGGCCCACCTTTAATTCACCTCGCATTAGGCTCCCTGCTTTACCTGTGAGCCAGAGGTAATAGTCGCTTGGGAGGCCGTCATTTGTTAGAAATTTACTTTTACCCATGGGTGGGGTGTTGGTGCATTTGAAGATGGCAGTGGCTTCGTCTATCTCATCGAACATGGCGATGTAAAGCGTATCGGCTCCGGCTTGTTTGAACGAATTGACTTGGGACCAGAGGAATTCACCTTTTAGCCGAGGGATTTTGTTTAGCTTCGACTCTTCGCCATGGTTCTTCTTTAGGTTCTGCCAGCTGAATCCTGGGAAGGCGACGGGGATATAGTCGAGTTGGTTTTTATTAGTCCATTCTAGATCAGGCTTGATCACTTTCTCAGCGTGCTTTCTTGCCGCTTGTGGTGAGTTATATCTACCGACTGTCCATGGACTGACGATGTCTGCAAGCTTGATTATTTCATGGAGCTTTTTATCATCCACGGCATCTCTATGAAGTGACCTCCATCCAGTCGGCACTCCTAGCATGACGGTGTTCCCTCCATAGATAGGATCATTTTTTAGAAATTTCACCAGCTTTTCACATTCATCTAATGAGTACTTCCGTCCATCATTAAAGCCGATCCCCCAGACTGCGATCACCGGCTTGCTCGCGTGATGGAGATAGGATTTGTCTTTGGTGATTTTCATTCTATCGATCAGCCGCTTCCAGTCTGCTATCACGTATTTCTCGATGTCTCCCGCTTGTAATCCAGACAGATCATACATCATCGCCCATGTTCTCCCGTGCTGATTAGCCCCTGCCTGCACATTGGCAGTGACGACGTTTCTGTGGCGATAGTTTTTCGGTGATTTTAATGATGATCCGAAACGCTGTAGGAAGACACCAGAGATGTCATATTTTTCCATCCATTTGAAATGTCGCACCACTGTTTTACGATGATATGAGCTAAACAGCTTTGCCGGTTTTCCATTATTGTAGTTGAAAGGTGT
>CAXMOB010000102.1:0-22313 GCA_964194815.1 Vicinamibacteria bacterium | reverse complement strand
ACGCTAAGATAACTGTTCAATTGGTATAATATGGTGCTCAGAGATGACCATGATTTACAAATTATCAAAAATCGCGTAACTCTAGCTTATGCGATTTTTTTGTCTCCTATTGATCCCCATCTCACTACTCGCCAGTTGCTCTCAGTATGGCAAAGTCAGTTTTGCTGAGTCCCCTCAAGTCATCAATGTCTCCGAATACGACCCTAAAGAACAACAATTGCCAAGCAAGGCACGCTTCACTCCGCTCAACCAAACTGCACTCAAGAAAAGTGGTGCATTAGGCCTCATTGCACGCTGTGGAAAAGGCACTCACATCGACACCAAATGTGCACAATTCTTGCAAGGTGCAGATCAACAAAATTTCCTTCTAGGCACCTACTACTTTGTGCTGCCTAACACATCTGCAACTTCACAAGCTCGCAACTATATTTCTCGCCTTAGGAACATCAAGTCAAGTTCCTCGATTCGTTCATCTAAAGTCCTCCTCGTAGCTGATTTTGATACAAAATGTAGTGTGTCAAAAATGGTCACCTTCCTGTCAGAGGTATACCGTCTCACTGGAGTCCGACCAGTCGTCTACCTCGAAAACAGTGATACCATCCGTGCTAACCTAAACAATGCAAGCCGCCAACACAAAGCCTTCCTCCGTAAACACCCCTACTGGCTCGCCCTCTATAGCAATAAGCACGCAGCTTTCAAAACACCTAAAGAGCTAGTTCAAGGCTCTGGGGTTTGGGACACTTGGGCAATGTGGCAATACGCTGGAGTCTGGTGGAAAAATGGAAGATCTGTCCCACACCACTACCAAGGTGGCAATTGGCGCACGCCTCGCTACTTTGGCAATCTAGGGCAACCCAGTGAACGTAATGGCTTCAATGGCAGCAAAGCCGAACTACTGAAGTTCTGGGACGCACATTCATGGAATTGGTAGTTTACAACTCAGCATAGATACTTCAGCAAACTAGTTATGACTCAAGCTCAACTAGGCCTCCTCATTGGAGGTTTCATTCCAGCTATCCTTTTCGGCATTGCTGGCTTCTTCCAAAAAGTGAGCACCAACCAAGGTATCACCCTCGGGGTACATTTGATCAGTATTGGTGTAGGAGTCGTCGTTATCGGCATCACGCTTTGTATTTTTCAGTCAGAACAATCCTTCACAATAAAAAAAGCAATCCCTTCCCTTGTGGTTGGGATGTCCTGGGGACTTGGTATGACCTTAGTTGCGCTAGCTATTATAAAGTATGCCGTCCCTCTCTCAGTCATCACGCCACTCTATAACATGAACACATTGGTCACTGTTGCGGCAGCACTCATCATCTTCTCAGAATGGAAAGACGTCAATATGGTCAAACTTGTGCTAGGCTCGCTCTTGATCGTCGGAGGTGGCATTTTGGTCTCCAGCTAGAATGGGTGGCTCATTCTTAGAGTAACCCAAGATAAAGAGCACCAAACAGGCTAACACAACACCTGCTAAAATCCACCAATAGCTTGGCCACTGAGCTTCATCATTCCCCACAGTGCTATTAAATAATGAGCCGCAAAAAACACCTCCAATAATCCCCCCTACACTCCCGTTCAAACTTGTATACAAGGCTTGTGCCTGACCCCTCAATTCTGGCCCAACGCGTTTATCGACAAACATCCTGCCCGTGATCGACATAAAGGTATAAATTGGGCCGTGTAAGGCTAAACCTATGTAGAGCAGGCTAATCATCGAAAGTTCTCCAGCTAGTGCAAATAGAGCAAACCTCAAGACACCTAGGCTCATGGAGACCACAAAGAAATAGCGCATTTTAAATCTACCCGCCAATGCACTCAACAGAAGAATGGCAAATATTTCTGCTATTTGCCCCAAAGTCATACTCGCCGTCTGGTGCTGATCCCCCATCCATGTCAGCATCTTTGGTGCATACATGTAGAATGAAACATAAGGGATAGACACCAACATCGAGACAATAAAAAATATTGCCACTTGCCGGTTTTTGAAAAGGCTCAATGCATTCAAACCCAATGCAGCTTTCCATCCAGTCTGAGCATTTTCAGCTGGTGGTGTCCTAGGCAACATGAAGCATAAAGCTCCCATCCCAACACGGATAAACGCACCAATACGCCCAGTCTCTGGGTCGGCATCCATATCTAAGCCACTCACCAGCAGCCCTGCCATCATCCAACCTAATGTGCCAAACAAGGAATAAATAGGGAATTTGCGCTCATGGTCATCAATATTCACCAACATGATCTTGGTGATCAATGCAAACATCGGTGCCGACATCAAGGCATTCATCCCCTGGAACAATAGATAGAAGCCTGGGTGCCAACCCCATTTTAACGACGAAAAGGCCATCCATAAAAAGGCTGCACCCGCTAAGGCTAAGATTCCAAGCAAGCGCTGAGCCTCCATCTTACGGTCAGCTAAAGAACTGAAAAACAAACTAGAAAAAATGGCGACAATAGGGCCAATCACTGCAGCCATAGGAAGCACCCAGCTTGATGCCTCTCCAATTGTCTCATCGAGAATATTCGTGAGCGATGGCACCCACATTCCAGGAGGCACCATCATTAAGAAAAACACCACTGCCATCCAGTAGTTTCTATTTCCCCTCATGAACCTATTGATAATCATCTTTTCTTTTGCACTGACCGCTTGCCATTTTTACCAAAAAAAGGGGAGCTTCCTAGAATAAGGAAACTCCCGAAAATTGATCCAATGGAAAACTGTTTATCTGCCTTCCGCAAGACGAGATGCTAGCACCTCTGGTAGTCCTGCTGCGATAATCTTGTCCTGAGCTGTCTTAATATCATACTCCAAACGGCGGAAGAAAACTGTCTGAGTGTCAGTGTCGTAAATACAATAAGATGAGCGCCAGTCTCCATCACGAGGCTGTCCCACTGAACCCGCATTTATAAAGTATTTCATTCCTGGCTCAATCACGATGCTATCAGCTTTCACTTCTTGCACACGAGCACTACGGATGAATACACGAGGAACGTGAGTGTGACCGTGGAAACATACCTGAGTGAACTGGTAAGAGAAATTTGACATTGCATCAAACTTATTGGTCACATAGTTCCAAGCATTTGGTTGATCCAATGTTGAGTGAACGATAGTAAAGTCAGAAACTTGACGAACCATACGCAAACGAGCGAGCCATTCACGTTGTTCCGCATTGAGCTGTTCACGCGTCCACTGAAGTGCTTCAGCAGCGACTGGGTTCATCATCTCAAGTGAGTGTTCTCCGCCAGCGTCTTCATCGTGATTTCCTTTGACAACGGGACACCCCATTGCACGCACTTTTTCAAGACACGCTAAAGGGTCAGCATTGTAGCCAACGACATCGCCCAAGCAAATGTAGGAATCACAGCCTTGCTCTTTCGAGTCGGCTAATACGGCCTCAAGGGCTTCCAAATTTGCGTGGATATCTCCGAATAATGCGATTTTCATGGAATAGTTCTATAGAGTCTACAGGTTGGGTGAGAGAATTACGTGCTTACCAGAAAAGGAAAAGAAAAAAATTCATCTAATTGTTAATATTTACTCGTTTTGTGAACAGTCGTTTATCATTTCTGGAGAGCTACAAAAAAGAATCCCCGCTGCTATGCCTAGTGTGGCTTTGGAGTAAAAATCTGAGCGCTCGATATTCTTTCATTATCAGGAACATTCAGTTGATCTTCTAGCTCCCTCAATTGACTCACGATATTACCCAATGGCATTGGCATAAAACCTTTAAGGCCAGATTTGGCCATTTTTTGATACATGGCGTTCCTTACTGTCCAGTAGTAATAAAGCTGCTGATATTTCATTGGGGGATTATGCAATAACATTTCAAGCGATATACCATCAGCAGAAGGGATCAACTGAGGATTTTTAATCTGTAACAAGGCTAAAAGCTCTCGTTTATTTCGGCTCAGCCCCTTCTCTTTCAATTCTTTTACCAACAGTCTGTGGAACTCCAGCGCTTTTGGTTTCATCAAATCAAGCTGTTTACGATACTCAACACTGTTGATCACATATTGCTTATTTTCCTCATTCTTAAATAATTTATCGTCTGGGATTTTTTGTTCCTCCGATAACTCTAATACATTTTGTAGGATGTAGAGCTTTGCTCGTGAATAATCCCTCTTAGCTATGTAATTAGCATCTTCCCAATTTTGCCTCTGAACCTGATACATCTTTTTCACCCCTTCAATAGGAGTTTTGGAAACTTTGATTTCGAACACGGTCAATGCCTCGAGATCAAAAATATAATCGACATCAAATAGAAGATCCCAGTCAGGCATTCGATCCTCTACAGGAATCATCAACTCATTCTGAAGCACATAAATTAACACCCTTTGAGTCGGCACTCGTTGTGCAATATTACTCACCTCGAAAAGCTTTAGTAATTCCTTATAAGTTTCCACTTCGCGACCAGGAGTCGCAGCTAATGTGTAGATATAGCTACCCCAAGCCAACAGAAGCTCGTTACTATCCATTTCACCATGCTTCATCAAGTGCTCAGCTGTCTCTAGAGCCTGCTCAAAATTAGGCATCCGAAATTCGTTAGTCAGTAATCGAATCCGTCCCATTGCCACCTTGTAACTGTGTGGCATGGCTTTTATACCTCGCTTAAAATACTCGTCACCTTTCTCAAAATACTCCGCACTCAATCGTTGGCGATCAAATGGCGAGATTTTATGATTAGACTTCTCGTAGCTATAGGTATTATTACCTAATTGCCAGCCAGCCATTTCCCAATAATACTCGGAGCGTGGCTGAAGAGTAACCACAGTATTCAAGGTCCGTTCCATTTCATACCAGTCACGCGCAACATGTAAATTGTGTGCTTTAAGGTAATTATACGAAGCCAGAACGTCGCGAAATCCACCTAATGCTGCAGCATAGCCAGCTTGTCCGATCCCATTACGATCCGACATATCAATCTTTGGAGGAAGTAAATCCTTCTCCCTCATCTCCTTTTCCATCTGTATTTCAAATGGCACTTTAAAGATACCAAAAACAAACAGAACGCCAAAAACAACGGCGAAATTTATGATTGTGCGCTTCATACTAGAATTCTTTCTTACGGAATACAAACCAAGAGAGAATCGTATACATAGCAGTGTACATAGGGGAAATCAATAACATCTTACTGATATCCCGTAGCGGAAGCCCTCCTGCCTTGGCCTGAGTTGCTGAATCCGTAATACTGTACACGTGTAAATCTGGGAAAATAACTGCTATCATTGCCGTCATAGATTTAAGCCACCAGCTATCTCCAAACTGTGTCATTACAACATACGCATCCTTCGCCTCATGCTGGAACATACCAATTCCCCAAACCACGAAAGTGACAATGATGGTAAATAAAGTTGAAGTTGAGAAAGTCGAAAGCAATAGTGCCACACTAGAAATCACAACAGTCTTAAGGTAAATTGCCAAAATACCAAGTTGCATACTAGACGTCACCCCTAGTGCATCGAGCTGACTTTGCTTTGCAGCCAAGTCATTTTGAAATTCGGCCTCCGTAAGTAAACCCCTGCTACTGTCTATCAATCCCTTCTTGTAGATTTCCATTTCTGTAGGAATCATCCCTTGAATACCAAGAAATCCAATACCGTTGGCCCTTGTGTAAACCACAAGGCAAAGCAAGGCGTCCATCACTAAAGTCGCAGTCAAAATAATCAACAACACCCCCAATAACTTACCGAACAAATAATCAATGCGTGGCACCGGCTTCGACAAAATTGTGTAGAGTGTCCGATCTTCAATATCTTTGGGAATCAACAATGCGGTTGCTGAAATTCCGAACAACAAAGAAAACACCTCCATCGCACCGAAGCTCATATTCTTCACCATCTTCAAATGCTCTTCTGCACTGTTCGCTCCGGCAGAATTCGATGGCAATTCGAAAAAGTTTACTCCAATCATCAACACGGCGAAGATGATCAAAAAATAAAACACCTTCATGCGCGAAAGCTGCGTAAAAGTGTGTCCTGCGATCACCCACATTCTCTGCGGTGACATAAATCCAGTTTGGTTTGTCATATCAAAAATTATTTGCGTCTAGCTTTTCTTTCGCTTTAGATTTGGCAATATCAATGAACATCCGTTCCAGCGTTGTGCTTGGTTTTCCAATACTCAACAACTTCTTCGGATCATTCTTATTCACCAGTTCCTCAATTTGCTTCAATAGTGCGGGATCTGCATCCTTCAGCACCACTTGAGTCTGATCTTCAATCGCGATCAATTCCTCCAATGGGCCTTCTTTGACCATCTTTCCCTCGAAAATTATACCCACTCGATCACAGACCTCTTGCACTTGCTCCAATAAGTGCGAGCACAAGAAAATGGTGATCCCTTCGTCGCGTAAACGCATGATCATGTCGCGAATCTCGCGAGATCCAACTGGGTCAACACCTGCAGTTGGTTCATCTAGAATCACCAATCGTGGTTTGTGAATCAACGCTTGGGCAATACCAATACGCTGTAACATCCCTTTAGAGTAGCCGCCTAGCCTACGATGTCTTGCATTCTGAAGAGAAACTAGCTCTAGCATCTCATCAATAGCTATCGCTAAACTCTTTCCGCGCATTCCACACAGCTTTCCGTAGAAACGTAGTGTTTCTTCACCGGTAAGGTGCTTGTAAAAATACGGATTCTCAGGAAGGAAGCCAATATCCTTACGGGAGTCAACCTTAAGTGAATTATGCCCAAACACATGGCAGGACCCCCCAGTAGGTTCAACCAAACCAAGCACCGCCTTCATGGTTGTCGATTTACCTGAGCCATTTGGCCCGATAAGTCCATAGACCTCACCTGGCATAATCTTCAACGATACTCCATCAACTGCTAAAAAATTCTGCTTTTTAACAGATGATTTAAAGCGTTTTCTAAAGTCAATAACTTCAACGGCTGGTATTTCCTCTGACATGTCAGTATCTTTTAAACTGTGGGTCTACCCTTAGACAACATTAAAATCATTTCTTCCCGACATATTGCCGAACAACGGCACCATAGGAAACCAACAGCGCAATCGGACACATACAAAATAAGAACATGTAACGGATCGCTGCCATCCACCCAAACGGAGCAGATTCCCCTTCTGGCTTAAGTGTTTGAACATACGCTACAGCCTCCGCAACACCCTGCTTGGTGAATACAAAAAAGACCACAATACCAACCATCAATAATAAACACGCCAAACGCCCCATAGGGACTGACCAATTCTTCTTAATCATCATCCCCAGCCCCGCCAGTACCAGCATCAACGAAACGCCGCCAACCAAAGCAATCACCAACACATAAAAACTCCCAAAATGCTCGCTCACCAAAGTGTATGACAGCACCGCGTCGTCGACAGCCTTATTAGCGTCCACCTCAGTCATCCCCTGCTTCACTCTAGCTCCCACCTCGACAGCACGTTTATCACTCGTTAAATGAACAAAATACTCAATCATCATCCGATAGCCAAAGCCAACAACAGCAGCTAATAAATACAACAAGCCGGTCAACACCGAAAACAACCCCACCATCGGTCGCAGCCAAGGGTAATGCTTTTGCTCTTTTTCTTTGCTAACTGCATCCTGTTCTTCTGTCGCTTCAGAAGTGACTAACTCATCGGCCTGCTGAGATGATTCCATAAACAAGGGTATGTATTCCCATTCACCTCGGTGTAAAGTCTCAACACCCTCCTCACCTCATCATTTTGGCAAATGCCCAACAAATCCCAGTATTTGAGTCTACTTTTAAACCTTCCACCTTAGGCATATCTACTCCAATATCCCTATATGCACCATCTCACTATGGCTGACATCCTCGCAATCCTCGACAAACTCTCCTTCCTCTAGCTGCAGACACCTATGAAAGACCACGTCCATTCCATGCTCAACGACGGCATCGACTCAGCCCGTCTCGCTGCCTCCGCACAAAGTTTTAGCAAGATCTCAAAAAACTCTATCGGCTATCCGACCAACCAGGATTGGGATTACTCTGAGCTCTTCCCCTTTCTACAATATTCTCTCAATAATATAGGAAACCCTTTTCAAGAACCTATCTACAAGCTCAACACCTTAGAATACGAACGTGAAGTCATCGACACCTTCGCGTACCTCACAAACGCACCTCAAGACGACTACTGGGGCTATGTCACCTCGGGCGGAACAGAAGGTAACATGTATGGCCTTTTCTTAGCTCGTGAAACCTACCCCACAGGAATGGTCTACTTTTCGGAAGCCACGCACTACAGTGTAGCCAAGGTGCTCCGACTCCAAAACACACCCAGCATCATGCTGCGAAGCCAGCAAAAAGGAGAAATGGATTACGAAGATCTACGTGCCTCACTGATGATCAACCGCCACCTCCCACCCATTATTTTTGCCAACATTGGCACCACCATGACGGGAGCGATCGACAACATCACAACCATCAAGTCCATCCTCAGTGAACTCTCTATCAAAGACTATTACATACACTCAGACGCAGCACTACATGGCATCTCCCTCACAGTGCTCGATAACCCACCCGCTTGGGACTTCGCAGCAGGCATCGACAGTCTCTCCATCTCTGGCCATAAAATGCTCGGAGCTCCAGTGCCATGCGGCATCACCATCGCAAAAAAATCCCACGTCAACCGCATCGCTCGATCAGTAGAGTACGTTGGCGTGCAAGACACAACCATCGCAGGATCAAGAAGTAGCTTCGCTCCTCTCATTCTCTGGTATGCTCTTCGCAAACACGGCATCAAAGGACTTAAAGACATCTCACAAAAATCTATTGAACTCGCCCAATATGCAGTTGAACAACTCAACAAACGCAAGGTCCTTGCCTGGCGTAACGAAAACTCACCCCTCGTTGTCTTCCCGCGACCAGATAACGCACTCATCGAAAAGTGGTCACTCGCCCCTGACCAACAAATTGCCCACATCGTCTGTATGCCGCATATGACAAAAGAGCTCATCGACCAATTCGCTTCAGACTTCACCACTCCATAACCATGCAACAAATCATTATCCCTACTGAGAAACACGCTGGAGAACTCGCTGCAATCACTCAGGTTTTAGCAGACCGTAAGATCAATCTTCTCTCGCTCGACGCTCAAGAATGCAGTGACCAACACGGCTGGATCATCCTGACAGTCGACCAGTATGAGCTAGCGGTCGAAATCCTCAACTCTCACGGTTTTAAAGCCTTCAGTGAAGAGACTCTTGTCATCGCAGTCGACGATGAACCCGGGGCTTTAGCCTCTATCGCCCAACGGTTCCGTCACGCCAACATCAATGTGCGCAGCCTCCACATTGTCAGACGTGTTGCTGGTAGCATTCACGTCAGTCTCGTCGCCGACAATCAAGCCGGTGCACGAGAACTAGTGAATGACATCATAGTCACTAATGACTAGCAGCAGGTCACTTCACTTTTCCAAATGCTGCCGCAAGATCAGCAAGCGACCCTTGGTCGGCACGATCAGCCTCAGCAATGGCCTTCTTCTGAAGCTCGATCAATTCCTTTACCCCCTTAGAGGCGAGACTAATCATCTCAGCCATCTGAGGCCCCGTAAACACAGCCTCTTCTCCAGAGCCTTGGAGTTCAACAAACTCCAAGTTTTCCGTCATCACAACGTTAAAATCTACAGAAGCATCACGGTCTTCAGGATAGTTTAAATCCAACACTGCCACATCTTCGTAAATTCCTGCACTGATACCTGCAACCAAGCCTTTCATAGGATTCTTGTCCAATTTGCCTTCTGCCATCAATTTATTAATGGCGATCGCTACTGCCACACAACCACCAGTAATTGAAGCTGTCCGCGTGCCGCCATCAGCCTGTAAAACATCACAGTCAATCCATAGGGTGCGATGCCCAATTTTCTTCAAATCAACGACAGCTCTGATCGAACGCCCAATCAAACGCTGAATCTCTGAAGACCTTCCATCAAGCTTACCTCGGTTAATATCACGTTGTTTACGATCTAAGGTAGAATATGGCAGCATGCTATACTCGGCAGTCAGCCAGCCTCCCTTCACCTTTTGATGCTTCATCCAGCGCGGGACATCATCTTCGATCGTGCAAGCACAGATCACCCTGGTGTTTCCAAAGCTCACCAATACTGAGCCATCTGCATACGGTGCCACGCCTAACTCAAAAGTTACAGGGCGGAGGCTATCAACGGAACGTCCATCGGGTCGATTCATACTCATTACTTAAAGAATACCGATTGAAATTTCAAGGATTCTGTTTATACAATGTGTCAGAACATGAATAACGAACGGGCAGAGGAATTTGAAAAATGGGCGAGCGACGTCATTTTCGGCAGAGCAAAAGGCTTTCGAGCCTCCTTGATGCGCTTCCTCTTACGAGGCTTCTCTTGGCTCTTCCGCTTGATCGTCGCCATCCGGCTCAAACTGTTCCGTCGCGGGTGGAAACGCCAAACCCAAATGGGCACACTGGTCATCAGCATTGGTAACATCACAGTCGGAGGCACAGGAAAAACCCCAGTCGTTGAACTTTTTGCCAAAACACTGCGAGATCGAGGCAGAAACGTCTCCATCCTCTCCAGAGGGTATAAAAGTAAAAACCTCGATACCCCTCAACAATGGACCAGTAAAATCACTGGCGAAACCGTCCCGGACGAAGATATGCCAAAACTCGTCAGCGATGGCTCCTTTCCACCCATCCTCGAAGCCTCCTATGCTGGAGATGAGCCTTACATGCTCGCTAAAAATTTACACGACGTCAAAGTCATCGTCGACAAAGACCGTGTCAAGTCCGCTCGCTTCGCCATCAACGAGTTTGAATGCGACACCATTATCCTCGATGACGGCATGCAGTATCTTAAAATCGGCCACAGCCTCGACGTTGTCCTCGTCGACTCCAATTCTCCCTTTGGAACTGAATCACTCCTCCCTCGCGGGACACTCCGCGAACCACCTAAAAACCTTTGCCGAGCCGACTATATTTTTATCACAAAATGTAGAGAAGCCCATAACGATGCTCTCATCGCACGCATCAGGAAGCACAACCAGACAGCCGAGATCATCGAGTGCACCCACGGCCCGATCCAACTCGAAAATGTTTTTACCGGTGAAATAAAACCACTATCCTTCCTCGATGGTAAATACATCGCCGCTATTTCAGGTATTGCGGTCCCAGAATCATTTGAGGAAAAGCTAACCGACTACGGTGCCCACGTCCTGTTCCACCGCACTTTCTCAGATCACCACAATTTTAGCCAATTAGAAATCGACCGATTCATGAACCGCTGTGTCAGACGCGATGCCGAAATCATTGTCACCACTGAAAAAGATGCAGTCCGCTTCCACCGCCCATCCGAACTCGATGTCCCAGTCTACTTCCTTAGAATTGAGGTCGACATCCTCGCCGGTGAAGAAATTTTCGATAAAATCATCGACCGCATCTGTGGCAAAAAACTAGTAATGGATCCATTGCTCAAACGCCTCAAAGAAGTCGCATAGTCACCTAATTCTCGCCATCTCGCCAGCAAAACTCTACAATTCCCCTATCACCAGCGGATTTTGCTTTATCTTTCCACTCCCTCTGACACTAAAACCATCCCATGGCTGACACACTCACCATCATTCTTGCAAACCTACCTGAAGAAGGTAAATCCTATACAGGCGAATTGGATTCACACGTTCTCTCAACTTCTGAGATCGACGTGGTGAGGCCATATTCATCTTTTTACTACGACCTTCACGTCCAAAGGTTCGATAACGAGCTCCTTGTCCGTGGGTTGCTAGAAGCAACGATGGAAATGACCTGTGTCCGATCCAACCATAAATTTCTACAAACCTTCACTATCGAAGACTTTGCCACGGCAGTAGAGATCACATCTGGCACGATCGACCTTCTCGACGCACTCCGTGAGGAACTCTTCATTGAACTCCCAACGGACCCTATTTGCGACAATGGAGACGAAAAAAGCACTTGTGAGATAAATTCGCGCTATTTAGCGGTGGACAAACCCCTCAATGATGATGTAAACGACTCATCCGAACCGAAAAAGGCTGGCGATTGGTCAAACAATTGGAATGCCCTAGAGGGTCTCAAAGATTTTTCAGAAACGAAAGACAAACCAAACAACTAACTTAACCAACCAATACTATGGCAGTTCCAAAGCGTAGAACCTCAAAAATGAAACAGAAAATGCGTCGTGGTGCAAATCGTTGGAGAAAGCCTCTCCTCAAGACTTGCCCTGAGTGCGAAACACGCATTCCTGGACACATCGCTTGCCCTGCTTGTGGCACATACCGCGATCGTCAAGTGCTTGTAGTTGACGGCATTTAATTGCTCGTCGATTCGATACAGATTTTCATAATGCAGCGGCAATTCTTACATTGCCGCTCGTTTTCTTTACCAACTTCACCACATTTTTCTTATGCGGATCGCTCTTGATGCCATGGGTGGGGACAACGCTCCCCTTATTAACATTGAAGGTGCCCGAGACGCTCTAGCTGTGCGTGAGGACATCTCAAAGCTTATTTTAGTTGGCGATCAACCAACTCTTGAGGCTCTTTGTCAAAAACATGGCCTTTCAGACCCTCGCATTGCGTTTGTTCACTCAGATGACGTCGTTGAAATGCACGAGTCTGGTGCATCAACTCTTCGCTCTAAGAAAAAATCATCCATCAGCGTCGCAGCCGCTCTTGTTAAATCAGGAGAGGCCGATGCTGTAGTAAGCGCTGGTAACACAGGAGCTGCAGTAGCCAATGCCACTCTAAAACTCCGCACAATCAACGGAGTCGAGCGTGCTGGCATTTGTTCACCGCTTCCCAACGAGTTTGGCACATGTAATCTCCTCGACGCAGGAGCTAACCCTGAGGCCAAACCTGAACACCTTGTCGACTACGCCATCATGGGGGCAGTCTACGCCCATGAGGTGCTCGGTGTTGAAAACCCAACAGTCGGCATCATCTCCAATGGAGAAGAAGACGAAAAAGGAACTGCATTCACCAAAGAAACCTTCAAGCTCATCACTGCCCTTGTCGAATCCGGCAACGCTCCCTTCACCTTCCTTGGAAATATTGAAGGACGCGATCTCTTCGAAACCAAGCTCTCGGTTGCCCTGTGCGACGGATTCACTGGTAACGTCGTTCTCAAGACGGTTGAATCAACCGCCAAAGCGATGTCAAAATGGCTCAAGCTAGAGCTCACCAGAAAGCCACTTCGCGTGCTCGGTGCAGCCATGGCAAAAGGTGCTTTCAAGGACCTTAAAGGTCGCACCAACTACGAAACCTACGGCGGTAGCCCGCTCCTCGGAGTCAACGGCGTCTGTATCATCGCTCACGGCGGCTCTTCCGCCCTAGCCATGAAAAATGCCATACGTGTCGCCTGTGAAAGCGTCGCGAACAAAGTAAACCCTCACATCGAACAAGCTATTAAAAACGCTAAAGGTTAAACCTCAAGCAACCTAATAAATTTACAGTATAAAGGCGACCAGACGGTCGTCTTTATTTATTTCTTCAACTGTCGTGACGACGGTCTATCCAATGGCGGTGGGCTCATAGGCTCCGGATTCACTTTCACTTTCTTGGACTTAGGCTCCACCTGCACAGTGAGCCTATGCACATGCTCAGAGCGGCGTGACTTCGAGTGAACACACTCAACAGTCACTTCATCCTTCATCCCTAGATGCATCTGCACCGCCAATTCAATCTTCACAGACTGCTTAAGGCCGGCAGCTCCTAACTCTTTCTTTATTTGCGTTAATGCTTGTTCTATAGTCATTGGTTAGACACTAAACAAGCCAACTGCACTTGCCTACTACAAACTTGTCCACACTTTAGAATGCTGATCTCAAACCAAGGGCTATTGAGCCTACCCACCCTAAGAAGTCCCACTCAACCCCAGCATTCTGTCAATTATGCAAATTCTGATAATCCTGTCAAAAATATACAAGCTTCACATTTAGATCCACCTACACCATCGGCCTAAACTTCCCAACAGCAGCTTGTAAACAGTCGGTAATCTGGCCAAGAGAACATGTCTCAACCGTCTGAATAAGTTCGGCAAAGACATTGCCACCTGAATGAACAACATCTTCAAGTTTCTTTAACGCTGCAGGTGATTCATTCGCATGCTTCAATTTGAAGGCTTTCAGTCGATCTACCTGTCGTTGCTTTTGCTCATCTGGAATACGAACCAATTCTGGAGTAGGATGCTCAACATCGTCTGAGTAGCGATTCAATCCCACAATACGACGCTCACCATCAGCAATTTGATGCTCGTATCGATAAGAAGCCGCCTGTATCTGACTTCGTTGATAACGATGTTCCATCGCTCCTAACACGCCACCTAGACGATCCAGTTCAGCAAACTCTTCGAGGATAGCTTTCTCCACCGCCTTCTCAACAGCCTTCATTCCAGGTGAACCGCTCATTCCATTCATCATGTGCCGGAACATGCCACACTCCTCTAACAAAATCGATTGCCCATGCGACGCCAATTTAACATATTCCTCAGAAGGCGTAGTAAAAGGTTCATCAGCACTGTTACTATGACACGAGTTCGTGCCATTCATATAAGACATTATTAGCTCAACAGCCGTGCGAGTTAAGTTATTCTTAAATTCCGCAGCCACCAAGGATCGACCACTCGTCTGTGTGTGCATCTTCAATTTTTGCCCGCGCTCACTCACATCGAAAACTTCCTTCATACCAATCGCCCAAATCTTTCGGCAAACACGCGACAAGCCAACGAACTCAACATCCAATCCACAATCAAAAAAGAATGATAAGCGATGAGCAAATGTGTCCACGGGAATCCCACGCTGTCGCATCATTTCAACATAAGCAAAGCCGTTTGACAGCGTATAGGCGGCCTGCTGGACTGGTGTAGCTCCTGCCTGAGAAATGTGATACCCACTGATCGACACGGGATACCAACGCGGAATTTTCTCCACACAATATTCCATCATGTCCAATAAAAATCGTAACGAGGCATCGACAGGAAAGAGCACCTCATTCTGCCCTTGAACTTCCTTTAAAATATCCGCCTGCACTGTCCCTCTTAGCTTCGACTCCACTTCGTCACCGAAGCGACGCTTTGCAGCAGCCACAAACATTGCCATAATCGCTGGTGCTGGACCATTGATCGTCATCGAGGTCGATGTCGTTGCTTCACGAAAATCGAAGCCATCAAATAACAGCTCCATATCTTCAACAGTATCGACAGCTACACCGCCTTCACCAATCTTACCAAACACACCAGGTGCATCACTATCCATACCGTAGAGCGTCGGCCCATCAAATGCCGTACTCAAGCGATGGCTTTTTTGATTTTTCGTAAGGAAGTGAAAACGTTCGTTAGTGTCCTCAGCTGTTCCAAGTCCTGCGAACAAACGGGTCGGTTCTTCCGCAGGAATGATATCATCTAACGGATCCAAATACATCTCGTTATAAGCAGAACTTAAAAATGGGTACTCACCTGGCAAACCCTCTCCCTCAAGGTACCTCACCACTGCCCCCGCTTCGTCTAGGTCTGGCAATGGCAAACGTGGCAACTCAATCCCAGTAGGAGTTTTCACCAAGGGCACAGCCTCTTGCACCTCAGCCCATTGCTGCATCACTCGTTCTGCTGCAGACGTATCCGCCCGCACACTCTTCACCTTATCCTCAACCCCTTGATTAAAGTTAACTACCTCTTCTGCAATTTTTGCTAACCAACTCATACTGATAGTTTCTTTCTTAAAATTTCGATTCCCTCATCCCTATGCTGACTCGCCATCGTTAAAAACACGGGGGCAGATCCTGCGGATCGCATCCCTACCTGACGTGTCACTTCCTCCAAAGCTCTTTTAGACCCTGCCCAGTCCGATTTGTTCACCACAATGGCATCAGCCACTTCAATCATCAAAATCTTCTGTAGCTGTATCCTTGCCCCGTATTCCGGATGCAATACCAACACTCGTGTATCGATCAATTCATCAGAAAAAGGCAAGGCTTCCTGGCCGGTCCCGACTGTCTCCACAATCACATAGTCAAAGTTTGCTTGCTTGCTCACCATCCACTCCAGACATTCATGCGTGAAAGGTGACAATCCACCCTGCTGCCCACGTGTTGCCATACTGCGTAAAAACACTCTGTCATTCTGGGCATAAATCATCGTTGCTCTATCCCCTAACAACCCACCCAAACTCATCAAACTTGGATCATGTGAAAGCACTCCAATACGCACCTTCGGGTCGTCTTCCAGTGCCCCCCTAATCCACTCATCAATCAAGGTCGTCTTGCCCGCTCCACCTGGTCCAGTAAAGCCAATCACTTTAGCCCTACCTCTTTTTGAAATAGCTGGACGCCCCTCGCTCTCTAATTCGACAGCGGTCAGCATTTGACCTAAACCAGAATCGGTAGAAACATCATTCAGTTCAACTTGTTTGTGCCCATAAAGCTCAACCAATCTCTCACAAATAAAATCAAACGTCGTGCCCGCAATAAAAATCTCATCCACACCATCTTCCTTCATCGCAACTACATCCTCAGGCGTAATCGTTCCTCCTCCCCCTCCAAACACACCAATATCATCGCGGCCAGCTTGTTTTAGAAGATTAACAACTTCTCGAAAAAATTCAATATGCCCCCCATTATAACTAGAAATGCCTAGAGCATTCACATCTTCTTGAATAGCAGCTCTCACCATATCCTCAGCAGAGCGATGATACCCCATATAAACCACCTCGAACCCTTGCTTTATAAGCTCTTGATTGACTGTCGTTACCGCACTGTCGTGTCCATCACACAGAGGAACTGCTGTGAGTAAACGAATAGGATTGGAACGCAATAAAGGCATCCCTTGAAGATACGCCCCAAGCTGTTAAATGACCAGTATATTCCATCCTTCTAGCAGGGATAGTTCGTCCCAATTCGAAACATCTCGTCGACATTCATCACTAGGTAAGAGAGCTAAAGCCACTTGCCTGTCACAGACCCCTTTGACTTTTTCACTTCACTTGGAGTTCCTGTAGCAACGACTCTCCCCCCGTGTTTACCGCCACCTGGACCTAGGTCGATAACCCAGTCAGCTTGACGAATTACGTCAAGATTATGCTCGATGATAATTAACGAATGACCCGCATCTCGCAGTCGATGTAACACAGCCAACAACACCTGCACATCGCCAAAATGAAGCCCTGTCGTTGGTTCATCAAACAGATAAAGCGTCTGGGCGGCACTAGGTTTAGCTAACTCTGTCGCCAACTTGATACGTTGAGCTTCACCTCCAGAAAGCGTATTCGCAGGTTGCCCCAATCGAATATAACCCAAACCTACATCACACAGTGCCTGTAAGCCATGACTCAGCTTGGGCACTGCGGAGAAAAAGACACACGCTTCTTCTGCCGTCATCTCCAGCACATCTGCTATCGACTTCCCTTTAAATAACACCTCCAAAGTTTCTCTATTATAGCGTCGACCTTGGCAGCTATCGCATTGAATATAAGCATCCCTTAGAAAATGCATATCTATTTTCAATTGGCCATCACCTAAGCACTTCTCACAGCGCCCGCCCTTAACGTTGAAACTAAAACGCCCAGACTTATACCCTCGTTGCTTCGACAAGGGTAACAGAGAAAATAACTGACGCACATGGTCCAGTATCCCCGTATATGTAGCAGGATTCGAACGTGGGCTCTTACCAATTGGCTGTTGATCCACCACAACCACTTTTTGCACTAAATCGGTTCCCTCTAGACTATCGTGCTCACCGGGACTTTGCTTCGCTCCATGAAACTGCCTTGCCAAGGCCTTGTGTAATATTCCGTTAATCAAGGTTGATTTACCACTACCACTCGGCCCTGACACACAAACCATTAAACCCAAAGGAATCTCAACATCAATCGATTGCAAGTTATTTTCTTTGGCTCCCCGAATCCACAACGAGCCATAACTCTTCCTTTGAGAACCAACTCCCCATTCTTTCGCCCCAGACTTCAACCACCTTCCTGTAACCGATTTAGCACACTTTTCTACTTGCTTTGGCGTGCCCTCTGCCAGTAGCTCTCCGCCATGGACTCCCGCAGCAGGACCGATATCAATCACCCAATCAGCTTGCCGAATGGTGTCCTCATCATGCTCGACCACTACCACCGTATTGCCGATATCACGCAGTCGCTTCAAGGCCACAATAAGCTTCGCGTTATCTTCCTGATGCAAACCAATACTAGGCTCATCTAACACATATATCACCCCTGCTAATCCAGCACCTAATTGTGTGGCCAAGCGAATCCGCTGAGCCTCTCCTCCCGATAAAGTCGCACTCGATCTATCAAGAGTTAAATAACCAAGTCCCACTTGTTGCATAAACTCTACCCGTTTCTTAATTTCCTCCACCACTCCAGTAAGTGCCTCAGTTCGTTCCTTCTCTAGCTCGACCTCCCCCAACCACTCTGCAACATCCTCTATCGCCAACCCACAAAACTGTTGGATATTCATTGCTCGACTCGTGTGCTCTAACTTCACCGCCAGCACCTCAGGCTTCAACCGTTGCCCCCCACAGGACTCACAGCGTCGCGAGGTCACAAACTTTGCCATTGAGCGCTTCACAGCATCACTGGTCGACTCCCTATACAACCTCTCCACAGTATTACACACCCCTTCAAATACTTTTGGATAAGGAATCACGCGACCATCTTTTTCCCAAGACATAGTCACTAGTTCCTCCCCAGTTCCATAGAACAAGGCCTGCTTAAATTTCTTCGGTAGCGACTTAAAGGGTTTATCTCCAGATACTTTATAGTGCCCTGCCAACGACTCAACTTGTTGTTGAATCCATCCTTTCTTCTTTTTCGTGCCTCCCCAGAGCTTCACCGCCCCCTCTAACACTGACCTAGTCTCATCCGGAACGATCAAACTTGGATCGCAAAATTGTTCTGTCCCAATACCATGACAGGCTGCACAGGCACCTACATGCGAATTAAAAGAAAAATGCTTCGGCTCCATCGCCGGCATGGTAAACCCAGTTTCAGGATTTCGATAACTGGTAGAGAAACTCAGCACACGCCACTCCTCATCCTCTGGCCCCATCACCAAGGCCCTTGCCTCAGCTCCACAGATACGTAAACACGTTTCCACTGAATCAGCTAAGCGACTCTCCACCCCCTCGCGCATCACTAAGCGATCCACCACCACCTCAACATCAGTTTCCGTTTCCACCCACTTTTTAGCCAAATCTTCGAGCTCTATAAATTCCTCCCGGTAACGCACCCGCACAAAGCCACTCCGTTGCATATCAGCCGCCAACGCTGTCGGATCAGATATTTGCTGCATCGGCGCCAACAACACAATCTTCGTTCTGTCGACACCTTCCATCAAGGAACTCACTATCTCAGCTCCCGTCATCTTCTGCAGCCGCTCACCCGTATCAGGATCGTGCGGAATACCCGCTGCTGCATACAAGATACGTAGGTAATCGTAAATCTCGGTGACCGTAGCAATGGTCGACCTCGGATTCATCCCTCCCATCCGTTGCTCGATCGCTATCGCTGGGCTCAAACCTTCTATAGAATCCACGTCTGGCTTTTCCAGTTGCTCTAAAAACTGACGAGCATAGGCCGACAGACTCTCCACGTAGCGTCTCTGGCCTTCTGCATACAAGGTGTGAAATGCTAATGACGACTTTCCACTACCACTCGGTCCAGTGATCACCACAAACTTACCCCGTGGAATATCCACATCAATGTTCTTCAAATTGTGCTGCCTCGCTCCTCGTATCTTAATCATAGTCCTATGCTTTCACAAAGCATGCTCACCAATCCAATTATTGGCAAGCTTTGGCACGCAAGCCAGCCAAACTCCGCACAAAGAGTCAAACTGACACACAGAACCATAAATGTCGCCCATTTTGTCCCACTTTTATTCCATCTACAATTTTAAAACCCAACGAAACAAACCCAAATACGTCACAACTAACTTAAAGTAAGAATATTACACCATCACTCAAAGTGCTCACTAATATTTGGCACACAGAATGCATCTATGATTGCACAATAACCAACAAAACATAACTAATGACCAGAAACACAATCTTCGCTAACCCACTCTTAGGCAACTTTTCTCAAATACTTAATCAAGCATTTGAGAACCTAGAAACTTTCCAAACCCCTTGCCCAGCAGACCACCAACTCTACTCGACCGAGGACGGCTGGGTGCTCAACATCGATGCTCCAGGCTTCGCTAAAGAAGACCTTGAAATCAAATACAAGGACGAAGCCCTTCTCATTCGCAATAACGCTGACAGCCCATTCGAGCTCGAGAAGAAATTCACACTTGGCAAAGACGTCGACATCGAAAACGTCATCGCAAAACTCGAAAATGGGGTGCTTGAAATCACCCTTCCTAAAACCAACAACGTTCAAAACATCAACATCCTTTAATATCATGTCCACTTGCACACCAACCATCACACAACGCCCACGCTATAACATCAGCGAAGAAGATTCCCACCTCACTCTCCAAATAGCACTCCCGGGAGCAGCCAAAGAGAACGTAGAGCTTCAAACAGAAGCAAACTTACTTCGCCTACAAGCAGAACGGCCGTCACTTCATCAACAAGGCTGGAACCTCATTTCAGGTGAGGAACAAGCAGACCAATACGCATTAGAACTTCGTATCAACCCGCAATACGACCTCAGTAAAGCCGAGGCCAGTTTCGACAACAATGTCCTTCAACTCAGTATTCCAACCAAGGAAACCAGCGAACGCACTCTCGAAATCCAATAAGCCAGAACTCTCATCACAAGGACAAGACAAATGATATTCCAACTTTTAACCCAAAAAATAAAAATAGCGGCTAAAGGCAAGCTCCGGCAACTAGCGGTGCTGGCGCAGGAAAGAAAAGCAAGTTGAGCGAGGCGACTTTTTGGAGTGGGTATTACCCACTCCAAAAAGTAAACGAAGCTATACGCAGTTTTAATTTTCTGCCCGCAGGGTAAGTTTAAAGCAAATTAGGTGTAACCTACAAAAATCATAAATTAATACTCAATACGGAAGCGTTGGGAGTTGCCGGAGGTTGCCTAAAAGCAACAAAAAATGACCAAATTAATTATATAAAAACATATGTGTAGTGTGGCTAGGTCTCAGATTTTTTTCTGAGGCCTAGCTTTTTTCACATTCTTTGTCACAATACCCCACCCATTCGACAATAGTCTGTAACAATTAATAAAACATCTATGAATCCAAACGACTACATCAAGGAACCCTGCCACGAAGACTGGAATGCCATGACCGGCGACCAACAACAAAAGTTCTGCCAAAAGTGTACCACCCACGTTCACGACCTGACCGACCTCAACCACGAGGAAATCGTTGCCCTTAAGGTTCAAAACGGCGGAAGCCTCTGTGGCTCATTCAGACTCCCTGCTGCCACCCGCCCCATTGCACTTGGTCTAGGTCTAGGCATTTCTTCCCTAGCACTCGCCTCATGTGACAAACAGAATCAAGCTGAAGTTATCAAAGGTGAAGCGTGCCCACCAGAAGAAGAACCAATCCCAGTGAAGCCAAATCACCCAGAAGTCATGGGAATCATTTGCCCTGAACCGCCGAAGCCAATTCCTCAACAACAACCTCAGCCAGACCCCAAACAACCTGTATTAAAAGGTAAAATCGCTGCACCACAAAAGAACCACGTCAAACTCGACCCCGTCAGAGGTGAGATTGTAATCCAACCAAAACAAGTCAACCCAAAGATAGCTCAACCAAAAAAACCAGTAATGCTACTCGGCGACATCTGTGAAGTCCCGCCACAGCTACAAAGAAAACAACCTGATAAAAGGCTCTCGGACTAGCCACACCTAGCTCCAAGCCCTTCCAAATAAGCTCCACAACACGTGGAGCTTTTTCTTTTAACAAGCTACGCCACCCTTATTGAAGCAGTGAGTAGACCACCAAGCCAGCTCCCCCCAATACCACCAAGCCCGGCAGTAGCCGCATCGGATTGTAGTCTGTCATGAAATTCCCCAGCGAATGCCGCAATCCATTGAAACAGCTCATCACCCCTGGTGCTTCACCATTTTCAAGAGCTTTATTCCTTCGCACTTCTTTCACATGCAAAGTCAATATTCCAGCTAACATCCCCACCACTCCGATTCCTAACATCATTTTATTCATTGCATCTTAGAGAATATCCCATTCCATCACTCAGGTCAAGAAAACCCAACTGACATCATTAACACCACACACATTTCTTAGCCCACAAATTCTGTCCATTTTGAAAATTCTGCTCATTCTGTCAAAAATGACAACACCTCCCCCATATCCAACCTCTCCAGCATTCACCCAAGCCTTCCGTGCCATTCCACACATTCCGTGGTTCCCAATTAACATTCCAC
>CAXMOB010000101.1:0-6902 GCA_964194815.1 Vicinamibacteria bacterium | reverse complement strand
GATCCCCTAGCCAAACACTACTTTGGTGTTATTTCGACATTAGGTAAAAATTCACCCGAATCAAAAGAAGCAAAGAGTTGGGTAGTCAAAAATACTGGGGGGAAAAGTGAAACTGTAATTGGAGATTTACACTTTGAGTTACTTGCACTTCCAAGTGAACGGATTTTACTAATCACTCAAGATCAATGAATCAACTAATTCTCCCCCCCTTGCCAACAAGCACCAAAAAGATCAGTCCTCCCCGTATGAAGGTAGCTCTACGCTCTTGTCTGATTTCTTGCTTCTCCATCATTATCTAATATCAGAAAGTTATTAACATTTTTTATCCTCGGTAGTATATACTTTTCCTCCATTACATCATTACAGAATTGCTAGCCCCCAAGGGATCCATCAGTGTCAAGAGGGTTAGAAATGCTAGAGCAGCCAACACCTGCAATACCGTATCCCACACATTCTTTCCCGGTCTCCCACTCCATGAGGACACCAGAATCCATTCGATCAGTGAAAGGAACAACACAATAAAGGTAAAGAAGGACCCAGGTAACACTCTCACTCCACTAATCACTTCGACTCGAAAATAACAAACTACTAAACCCATGCTCAATGGAAGGAATAGCCAAAGTGCTAAGTTACCAGAAGCCTTACTGAGCGGAGTTCTAGTCCGTGCCTCAAATTGCTGTAAGGCAGCTCCTGCCATTTTATCTTCTAGGCGTTGAGGCTGATCATCACTCGCATACTCCTTCTCACGCCTTAAGTACATCACCACTAATAGGATCATAGTGGCGACTGGGACAATGATGAGTAAATACTTCATAGGATATAAATGATTGTCGGTGCCTGCAGAGGGGCTATCGTTAAACCTATTTGCCTCCTCCCGCCACTCTCTATTTTCTAAAGATCCTAAGTTTGTAGTCGAGGATATTGTATTATTCAAAGCATATCACCACTTTTCACTTCATCTATCGAGCAAGTGTCAGCCATGCGGTTTTAACAATTGACAGCCCCGTATCTGCTAGTCGAGACTTCACACGCTATGAAAAAGTCACATAAGATCATTCTCGTCCTTCTCGGTGCAGCATTCGCTTCACTCAGCTCATGCAGCACAGTCAACGGTATAGGTAAAGACCTCTCACGTGCTGGCGGTGCAATTTCAGGTAGCTCGCGCTAAGCTAGGTTAGAACTTTACTATATTCTCGCACTCAACAACTTGTTGAGATCGACCACTGGGCATCACATGATGCTCAGTTTTTTTTGCTCCGATGCCACAACATTTGAAATAAATCGACACGTCTTCGAGTTTCAAGGAGTATTATACATATGAACGTCCTTATCTCACTCTGCACCGCTGGCACGCTGGCTTACGCATCTGCTGCGAACAAACCAAACATCGTGGTTATTTTGGCCGACGACATGGGCATTGATTCCATTGCTGCTCTCAATCCAAAACTAGGGATAAAAACCCCACATTTAGATAAGTTGGTACGATCTGGCGTCAGCTTTGGTGATGCTCACTCAAATTCCTCAGTGTGCACTCCCACCCGCTATGGCGTGCTCACTGGTCGCTACAGTTGGCGTAGTCGCCTCAAGCGCGGTATCGTTCGCCAATGGGAACGCCCATTGATCGAAGAGGACCGCCTCACCTTACCAGGCCTACTCAAACAAAATGCTTACCACACTGCCTGTATTGGTAAATGGCACCTAGGCTGGAATTGGCCAAAAAAAGGTAGCGGCTTCACGACAAAACTCGCTGACATCGATTTCAGCAAAAGCACCAGCGGCGGCCCGAATGATCGGGGCTTCGACTACTACTTCGGCGATGATGTGCCTAACTGGCAACCCTTCGTCTGGATCGAAAATGGCAAACCTCAGACGGTGCCGGATGGTAAAGTCGAATTTGCCAAGCACTACCATTCAGGCACTGGCGTTGGGATGAAAGATTGGAGCTTAGAGAAAGTGCTACCAACAATAACTCAAAAATCGGTCGACTACATCAGCGAGCAATCAAAAACAGAAGATCCCTACTTCCTCTTTTTCCCACTGACTTCACCACACACACCCATTGCCCCATCGAAAAAGTTTCAAGGCACTAGTGGTCTCAACCCTTATGCCGACTTCTTAATGGAAACAGATTGGTGCGTCGGCCAGGTGCTCGATGCCATTGAAAAGAGTGGTCAAGCCGACAACACCCTGATCATTTTTACCGCCGATAATGGAACTTCTCCTAAATGCGACTTCAACGACTTACTCAGCAAAGGTGCTAATTTACAACACCACTGGAAAGGCATGAAAGCTGATGCTTGGGAAGGTGGGCACCGCGTGCCATTCATCGCTAGCTGGCCCAATAAAATTCCAGCCGGAAGCTCAAGTGACCAAGTTATTTCTGTGGTCGACATCATGGCTACCTGTGCTTCTGCTGCCGGATTGAAATACCCCATGAATGCCGCTGAAGATAGCGTTGATTTACTCAATGAGATGAAGGGCAAGAAATCAACCACGCCACTGCACGAGGCGGTTATCTGCCATTCGGTTTCTGGTGTCTTCGTTGTGCGTAAGGGAAAGTGGAAATTACAGTATTCCGCCGGCTCTGGTGGTTGGTCGCAACCAAGTGATGCTCAAGCATCAAAAAAGGGACTGCCTAAGCATCAACTCTACGACCTCTCGAAAGATCCTAAAGAGACCACCAACCTGATAGCTCAGCAGCCAGAGGTGGTAGCCGAACTCACTGCCATCTTAAAACGTTACATCGAACAAGGCCGGTCGACTCCCGGCACTTCCCAAAAGAACCATAAAGGAGAGACTTGGTGGAGTGGATTACCATGGCCACAAGCCGCTAAATAGGAATGTCAGGAATCTCTAGCAAATCACGAGGAGTGCAATGCCAACCACACAGCATCTGCACTCACCTCAGCAACGCGATGCTTCAGACGTGCAGGAATCACCAAGTATTCCATCGCTGTTAGCTGTAACGATCCAGCTTCAAACTGTAAGCTAGCTGAGCCCTTAAGCAAAGCTATCCATTCATCCTCCTCTTGGTCGTACCATTGCCCTTCAGCACTGGCATGAGCAAATGAGGTGATCTTTTCTAAGCGAAATTGATTCCCTTTAGCAAGTACCTCAAACACCTCCGCAGAGCTAGCTCCGGCAGATGAACTTAATGAATGCTTGAGTGGTATCATTGCACAAACTATTTCTTCCAAGAGTCCCTCAGGCCCACGGTGCGGTTGAAGACCAGCTTCTCCCCTTTCACGTGATCTTTGATATCTGTGCAGTAGTAGCCTAAGCGTTCGAACTGACAACGGTAGCCTGGCTCAACTTCACCAAGTGAAGGCTCAACCTTTGCAGATTGAAGAGTCAATGAGTCTTCGTTCAAGCAAGCTCGGAAACCACCTTCGAATCCATCAGGATTTTCATCAGAGAATAAGCGATCATAGACACGCACTTCTGCGTCCAAGCCGTGCTCGACACTGACCCAGTGGATCGCTGCCTTACACTTGATGCCTTCAGGAGCATTTTGCCCGACAGTGTCAGGAATGTATTCGCAAAGGAGTTCTGTGACATTGCCATCGGCATCCTTCACCACCTCATTACAGGTGATGATATAACCACCACGTAGACGAACTGAACGACCTATCCCAAGACGGAAAAACTTCTTCGGAGGATCTTCCATGAAGTCATCACGTTCGACGTAAACTTGTTTCCCTAGAGCAATCTGACGCGTGCCTGCCTGCTTATCTTCAGGGTTGTTGTTCGCTTCCATTATCTCGACGCGTCCTTGCTCCCAGTTAGTGAGAGTCACCTTAAGTGGGTTCATCACAGCCATGCGACGCTCTGCAACTTTGTTAAGATGCTGACGCACTTCGTTTTCGAGCACCGACATGTCAGTGATCCCCTTGAATTTAGTGATACCAACACGGTGGCAAAAATGACGAATCGACTCAGCTGTGTAACCGCGACGACGCAAACCAGAAATTGTCAACAGACGTGGATCATCCCAGCCAGAAACAACCTTGTCATTCACAAGCTCAAGCACCTTACGCTTGCTCATCACGGTGTAGTTCAAGTTCAAGCGAGAGAACTCAATCTGACGAGGAGTCGAAGCAGTTGGGCAATTCGCTACCGCCCAATCATAGAATGGACGGTGTTCTTCAAATTCAAGTGTGCACAGTGAATGCGTGATACATTCTTTCGCATCTTCCAAGGGATGAGCGAAATCATACATCGGGTAAATCTTCCATGCGTCGCCTGTGTTGTGGTGCGTCTCATGCATCACACGATAGATCACTGGATCACGCATGTTCATGTTTGACGATGTCATATCGATTTTCGCACGCAGAATAGCTTTGCCTTCACCGAGTTCACCACTTTTCATCTGTTCAAACAATGCGAGGTTGTCATCAACTGAGCTATCGCGATGTGGGCTATTGGTGCCAGTCACTTTCACATTACCACGATTCTCACGCACTTCCTCGACTGTCTGAAGGTCGACATACGCCAAACCTTCTTTGATGAGATGCACTGCACAATCATAAAAATAGTCGAAATAGTCGCTCGCAAAGAAAAGGTGATCGCCCCAGTCGAAACCAAGCCACCGCACATCTTCCTTGATTCTCTCTACATATTCGACATCTTCCTTCGCTGGGTTAGTGTCGTCAAAGCGTAGGTGACAACGTGCTCCGCTCGCTGCATTTTCTTGAGCAATACCGAAGCTTAAGCAAATCGCCTTAGCGTGGCCAATATGCAAGTATCCATTGGGCTCAGGAGGAAAACGAGTGATCGTTGTCTCATGCTTTCCTGATGCCAAATCCTCGGCGATGATCTCGCGGATAAAGTCTTTTTCTTCTTCTTGGTTGCTCATGATAAAATGGTTTTGCCCTGCGGCCTGCACATTCATGAAACACAGTGAAAAAAATGCAAGATCATTCAACCATTGAACTGTCAACGTTCCACTGATTTCCGTCGTTCTAATCCATATCATTACAAAAATACCATCTTGCCAATCCCATGCCATTCAGCTAGAAGACCCCTCCCAATCCACCGTATTATGTCAGCAGAAGTAGCCAACAAACCAAAGTTCTCAAAAGATGATATTTCCCTGCAAAAAGCTCAACAGCTTGAGCAGTCGAGTTTGAGGTCGCTGCCGAATGCCATTGGACCCGAGAAAAGTATCCTCAGCTCGATGCTGCAGGACCCGGAAAACTACATCGGTCTCTCGCTCGAAAAGGGCTTGGTGAAAGACATTTTTTACAACCCATCGCACGGGATCCTGTTTGAACTTCTTGCCGAAATGCAAGATGGCAAGGAATCGGTCGAATTGGTTGGACTCAACCAAAAACTCACCGACCGTGGACTGCTCGATAAAATTGGTGGCACCTCTTACCTAACGGAGATCTACACCTACTCCACCACCCCTGCCCACTTTCTGCACCACCTTGACATCGTCAAGCAGAAGCACATCCTGCGCTCGATCATTGCCAAGTGCTCCGATGCGATCACTCGTGCTTATGAAGACCAGGAAGAAGTAGCATCCCTGCTCGACGAAGTTGAACAAAGCGTGTTCGCTATTCGTGAAGGTGCGGAGGTCGAAGACGTCACCACACTGAAAGGCGACGTGGCCTTGGTGATGGAAGATTTCCAAAAATTGATCCTCAATGGCGAGGTCCCACTTGGAATCGCCACTGGCTACAAGATGCTCGACTCCATGTCAGGCGGTCTAAAAGGTGGAGAGATGTTCATTATCGCAGCCCGTCCTTCCATGGGTAAAACCTCATTCATGATGAACCTCGTAGAAGATGTTTGCTTGACGCAAAAACGTGCCACCATGGTATTTTCCTGCGAGATGACGTCAAAACAGATTGTTCAACGTCTCTTATTCGCACGCGCTCGCTTTGAAGTTTCAAAGTTGAAGACTGGTAAACCGAGTAAGGATGATTTGCGTCGAATCAAAGCGGCATCTGAGGAGGTCGCCAATGCGAAACTCATCATCGATGACACCGCTAGCATTTCAATTTCCGAACTCAGAGCCAAAGCCCGCCGTAAAAAGCGTGAGGAAGGGATCGAGCTCATCGCCATCGATTACCTTCAGTTGATGAGATCGACTTCAAAACAAGCACAGAACTCTCGTGAACGTGAGATTGCGGAAATTTCAGCAGGTCTCAAGGCCATTGCTAAAGAACTCGATGTCCCTGTTATCGTGCTCGCTCAGTTGAACCGTGGTCCTGAAAACAGAACCGGCGGATCTCCGCGTATGTCCGACCTTCGTGAATCTGGAGCGATCGAGCAGGATGCGGATATGATCGGCCTCCTCTACCGAACTGCTTACTACGCTGACACCGAGGAAGAACGTCAGGAACAAGATGGTATCGCCGCACTCACTATTGCGAAAAACCGTAACGGAGCCACTGGTGAAATCCCGCTAACGTTCATCAAAGGACTCATGCGCTTCGAAAACAGCGACCGCCGCGTAGAAGAGTAATCACACCGGCAGAAGTCGCTGCCTCGCGTAAATTAACTCAAGTTAGCAAACTACCTTGGATAGACAAGGTAGCAATCACTAACAAAAAATAACACATACTACCATGCAACGTAGAAATTTTATCGGATCTGGACTAGCTGCCATAACGGCAGGCATCAAAGCAGCAAAGCTGCTCTTAGATAAAGTTCAGCAACAATACTTTGCCTAATTACAGCAAAACATTCTCGTCCACAGTCATTTATCCATCATCGCAAGATTCGTCCTTCAAACAAATACCTCCACGTGTGACTTATACCATTTAGAGTTTCAAAAGAGACTTATGCGAAGCTATATTCTTTTAGAATCGAGGCTTGATAAAGGAGCGATGCGGGCATCGTGACTGAAGAAAAACACTGATTGTATAAGAATACAGCGAGTAACCTTCACCCAA
>CAXMOB010000100.1:0-3924 GCA_964194815.1 Vicinamibacteria bacterium | reverse complement strand
GAGATAGTTCTAATGGGATGCGGTGCGCGGGATCATCATTCCCAGGAGGGGAGTTAGTCAGCCGATTCAGGGCTCGTTTTTTGGAGGCTATGTATTCCTAGGGCGTTGCCCTAGGCTGAGGAAAGCTCGCCTCGTTGAGGCTGAAGAGGCTGCCCTGCGGGAGTACCGCAGGGAGTTTTCAGAGGTCAGCGAGACAGTTTTCAGTGGCTCCATTCTTCCCCATGAGAGTATTCGTGCCAATTTGCGAAGATTCGTGGTTAGTTTCTTTCGGTTGATGGCCAAAAGTCTTAGTCACATCGACTCAGCCGCGGTGCTCGGAGATCCCCGCCTACCGTAGCCCTGCGAAAATCCCCGCCTACCTTGGCCCTGCGAAAATCCTTAGCAGTATTGCTAAAATTACTTATTTTTTCTTAGGCTTATCCGCCTCAATATTCGCCCGACGAATGGCTGCCTTGGCTTTGGTGAGACGTGCAGGCCATTTGAATTCGGGTGCCTTGGTGGGATCATAGCCCTTCATGTGTCCGGTGAGCCGGGTGGCGGGCTTAGTGTAGGTAAGCTCGGTGTCTTTAAAGACTTCGCGGCAGATTGCTGCCAGTGCTGGATCGTACTCAATCAGCTCAGCACGTGTGTTAACGTGGTTATGATCATGGTCGTTTTCACGGTTGTTGCCGAACCATGATTGCACTCCCTCGGCGAAATATTCAAAATGGTTGGTGGCGGCGTATTTGTTTTTCCATAGGCCTGCAGTCATCGATTTTTTATAAGCTTTTTCGAGGCGCTTATCGAAAGTGGGGTCGATGTTAGTCATGCCACGAAGATGAATGTTATGGGCGAATTCATGGATCAGAATATTCTCGTCCTTGTAGGGGTCGCCTGGGTAACCGAGTAGATTCTCTTCTCCGCAAGTACAGTAGGGATCAGAGACGCTACCTCCTGTGCCTCTTGCACGCGCATCCCAGAAGTCCTTGGCATTGACTCCAGGGTAGTAGTCTTTCTGTTTTGAGAAATGGCTAAACTCAGGCAAGTCTGTGGTGTATTCGTCGTAGGCCATGATGCAGAGACGCGCTCCGCTTTTAATCATGGCTTGTCTAACATCATTTCTTTTGATGAGCATTTGCTCTACCAAATACGCCGCTTCTTTTAGTGCGTAGGGGTTGACCGTAGCTGATGCTACGATGGGGAATCCACCAGTTTCGATCCGTTGGGTGTAGAAGGAGGGGGTGTTGTTTTTTTCTTCAGGTGCAAAACGAATAGCTTGGACCAGAGCGATGCTTTTTGTGTTTAGACGTGTTTTGCTTTGTTGTCCAATGATTGCAAATCGATGACCAAGGGTGGTTGTGGTGATGTGTTTTTTACCCGGTTCTATAGATCCACTCGGTATTTCTTTTCCGCCTTCGCTGAGCCAGAATAGATCAGCTTTCTCTGAGCTGGCATTGATGATTTGGAGTCGCGGTCTAGGGGCTGCTGCCGTCCTATTGGAATCACTCTGGGCTATTGCTACTGCTGCTATGGCGATCAGGGATGCAAGAGAAAACTGGAGTATGACGAGTGGTTTCATAAGGCTTTATAGGGTAGATTTTTTTAGACAGAATTAACAGAATTTACAAAATTAGAAGTTTTTAAAGGGAGTATAAAATTCTGTTATATTTTGTTAATTCTGTCAAAGAAGTAGCGTTTATCTAGTAAATTTAGATCCAAGTCACTTCTGGTGGCATGTTTACAAAATTGCCATCGATACAGAATGGCTTGCCGTCGAGTGTGACGCGTGAGCCTTCGCCTAACGATGCGATTAAATCCCAGTGTAAGGCACTTTTATTGGTGTTTCCTGTTTCCGGGTATCCTGCACCAAAGGCAAGGTGGAAGGAACCGCCCATTTTCTCGTCGAAGAGTATTTGACCGGTTGCTCTGTCAATGGCTCGGTTTGTTCCGAAGGCAACTTCTCCGATACGGCTAGCGCCATCGTCTTGATTGAGCATGGAGATAAGGAAGTCTTGGCCCTCCTCTGCGGTGACATCAGTGGCTTTGCCATTTTCCATCACGACACGAGCATTGCGTACTGCACGGCCTTGGTAAACGCAGCGTTTATCGAACACAACGACACCATGGGCACCGCCGTTTTCTGCGTCAAGATTTGGGCCAGAGTAGACTTCTCCATCTGGGAAGTTTTTACGCCCAGGGCTGGAGAGCCAGCGCATGTCTTTTATGTCAACCGTTAGGTCTGTGCCAGCTGGTGTGTGGAAATGGAGTTCACTGCCTGTCATGAGGCTTTCAGCGAGTTGAATTTGCCAACGATCTAGAGCTTGCCAGAAGGCTACTGGGTCTTCGTGGTCTAGCTGACAGGCTTTGATGACGAATTGGCTGTAGTCTTTCAGACTCATGCCTGCGTCTTGGGCGTAGGCGTTGGTAGGGAAAAGGGTGGTGGTCCAGAGTAGCGGCGCCAGATCTGAGTCTATACTTGGGTCATCTGCTACAGCGGCACGTTGGAAGAACAGCTCGCGGTTGGCTTTATTAGCTTTTGCAGCACGTTGTGGAATCGCGGGATCGAATTTATCCATGGTTCGGAGGTTGGTATTCGCTCCTATGTTGATGGTGGCGTCGACTATTTCACCTTCGAGTTTTGCGATGGGGTTTTCCCAGTCGAGCTGGTCGTTATTGGCAAGTTCAAAAAATGTTTCGGTCAGTGATTCAGGCTTACAATTAACGATTGGCAGTCCACCAGCTTCGAGAACTTTACGATACACTGCTTCTAGTAGAGCTTCGGCAGCTGGCTGGGCTGTGATGCGGACGACTGTTCCAGGCTGGATGTTAGTTGCGTGTCGGACGAGGACGTCTGCCCAGCGTGATAGGTGAAGGTTAGTTAACATGCGGGAAAGCTAGTTTAACTTCAGTTCAGAGTCTATAATTTTCACAGGTATCTCATGGCATATTGAATTTTCAGAGTGTAGCTAACGGCTGATCCCACTTAGGATCGGCCTAATGATGGGTAAAGCAGTCAAAGTCACGCTGCCAGTTCTCACAGTAACTCATTTTATAACTATCGGGAGACTGTGTGTCATTATCTTTCATGCTGAAGTGAGCCTTATCTCCCGCTGAGCCTTTTTGAGATTTGTTCTTGTCTGATCTCACCCCCCATTCTAGTCTGCAGAACAGTAAACTGGACTCCAGTGCTTGTGTCGCTAGATCGTCGAACATTGAGTTTAGAGAGCCTCTTTCCGGAGGTGGCCTCGATTCTCGTGGGGATAAAAAACGAAGACATCTGAAGAAAAATGTCACAAAATCGCCACGCAAAGACAACTGACCAAGAACACTTAAATAAAAAATTTACACCTATGAAAATCAACGAATACATCAGCATAAAAACCACGTCTGTGTTTAAGCTTCTACCGATCGACTGTTTGGCCGTCCTCATTTTCCTCTCAGTCCCTGCCGCTGCCCAGCAGGAGATCGGCTACATCGAGGATTTCGCCCTAGCCGAGAATCGTGAGGAGGCGCTGAAGCAATTGATCCCTGGTACGGAGGACTACTACTACTACCACGCCCTGCACTATCAGAACACCAGCGACAAGGCCAAGTATGGGTTGATCCTCACGCAGTGGAAGAAGCGCTTTCAGAATTCGAACCGCCGCAAGGTGATCGAGCGTCGCCAGGCTTTACTAAGCTACGATCAGGACCCGAAGGGCTCTTTGGTATTCATTCGACGCGAATTGGGACTGCAATTCAATCACCAACAGGAGGGCAAGGCCCGCGAGGCGAATTATCCCAACAAACTCGAACAGAAGGAAATCACTTGGGACAAGTTTCTCACACAGGCCCTCAGTGGCACGAAATCCTTGGGCCGCTTGTCCAAGGAGGCCTACTATCCACTGCTGGCCAGCCAGCGTGATCTGACTTTGATCCAACGACGTTATCTCCTTTCTCAGGCAA
>CAXMOB010000099.1:0-7580 GCA_964194815.1 Vicinamibacteria bacterium | reverse complement strand
CTAACAAACCATCTTGATTCAGATCTACAGTGTAGGCGTAACCACCTTTTGACTTGAGCAAGGTTGGAAATATTTTCTGCTCAACAATCTTTTCGATAAAACTCAAGGCGTGAAGTGCTTCGTCTTGGCCACCAGCTTCTTTGCTCACTTCCTTACGTGCTTGTGATTTTACCATATCCCCCATATTGCCGTCATAGATTTCTTTCACTCTAACCAGAACATCATGAGAAACGTAGTAGAACATGTTTCCACTCTCACTAAGGTCCTTCATTAAGTTCTTAAACTCAGGCTCGTCTTTCAACTTTGGTCCAGCTCCCATGCATTCCTCAAGGAAACCAGTTCTCAACGAAGCCCAAATCTGATTCTTTGCCTCATCAACCACAAACACTGGGCTAATAGCAGGAACTCCTGGTTGAGGTGGAAGTTCGTCTTTCAAAGTATAATACTTCAGACCTGCTTTTTCCTCCATCTTAAATAGTGGTGGTAGCTCAGATTCAAATTTCATAAAGACAGGAACGAGTCCTTCAATACGATACACCATATCAACATTCGGAAATTCAATTCCCTCACCAGGTGCAATTTTCTGAGTGTCATCTAGCTTGAGTGCCATTGACCAACGCACATGCATTCCATCAAGTAGGACACTAAGCTGAGGTGTCTGGCGAAGAGCTTCTTCAATAGCCTCGTCGACTTTACCCTTCATTTTTGGGTCAGTGCCCTTAAGCATTAAACTCAATGTCTCACGAATGTTTTCTACATTGAAGTCCATTTCCTGAACGAAGTCGGTTCCAGCTGGAGCATACTCGTATGCAGCCCAAGCTCCCCCCATTCCCTTAAATATACTAAACACGCCGTCTTGCGTCCCGTTTAGATCATAGAATTCTTTATTCAGCCATCCGCCCTCAACTTTTTTAACCGAGGATCCCATCGAAACAATTTGATCGAGCTTCGTCTTGGAAATGCTCTCGCTCAATGTCGGTGTCAAGCCCTTGAGCTCTGGCTTCGCATTGTATGTAGCCTCTTCAGTCTCACGTAGAATCCCCATGAAAAAATCAATATCCATAGATACCTGATTCAAGGTCAAATAAACTCCATCAGTGTCCAAATACTTTGCAGCTATAGCTAGCTTAGGATGCACTGGCATGCCTTCAGTAGATACAGGCTTGGTGCCATTATCATCTGGATTGGCACCTCCACTGCCTCCTGCATAAGTTGTAGTTGATTTTTCAGAACAGCTGGCAACAGCTAAAACCATCGCGGGAATTGTATACTTTAACTTCATAATATTCTTTTTAAACGTTAGGGTGGGCGAACAAGTAAACACGAAAGATGTAACACTCTTATAACAAAGAAGGGATCAACTTGCTCATCACCAATCAATCAGAATTAGCTACCTATACAAGAGCATTCACAGATTCTAGTGCAATAAAAATGGGATAAGCCATCGCGACCTACCCCATCATTAAATTCATTATTGAGTCTACTCTAGTTTGTGACACGCATTGGCATGATCACATAAAGGAATGATCCATCAATACGGATAACACCTGGGCTCATCTCATCGATGAGGTCTAAATATACATCTTCAGTTTGAAGGTTCTTCAATGGAGCCATTAAGAACTCAGGATTGAATGCAATCGCAAAGTTCTTGCCGCCATAGCTAACAGGAACATTTTCGTTTGCTTCACCCACATCTTGAGAGTTAGCTGTCACATCAATGCTATTTTCATTGAACACCAACTTCACTGAGTTTGATTTATCTGAGGCCAGAAGTGATACACGACGCACTGTCTGCAAGAAGGCTTCACGTCCAATTTGGATACGCTCCGCAGTAGTCGATGGGATCACCTGACGGTAGTTAGGATAATTACCTTCAATCAACTTACTGATAAGTAAGCTACCATTTGCTTCGAAAGCAATTTGGTTTGAAGTGAGTTTAACCAGAACTTCACCCTCACCGCCAAGCAAACGCTGAAGCTCCTGAACTGCCTTAGTTGGTATGATAATGTCAATCTCGTGACTCGCAGGAAACTCTAATTCGTTCTCAACCATGGCGAGACGACGTCCATCAGTAGCAACCAAAGTCATCTTACCCTCTTTGAAAGATGTGAAAATACCGTTGAGAACGTAACGTGTCTCGTCAGTTGAAATAGCATATGATGTCTTCTTCAATGCATCGAGAAGCACAGCCTGGTTGATCTTGTATTCGTTGGCTTCCTCAAAACGAGGAAGTGGTGGGAATTCATCAACACCTAAGCCAATAATTTTGAAGAATGATGGGCCTGATCTAATGCTCGCGTGATTCTTACCATCCACTGACACCTCTACTGTTTCAGCAGGTAACACAGAAATGATACTCACAAGTTTCTTCACCGGTAGTGTTGTCGCTCCTTCTTTCTCCACATCCGCTGGAGTTGATCCAGTCACACCAACATCGAGGTCAGTAGTGGTAAGGCGTAGCGAATCTCCATGAGCTTCAATAAGCACATTGGAAAGGATTGGCAGCGTAGCACGGTTACTAACCACGTGCTGAACTTGGTTGAGTGCGTCCAAGAAGACGGATTTTGCGATGGTGAATTTCATAGCTGTGAATGATTTTTCAACACCCATTCTGACAATGTGGTGTAGATCATGAATAACTTGACCAAAATTAGATGCAAGGCAAGCAATAACACTCAATTTTACTACAAATCGCATGCTTTTTTCTCAACACCACAACATATAGACATCTTGCCACTTCTATGCACAAGCAGCCACAGCAGATCGCCCCTTGAATTTATTTTCAATCAATCTGTAACCCTTTCAATTAAACCCCCTAATTTAAGGTATGCAAAACAAATTACACATCATCAAAAAAGCCGCACTTGTTCTTTCTATAGCCACACTCACAAGCACAACGGCATTCGCAAATGGAGGAGGTGGCGGCAACGGCTTCGTAAATGCTGCTAAACAATATGAAGAAAAAGCAAGTAAAGCTAGGGCCAATGGCAACAACGAAGCTGCACGTATCTACACTCGCATGGCGGAGATCAAACGCACGGCAGCCGCTGGCAAACTTAAGAATTGGGACGAATACCATAAACTCAGTGCACAATTAAAAGACGCCATGGGCTGGGATAAAGGCGACAAAAAACACGCGGATAAGAAATCAAAAGAGAAAAAAGCGGGCTTTGGTACATACAAAGATAAAGGCAATGATGCTTGGGATAAAAAGAAAACTGCAAAAGCACCAAGTCATGACAAAAAAGAGCATCCAAAGGACAACGGCTCAAACGATATCGAAAAACGCGCCAAAATTAACGCCAAATACGAAAAACAAGCACAGGCACACATGACTATGGCCGATGAAGCACTAAAGGACGGCGATACTCAAACAGCTAATATTCATAACAAATTAGCACAAATTCTTGTCAATGCTTCCATCCTTGTAGGTAGAGGCAAACAACCTGACCTAACTGAATACTACAGCACACAAAAAGAACTGTTCGAAGTTAAAGACAACAAGGGCGACGACGATGTCGAAAATTGGTAGTCCTCCAACAAAATTCACACTTTAGAGCAATAAAGAACCGTCAGTCTCAGGGGCCTGACGGTTCTTGAAGTTTATCAAGCCATCATCAATTGGTATTAGTATCTAAAGTAATCCTACACCACTGGATGCTCCAAAAAAGACTAAGGCTGGAGTGGTCTTATTTCTGTACTCGCCCAAGTTGGTAATCGTTAAGCCAATCCATCGCCCACTCAAGGATCTCAACATCCAATTCGTGGACATCCTCCCCTACCCCAATATCTTTCAACATCATCACTGTTAACTCACCTCCGAGATGCTCACGGAATTCTTCAACCCCAGCGAATACACGACGGTTGTTGTGTGAATCACGATATTCAAAGCTATCATGCCAAATTGGCATCTTCAGCTTCAGTAAGAGATTAATCACTCGCTTAGCCTGCTGCTTTGATAATCGGCCAGTTTTCCATGAATAAATGGTGTCTAGGGCAACACCCACAGACACTGCCTCAGCGTGACTTAATTCAAATTTGGTCAATTGCTCAAGCTTATGTGCAGCCCAGTGCCCATAATCCAACGGTCGAGAGCTACCAGTTTCAAACGGATCACCACCTTGTGCAATATGTTCAGCATGTAACATAGCAGAACGCTCAACGGCCTCTTCCAATACTGCTGGTCGTAGCTGAGCCAAAAGCTCCCCATTGTCCTCGAGCCAATGGAAGAAACTGCCATCCCGCACCAATGCCACCTTGATAGCTTCCACCAAGCCTGTGCGACACACATCTTCAGACTGCGTGTATAAAAAGTTAAAATCGTTTATCACCGCATACGGAACTGCAAAAGCTCCAATCCAGTTTTTCTTACCATAAGCATTGATTCCGTTCTTCACCCCAACTCCACTATCGTCTTGCGACAGGGTCGTTGTAGGAAATCGCACAAAGCGACATCCGCGGTGAGCTGTAGCTGCTGCAAATCCAATCACATCCAAAAAGGCTCCTCCACCGATAGCAATAATATAGGAATGCCGATCGATCTTATCCTCTTCCACCGCATCCCATGCTGCACGCAGCACGATTTCGTTCCGTTTACATTCTTCAGCCCCGACCAAAACACGCACACTGGTGCATTCTAGCCCGGCAGCAGCAATAAAGTATTCCTTCACTTTTTTTGCCAGTAAAGGAAATGCCTCGGCCACTTTTTTTTCTAAAAAGACCAATACTTTTGCGTGGCCATTTGTCTCTAGAACCTCTTCAAGCATCTTATTCGAGGACTCAAAGCTGCCTTTCGTAAAACGTATTCTATGCTCTATGCTTAACTGAATTGTATAATCTTTTCCGCTCATGCTAATACTTAATTTTCTTACCAAACGCTAATATTGCAACCTTTCTTAGCAAAAAAGATGGATTTTTTTTGACATCACTGCTACCCTGTCCCCAAAGTATCCATTTAAGTCACTAATATTCCAAAAGTTAATCCCCTAAACTTTTAGCATAATCACCTAAACTTTTAGCATTAATTTCCTAGCATGAGCAACATTCAAGATTGGTATTACAGAAACAGAGAGGGCGAGTCCACTGGACCTATTAGCTCAGAAGAACTCCAAAAGCGTGTCGATGAACTCGTCATCGTAAAAAAAACGTATGTCTGGACTGATGGCCTCGAAGAATGGGTTCCAGCATCAAAGGTCGGTGGATTATTCGATAAACAAATAAATGCTAGTGTAAGTCCTGCCACCCAAGCCCCCTCACCAACGCAAGAAGCTTCACCAACCCGAATCGAAAATCCAGCTGCTTCTATACCTCAGCCACCCTTAATGGTCGCCAGCGCAATGATGATCGCATCGACCCCAACCACTGCTCCACTGCAACCGGATCAAATTAGTCAACCCGCAGCTTCAGTTGTGGCAGCAGCACCTATTCCACAATTGAAACGACCAGGTGCCAACACTCAACCGCAAACAGCTCAAGCACCTTTACAGGCTCAGTCGACACAAGTTGAAAATCCGCTCTTAGCTCCAGCAATGGCTCAACAGCCCGTCAATGCAGCCAATCCCTTGTTAACTCCAGCTGCGACCCCACCTCCAGTTGCAGCTCCTCCAGCAGCAGCCCACCCAACACAACAGGTGCAGCATGCGATAGATCCACAACAAGCCGCGATGGATCCACAACAAGCTGCAATGATGCAGCAACAAGCGATGCTACAGCAACAAGCAATGATGCATCAACAAGCGATGCTACAGCACCAGCAAGCAATGCAGGCGATGCAAGCACAAGCTAGCATGATGGCTCAGCAAGGTGCAGTGCCAACGCAGGCAATGATGACAGCATCCGCTCCGCTTCTTAATCCGGCAAGTTCTCAGCCACTGGCTACGCCACCAGCATCCAGTTCTCAAGCTCTAGCTACTCCAATTCTTGTCACACCAGCACACCAAGCTGTAACGACTCCTCAAAATGCGGCAACAGCTCCCCTAGTCGCTCAGGCTGTAGCCCAACCTCAGTCATCTGCTACGCACCATACACAACCTGCTCAAGCACCTGCAGTGGCCGCTTCAGCTCCATTGCTCACACCGAATGCAGGCTCTCAACCTTTGGTTTCGCCACCTGCTGCACCACCAGCTCAAGCAGCCCAAGTTGGCTTAGTCCCAGTCACCATGGTTCAAACAGATACATCACCAGGCGGTCCACCTGCTCCACGATCTGTTAAATTTAAAGCAGACAAACCGACGAAACGCATCAAACTTTCGAAAGAAACAGCTCCGGTAAGACTGCCCGAAGCGATCCTCGCAAGTGCTGCCTCCGGAGCGAACCAGATTGCTGCACCAGTGCCACAATCTGCACCACAAGCAGCTCCAGTGCTTCATGTGCCCGCTTTCAGTGAAAGCCCCACCTCATCATTTCAAAATGATGATAACATTGTCGACCTCACCGAACAACCAGCTGCTTCCCAGCAGCCAAGCACACCTACCAACGTAGTAACTCCACCAGCATTAGCCGTCGAACCATCGAAGGTCGGTACCAAATTACTGGTCGATCCAAACGCTGTCACAGCCACCAACAATTTGGTCGTCGCAGGTGGCAATGTCGCCAAACCTAAGTTGAATGTAGGAGCCAAAACCGCACGACCACAGTTCAACTTCTAGTAAATATCCAACATCCGTTTTCCAAGGGAGCCCACTCGGCTCCCTTTTTCATTTCCAGAATGTCGCAATCTCTCCGCATTTCTAATGCAAGGGATTGACAACTCCAATCGCCCAACTAAAACAAGCGAACTAATTTCAATTTTATTTTTTTACTATGAGCGACCAACGTAAACCATTCCCATTCGACCAATTCGAGAAGAAGTGGCAGGATAAGTGGGACCGAGAACACACCTACCGCACGCCAAACCCAGGCGACGCTGACTTTGATCCATCTAAGCCAAAGTTCTTCGTGCTGGATATGTTCCCATACCCATCCGGTGCAGGTCTCCACGTTGGTCACCCAGAAGGCTACACTGCCACTGATATTATCGGTCGCTACAAGCGTATGAATGGCCACAACGTTCTCCACCCTATGGGCTGGGATGCATTCGGCCTCCCCGCTGAACAATACGCTATCAAAACAAACACTCACCCACGTGACACCACCAAGAAGAATGTCGACAACTTCCGTCGCCAGCTCAAGTCACTTGGTTTTGCATACGATTGGTCACGCGAAATCAACACCACAGATCCAGGCTACGTCAAATGGACTCAGTGGTTGTTCGTGCAACTTTACAATTCTTACTATTGCGAAATTGATAACAAGGCGAAGCCAATCTCTGAACTAGAAGCCAAAGGACTTTCTCGTGAAGAAATCGACGAGCAACGTCTTGCTTTCGTTTCAGAAGCTCCAGTGAACTGGTCTCCTGACCTCGGCACTGTGCTCGCTAACGAAGAAATCGAAGAATGGAAAGCTAAAGGCTACAAGGTAGAACGTCGCCCACTCAAACAGTGGATGCTTCGCATCACCAAATATGCCCAACGCCTCATCGATGAACTCGCTCCACTTGATTGGCCTGATAGCATTAAGATGCTGCAGACTAACTGGATCGG
>CAXMOB010000098.1:0-2859 GCA_964194815.1 Vicinamibacteria bacterium | reverse complement strand
CCTATTTCTGACAGCCTTAATCTGTGCGGGGGCTATCTTCTTCGCTGGTATCCCAGCCGCATTAAACAATGCGAATCGGATTCACATTGAGAATAATCGCGAACCCAACGCAGGTATAGCCTTTATGCCTGAGCTGATCGTTATGGTTGGCCTTTGGTGGGGAGCCGGCGCAACACTAAAGTATTTTTTTGATCTTCCTATCGCACTGATATCCATTTTTGTGATTTCTGCGATCATGTTTATTTGGCAGGTTTTTCAGTTGCGCAAATCCAATCAAGAGTATGCTAGGTTTGTTGCCGAGCGCATCGACGGATCGGCAACATACGTCCCACAACAAAACCAAGCGGAGCAAGATCGCACACACTAAACCACTACTCGCTCTTAGTTCAAATTGAATTTGAAAGAGAGGAAAGTCTTAAAGATGGCAGGAAGTTGAAGTTTACAGGTATTACCTGTGCTCGCCTCGCTCAACTTGCTTTTCTTTCCTGCGTCAGCACCGCTAGTTGCCGGAGCTTGCCTTAAGCCATTGCTTTAAATAGATTGTTTCGAGAACGGGCAGCGGTGCAATAGAACATGCCTATATTCGGGTGCTTGTATTTGATTTGGCCGCATGGTTGACATGCTCGTCATACCTAAAAGGTATTCCAAGTATTCACAATAAGTAGTTGTAAATTAGATGTGTTCATACATTCTAATCACCTAGCTGCTGAGCAGGCGTTATAAAATCTTTTTCACTTATTTATGGGGGTTTATGGGTGTTATGAGAAACGTTTCTTGCTCAGTGGCTTATTTTTTTGCCCGAATATCGGGATGGGGAGGTAATACCATTCTGAGAAACAAAAGAGACAAATGTAAATTTTTTGGGTGTGAAAATCTAGGCTCCGCAATCTTAGATTAAAACTCGCTTCTTTCTTATAAAATCAGCGTTATTCTTCAGTCACGATGCCCGCATCGCTTCTTCATCACGTCTTGATTTAAGAAGAAATCAGCTTCGCATTAGTCTCTTTTGAAACTCAGAGTGACCATAAATTGATCTAATCTTTGTCAACATTACGTATTTTCTTTTCATTAAAATGGCTTGGCTTTAGCATTTTGACCATTACAGCTACAGCCCATGTTTGATCATCCAGACAAAATCTTCCTATTGATATTAGTTTTCGTCGTTTTCTTGGCTTTCGCCAAGGAATGGATATCTGCGGAGCTGGTTGCCATTGGTGCCTTGATGGCCTGTGTTTTCAAGGGTATCTTGGTGATGGGTGGAGGAGGTGATAATGATGTGCTCAGGGTGTTTTCGAATCCGGCTCCAATCACCATAGCTTGCATGTTTATTTTGAGTGCAGCCTTAGACACAACGGGTGTGATCGAGTCTATGGGCTCATGGTTTGAGCGCGTTGCTGGGTCGTCCGCTAAGAAGATGCTGGTGGTGATGATTATCATCGTCGCGTTGTTATCAGGCTTTGTAAACAACACGCCAGTGGTGGTGGTGTTCATGCCTATCTTATTAGCGATCTGTCGCAAAAAGGAATATATGGCGTCGAAATTTTTGATTCCCTTATCCTATGCAGCGATTGCTGGTGGAACGATGACCTTGATCGGCACCTCGACAAACTTGGTGGCCTCCGGGATTTATGCGGACCTTGTGGAGCAATACAATGAGGGCAGGCTGGTGAAAATGGAAAATGAGCTGATGAATATTTTCACCATTACGCCATTAGGCTTAGTGTTTGTTGCGATCACTTTTGTCTATCTTGTGACGATTGGTAGGAAGTTATTGCCTGATCGGGTGACACTAGCTTCGGTGATTGATTCTGATACTGGACGTGAGTTTATCACGCATGCCTTTGTAAGGGAGGGTTCACCATTGATTGGTAAAATGTTTAAGGACACGCCATTGAAAAAAATGCGGAAGGCCCGTGTGATCGAGGTCAACCGTGATGGAGCCAGACTTCGTGATGCTTTACCTGATACTGAGTTCAAGCTAGGCGATGAGATTGTTTTCAAGGGGGTGCTGGAAGGGGTAATGGGAATTTCGGATCATGAAGGTATCGATGTGCGAGGTACTGATGGACTTGGACTGGAAGGTATACGCACCGAATCAGCAGTGCTAATGGAAGGTATTTTGGGACCAGATTCATCACTAGCGGGGCAGACATTAAAGGAGCTGAACTTCCGACAGCGCTTTGGGGTGTTGATTCTAGCAGTGCACCGTAGAGGTAAGAATCTGAGAGAGCGTTTCGAAGATTCGAAGTTGGCATTTGGTGATACCCTTTTGGTGCAGGGGCCTGCAGAGAAGATGAATGTACTTTTCGCGGAAAAAGATTTTGTCAACTTGAGCCAACCGAAGCATCGTGTGAGGCGTCGTAAAAAAGCTCCGATAGCGTTGGCTTCCATTGGACTCTTTGTGACTCTAGGAGCTTTAGGTGGTTGCTTAGGCATCCCTAGAATTCCTGTGGTGGAATTGGCTATGGGTGGAGCATTTCTTGTGATGGTGAGTCGTTGTATCGAGCCACACGAAGCGTATGAAGCGATCGAGTGGAAGGTGGTTTTCATGATCTTTGGTATGCTTGGTTTAGGTATGGCGATGCAGACTACGGGCTTGGCTCAATCAATTGCGATGTCAGTGACGAGTTTAATCGACTCACCCATCATTTTACTTGCTGCGATATACTTACTTGCAGCAGTGATGACTGAAGTCGTGTCGAATAATGCGGTAGCCGCGTTGCTGACTCCGATAGCGTTTACCATTGCGATCGAGGCTAATTTGAGTGCTGTGCCATTTATTGTGGCAGTGATGTTTGGTAGTTCTGCTAGTTTCTCGACTCCAATTGGCTATCAAACGAACACCTTCGTGTATGGTGC
>CAXMOB010000097.1:0-6532 GCA_964194815.1 Vicinamibacteria bacterium | reverse complement strand
CTAGTTTGACTCCATGTAATGGATCGTTTGGGTGTTCGCGTTTTGGATCGTCTGCCATAATCTGTGGTTAGATAAAGCAGGGAGTTTGGCAGCTGTCGAATATCAAGTTTCGCGATGTGGCCAGTTTTTCATGTTGGGGTTAAAATACGCTATGTGTAATTGTTGCAGAAGGGTAGCCAATAACTTATGAAATCTTATTGATTGATTGAAATAAATATTGAGCTGGTGGGTCTTATGCAAACTAAGCTAGTTTTACTATTATCATGCATCATCAAATTTTCACCAAGGCTGCACTTGTGGCGGATTCCCTCTCTTTAGGACCGCATTGGGTGTATAATCAATCAAAGGTAGCCCGTGTTTTTCCTGACGGCATTTTTGAGTTATCGGCTCCAGTTGCACCTTATCACGAAGGCAAGGAGGCCGGTGATCTGACCCACTATGGTGATCAGCTTTTGTGGTTGAGTGAATTGACACAAGAGCAGGGAGGCTTTGATTTGGCGGCATGGAGAACGCACTGGCTGAAACTGGCGTCGAAGTATGATGGTTACCTTGATGGGGCGACTAAAGAGACATTGGAGAGCGACGGGATGGGGGTTTCCACTTCAAAGGATTTAGCTGGAGTGTCGCGTATTGCCGCCTTGATGGATTTAGATTTAGATGAAGAGTCCACGGTGCTGGCAGCACGTGAGCAAACTGGACTGACTCATGGCAAAGCCGATATTGTTGAAGCCGCCGAATTTTTTGTGAGAGCTTTGTTTAAGGTGAAAGCTGGCATGGGGTTTGAAGAAGCACTTGAGGCCGCCGCTCAAGCAAAGAACTATGAGGGTTTGGATCCATCGGGGGAATTGGTGAAGGCGAAGGAAATGACGGGCGTTGACCTGTTGGAGGCGTCGACTCAGTTGGGGCTGACATGCTATGTGCCTGATGCGTTTCCTTTGACCTTGTATGTGCTATTGCACCACGGAGAAAGTTTCGAGACTGCGATGAGTCAGAATGGGCTGTGTGGTGGTGACACATCTGCTAGAGCAATGTTGTTAGCTTTATTTTTCGTGGCTCGTGATGGAGATGTTGGCCAGCCTTTGTATGGCAAGCTGAAGCTAAACGGTGTAAGGGCGACGGATCTACAGATTAAGGTTGGCGCGAACTCGGTGGAGATTGAGACAGCAGATGGGAACTTGGCAGCTGTGCTTCACCAGCCTGCAGGAGAAGTCAGAGCTTACGCCTTATTTGCCCATTGTTTTACCTGTGGCAAAGATTTTTACCCAGCCACGCGAATCGCGAGTCGCTTGGCGGAGTATGGGATTGCGACTCTGAGAGTGGACTTCGCCGGGGTAGGCAAGTCATCTGGAAAATTTGAAGAAACCTCATTTTTAACGAACGTGGATGATCTCACAACTGCTGCTCAGTGGCTGCGGGTCCATGCACAAGCACCTCGCTTATTGATCGGGCATTCATTAGGGGGAGCAGCTGTTTACGCTGCCGCCGGGCTACTAGAGGAAGTGCAAGCCGTGGTTTCTATTGGTGCTCCATCTGATCCATCCCACGTGGTAAAATTGTTCGCTGATAAAGTGGAAGAGATCGAGACTAAGGGAATGGCTGAGGTGAGCTTAGCTGGACGTAGTTTTTCAATCGGTAAGAAGTTTTTGGATGATATTCGTGAGGGTGATCATATGGCCAAACTTCGCGGCCTCTCTGGCCATAAACTTGTGATGCATGCTCCTGATGATGCGACGGTTCCAATGGTGAATGCTGGCGAAATCTATAGCGCATTGACGCATCCAAAATCATTTATTGCCTTGGCCAATGCAGACCATCTACTGACTCGCCAGAAGGACACGGATTATGTGGCAAGTGTCATTTCGGCCTGGGCGGATAATGCGTTACAAGACGGCAAGGTATAAAGTCGCCTCACTCAACCTGCTTTTCTTTCCTGCGTCAGCACCGCTAGTTGCCGGAGCTTGCCTAAACATCAATTTAATAAAATGTCTAAAATTACCTATGATCTCATTGTGCTTGGCGGTGGTCGAGCCACTACGCTAGCGATAGAAGCCGCCAAGGCTGGCCAGTCCGTTGCTCTGATCGAGCCACTACGTTTAGGAGGAACCTGCCCTAACCGAGGATGTGTGCCATCTAAGTTATTGATTGGCTATGCTCACGCTGCGGACGCAGTTCGTGAGGCTGGACGTCATCATGTTCAAGCTGAAATAACTGCAATTGACCGTCAGCAAATTATTGACGATGTCAATGAATGGATTGAGGGAGTGGACCCAAGGTATGCCTCGCGTATGCCCGATGGCTTGGATTTGTATCGTGGCTATGGACGCTTTATCTCAAACCATGAAATTGTGGTTAATGAAGTGCAGCTTAGTTCTGCCCGTATTGTGATCGCGACTGGTGCACGTTCGCGTGCTGCTCAATTTTCAAATGTGCCGGCATGGACGAGTGATGACTTGTTTCCCTTTAAGCATAAGATTCCGCAATCCATTGCTATTGTAGGCGGAGGATTTATTGCTTGTGAGCTTGCTGGATTTTTTCAAGGAATTGGTGTTGAAACGACTCTGTTGGTACGAGGGAAAGCCTTGTTGCCGGTGGAGGATGAGTTGATTTCAAGGGTGTTTACTGAGCAATTTGGCCGTAAGGTTAAAGTGAAATTTGGCACAGTGGTGGATGAGGTCGAGCACTCAGCTGAAGGTGGGTTTCAGATCAAGTTATCGGATGGCGAGCAGTTGGATGCCGACGCCTTGTTATATGCCACTGGCAGGATTCCAAATTCTGATAAGTTAGGGTTGGAGAATACCGATATAGAAATGAACTCGCGCGGCTTCATCGAGCGTGGCGAGGATTTTCAAACTGCGGTTGAGGGCGTGTATGCGATTGGTGATGTGGCAGGAAAATACCAACTTCAACATGCATCAAGTTTGGAAGTTAAAGTGCTTACCGATCGCTTGCTTTATCATGGTTTGGGCGATGTCAAAGGCCCTCGTTACATGCCTCATGCCGTCTTTACTGATCCAGAGATCGCAAGTGTTGGGTTGACGGAGCGTGAGTTGGTAAATAGCGATGACTTTGTTGTGGTCACTGAAAACTGGTTATCGAGTGCTCGAGCAATGTCATGGCGACTCGATTACCCTCTGACAAAGCTCATTGTGAAGAAGGATGATTACTCAATTCATGGATGCCATATGATTGGGCCAGAATCTTCTACCATGATTCATCAAGTGTTGATGTTGATGGAACTGGATAACGATGTGAGAAAAATCCCTCAAATGGTGCACATTCATCCGAGTTTATCGGAGTCCTTGATTGCTGTTGCCAATAAGGCAATTGCGGAGATCGATGGTTGAATAGCTGATAATACGATAAAAAAACTCCCGACTAGATATTCATCCAGCGGGAGTTTTTTATGACCTTTAAGGATATCTTTATCAACTAGTGGAAGAGTTGTTTAGTAACAGGTTTTAGCTCAGTTTTACCAGATGGCTTCATTAGTAAACTAGATGCATCACCTTTGCCTTTAAGGAAGAGAGTGAAGGGGTGGATACCTTTTTCGAGATTGAACTCACCATCTGTACTAGAGGGTTCTACTGAGTCGGTGTCGAGTGCTAGGATGCCGTGGACACGTAACACAGCTTTGGTTCCAGCTGGAACGCCGAAGGTGTAGTTGCCAGAGGTTTCGATTTTGACAAAACCAGAGACTTTCGTACTAGATCTGCTTACGTAAGTAGAAGCTGTACTTCCTTTAGTGAGCATGGCACCAGGCGTGCATTTGTCGTCAACTGCGGCAATCATTTGACCGTCGTAGGGGCGGTTTGCTGACGCGTTGGTGAGGTGAAGTCGTGAGACCACTTGCTCCCATTGCTTTTGTGTGCGAATACCTGGCTTACCTGCTAGATCAGTGCTTTCTTTCGAATCCTTGACGACATCGAAGACCTTAAAGGCAGTGTTGGCATTCTTGGTGTTGTAACGAATTGCTTTGTAGTTGCCGATTCTCACCGCCTGCATTTGGCCGCGCTTATTTTTTCTTAAGCTTTCAGGAAATTCCTCATAGTTAGGAGTGGCTCCGCCAACTGAGTATTCGGTGTAGATAGTAGATGGAGTTTGATCTCCTTTTGCGGTGAGGGTTGGCACGATGGAGACGCCATCGCTTTTTGCAGGAATCGGTGTGTTAGCCATCTCGCAGAATGTTGCAAGCCAGTCATGCATTTGTGAGGGACTGGTTGAAATCGAGTTAGGCTTAATCTTATTAGGCCATGCAGCGAGAGCACCGACTCGGATACCGCCTTCATAGCAATCGCGTTTGATACCAGTGAGGGGACCGTAAGAATCGAAGAATGACGGATTGAGGCGTTGCTTGATGTAGGACTCCTGAGATGGTCCGTTGTCGCTAGTGAAGACCACGAGCGTGTTATCGGCGACTCCTAGGTCAGTGAGTGTTTGACGGACGTCAGCGACGGCTGTGTCGATACGTCGGATTGATGATGCGAAGCGTTTTGAGACCTCTTGCCAATTGCTGTCCTTGTAATCTGGGTGGATATAGGAATCAGGTGTGTCAGTGGCAGTGTTGATCATTTTTCCTGGCTTACCGATCCATTGGATACCTCCCTTGACACCGAGTCCCTTAGGGTAAGGGGAGGTTGCAATCTGAGTGGCTGCGTGCGGTGTGTCGAATGATAGGAAGAGGAAGAAAGATTTCTCTGGCGTGGCTTTTTGGTGGTCGACCAGCCACTTTTTAGAAGCTGCAGTGAAGAGGTCGGTCGAATAGCAGCCTTTAAGACTGGCATTGATTTGTTTATCATTGTGCCAAACTTCCGTTTTTTTATTTTTGAAATGCACTTGATCGAATGGGTAGTGCTCGTGACCATCTCCGTGGCGAACACCGCCGAGGAAATGGTCGAATCCACGTTTGGTGGGGTAGGCAGCCCATGATGCGGCGTCAGTACCCTTTCCTTGGAGACCCCATTTGCCGATGAGGGCGGTGTGGTAGCCAGCTTCTTTTAGGGTAGAGGCTAGAGTCGGTTGGTTTGGCAGAGCCTTATCGAATTGGTTGTCACGGATAGGTGCGTTGCCTTGGTGTTGCCCTAGGAAAAGTGAAGCACGCGACGGTGCACAGACTGGGGCTGGGCAATAATGGTGACGCAGTTGAATACCATCCTTGGCGAGTTGGTCAAGGTGAGGAGTGTGCAGCCGGGGCTCATCCTTAGAACGCTGATTTTGGTAGAACACACCGATGTCGCCATAGCCGAGGTCATCACAGAAGATGAACACGATGTTTGGCTTGTCCGCTGCTTGAACTGACAGAGTCAGAGCTGCACTGAGTAGGATAGTGGAAAAGAAATTCATAATAGGTGGTGATTAGTAAATAGCGAAAAAGGGAGGAAGGGTATATAGAATAATTGTGCATTTTTCGTCACAAATGCTATGAAGCTAGGCGATGGTGACAGTCCAGAAGTGAAAGTTTACGATGATGTGACGCGTTTACTAAAAACAGAATTGAATATGATGCAGAGAAGAACATTTACAAAAGCCATAGGAGGAAGCCTACTGACAAGTTTGGTTGGCATTGCACAAAGTGGTGCACATGAGGATGATGGGGCTATAGTGGCACCTCACGCGCTTGATTCAGCCCAAGGTATCGGCAAGGACGGATGGAGTGTCGTGTTGATTCCGGATACTCAAAACTATACAAAGTATAAGAAGAATCAGGCTAACTTTGATGTGATGACGGAATGGATTCGTGATCACCATCAGCAATGGAATGTTCAAGCGGTGTTGCATGAGGGTGATTTTGTAGAACAAAATGCAATTTTTGAAGGTGGTGGTAAAGGTTGGGGAGATCAAGATTCGACTTCACAGTGGCAATCAGCGCAGCAAAGCATGAAAAAGCTGTATGGTCACGTGCCTACGATTTTGGCGACTGGCAATCACGACTATGGAGTTCGAAACGCAGAGAATAGAGAGACACGTTTTAACAATTATTTTGGACTCACCGATAACCCATTGACTTGTGATGGTGCTGGTGGAGGTATTTGGAGAGAGGGATTTAAGAATAGTTTTGGAGCGACGACTATAGAGAATGCGTTGTATACCTTTAGAGCACCAGATGGCAGAGATGTGCTTATTCTATCTTTAGAATGGAGCCCAAGAAAAGAAGTGGTGGGGTGGGCGAAGAAAGTTCTGAAGAAGCCGCAGTATAAGGATCATTTGGGGATTTTATTAACCCATGCATTTCTACGCGACAATAACAAGCGAGACGGGGATAGAGAACGTCCAGGGAACCCACATCATTATGGAACTGGCAAAGGGGGAGATGCCCATGATGGCGAAGATCTATGGAAAGCATTGGTGAAAGATTCGGCACAGCTTAAAATGGTTTTGAACGGCCATGTGACGGGCAAGCATGTTGGGTATCGAAAAGACAAGGCCACAGCAGGTCAGCAGGTGCACCAGATGTTGTTCAATGCACAAGGGCGTGGTGGAGGCAGTCGCGAAAAGGGCAATGGTGGTGATGGTTGGATTAGAATTTTGACATTTG
>CAXMOB010000096.1:0-7364 GCA_964194815.1 Vicinamibacteria bacterium | reverse complement strand
CGCCTTCATTCTTCTCGGCATCCTCGCCGAAAAGAAAAAACAAGTGTAAGGATTTCTCTGCAATAGGCTCAAGCCATGACCGAAGTCTTCCGGAGCCACAGTGAAGTATATGCTGTTTTCTACGCTTCTGGAGCGTTTCCTGTTTCAGCAAAAAGCTCAACCACCGACTGGCGACCAAGTACAATAAAGGTGCAAATTCCTAGAGCCAGACCAAAGGGAATTTGGATACAATTCACTCCTGCTACCACCATGCAGAACGTGCGGCTTCGGCACTTACCTATGCGGCGAGCACACATGAAGTTTAAAACACCCATTCCGATAATCATAGCTCCACCAACAAGATACACTACCGCCATAATCACAATAACGGGTCCCATCATTTCCTTAGACATCCCATGGTTACGTTGAGTAGGCGGAGTGCCTTCATAATTAAATTCCTCCTTAGTCGTATCACCTGCAACCTCCTCTGTTGATTCAGCCGAGGAGGTCGAGTCTGGTATCACTGCAGAATCATCCGCATCGCTACGATCTCGATCACGATCTTGATCTTGATTTTCTTGAACTTCTCTCTCGTTTTGAAACTGCTCAACCCGCTGTTTCTTTTCTGCATCTTTCGCCGCCATAGTGAAGACCGCTCCCATGATACATCCATGAATAATCAGCAAAATTAAACCCAATATAGAAAAACCACTCAACACGTAGTAAAAAATGGAAAGTAACCTTAACTGATCTTTATCCTTCTGACGTGCCATCGCAGCATATTCAGGAGATCCAAACCCTGGTGCTTGATACGTTTGAACAGAAGGCGGTTGGCTCATTGGTGGTGGTTCGGATTCAGACATAATAATTTAATAGAGTTAGTTATATAACAGATGGGTCTAGTACCCCAACATAGGGAAGATTTCGATATTTACCTTTGTAATCGAGGCCGTAGCCGACCACAAATTCGTCGTCAATGGAAAAGCCCACGTAGTCAGCCTCTTGCATGCCATCACGTTCTTTATCTTTGGCTAAAAGCACACAGGTTCTCACCATCGATGCTCCTTGCCCTAGCATAGCTTCTGACACAGCTTGCAATGTACGACCAGTATCGAGGATATCGTCCACTAAGAGAACATTTTTACCCGCCACATCTGGTAGCTTCTTGTCTAAGAATTGAACTTCCCCAGATGACTCAGTGCCACCATGGTAGCTCGCCACATTGATGCATTCGACATCTAGTCGCACGGGTAGACGACGAAACAAGTCGGCAGTAAAGACAAGTGCCCCTTTCAATAAAGCGACCACAACAATGGGAGCACCCTCCAGCGAGTTGATAATTTCTGGGGCCATTTCATCAATACGAAAACGAATCACGTCCTCATCGATCAATACCCGTGCGATGTCTTCATGCACATTCATTAATCAATAAATTGAGTAAGTTTTGCCACTGTCTTAGAATTGAGAGCATTGGCCAGTGCAACTGCGAGTTTCACCATTTCGATGTAATCGTTGATATCGATCACCGCATTATGTGAGTGAATGTAGCGTGACGGAGTTCCTAACACGACGCACGGGATTCCATCATTAGCAAGATGCATAACACCAGCATCAGTGCCACCGCTTCGACGCACTGTCACTTGGTGACGTATGTTATTTGCATTGGCAACATCTTGCACCAATTGAGCGAATTTAGGGTTACCGATCGATGAGGGATCATACATACGAACCTGCACACCGCCACCGAGTTTCCCTTGTGCATCAGCCCTGGAGAACCCTGGCATATCATCAGCCGGAGGTCCCTCAAGAATGATCGCCACGTCTGGCTTTACAAAATTAGCCAATGCTTTAGCCCCACGGAGACCAACTTCCTCCTGCACTGTGCCACAAGAAATCAACTGACATGGAAGCTCAGCATCCTTCAATTCCTGCATTGCCTGAATTGCACAAGCCATTCCAACGCGATTATCAAAGGCCTTCGCCATGAAGTAATCCTTTTTTCCCATTTCAGTGAACTCAGAAATGGGGGCAATCGGATCGCCTAAACGAATGCCAAATGCATCCATGGCTTCTTCGCGTGATGATGCTCCAATATCAATAAATAAAGCATCGATCGGCAATACTTGCTTGCGTTGACTCTCTGCTAGGAAATGTGGTGGTTTCGAAGAAACCACGCCCAAAATCTTTTTACCCTGTTGATTACACACGCTCACTCGCTGAGCTAGCAAGGTATGGGTCCACCATCCTCCGACTGCTACAAACTGGATAAAGCCATCCATCGTGATATTCTGAACAAGAAAGCCGATCTCGTCCATGTGCCCTGCGAGTAACACCTTAGGTCCTTCGCCCCCCTTTTTACAGATCACTGAGCCCATGCGGTCGGTCGATATAGCGCCGTGGCCTGCCAGCTCTGTAGTGAAAATTTTACGCACCTCTTGCTCGTGTCCAGGAACGGCGTGCGCTTCAGTAAGTTGCTTCAGTAAATTTGTGGCTTGTTTTTTCATTGGTCTAAAAGTATGTCATCTCTGGTCTCCCACTCGCATGAAGCTCGATTAAACCCCTTGGCAATCTTAGTGGGAAGGAAAATAAACTCCAATTCCTTTGTCTGACTTTGCTCCAAACCAAACTTCATACCACTCTGATTTTCAAAAGAGACTCATGCGAAGCTGATTTCTTCTTAAATGAAGAAGCGATGAAGAGCTTTCGGCATAGCCGTCGAATTAGTGTAAATCAGCCCTCAAGAGACTAGTGAACAGACCGTGAGGCTATTTAGTAAACGAGGCAAAACATGTACAAGCTGCTTTTATAGACAAAAAAAAGAGCCACTCGGCAAATACCAAGTGACTCTCAATAAATTAATTATACTATCAACAATTACTCGTTGCCACCAGCTGGTGCAGGAACTGGTGCTTTACCCAAACCTGGATTTTCGTCTTCGTGGCCTTTGTTAATGATGGCGATGATTTCGGTTGTCACATCGTATTTTACTTTGAGATACATTACAACGCCCACGCCATCGCCTTTATCTAAAATCATATCTAAGCCATTTTCCGTAGCATACTTATCAATGGTAGATTTGATCTCCTTTAGCATTGTTGACTGCTCAGTAGAACGAACTACTTTGAGTGCCTTGATTTTCCCTTCAATGTAATCGCGACGAGATCTGTCAGCGTTGTTCAGACGGTTAAACTTAAGTTTGTGGCTGTTTGTAAGTTCCTCACGCTTGTTACGTGGAAGATTCTGATCCTGAAGTTGCTTGCGAATCTTGAGAATTTCATCATTGAGCTTGGTAATTTCCGCAACCTTCTCGTTGTTTTCCTTTTTGATTTTAGTCTCGTCGCCTTTCAATTCTTTATTCAATTCCTTCATTCTCCAAAACGACTGAAGCACTTTCTGCGTGTTGATTGAACGGACTTTGAATTCCTGTGCAAGAGCTGAAGATGTGACCGTTGCACTTACTGCAATAGCGACGATGGCGGTTTTAAAGAAATTTTTAATCATCATTTTTGTTGTTCAAATTATTTTGAGCTTTGTAACGAGCCCTTTATTAGACTAATTTCAACTCTAGTCAACGAAGGTATTTCGAAAAATTGAATGATTATTGCAAATTCTATCTCAAAACTACATGCATCACTTCCCCAATCAGGGAGAATTGTCCTCGTTCCTACGATGGGAGCACTCCATCGCGGACATGCTTCATTGGTCAAAAAAGCACGTGAAATAGCCGGTTCAGAAGGCACTGTCATTGTCAGTATCTTTGTCAACCCGACGCAATTTGACCGCACTGAAGACCTCGATTGCTACCCAAGCACATGGCAGAGCGATCTCCAAATCTGTGACAAATCTGAAGCCGATATCATCTTCGCTCCCGCAGCCGATGTCATGTATGTGCCGAATCATTCGATTTCGATTAGTGAAACCAGCCTATCGAGCGGACTTTGTGGAAAAACCCGCCCAGGTCATTTCGATGGTGTCTGCCTCGTCGTCAACAAGCTCTTCAATATCACGCGAGCCACCCATGCCCTCTTTGGTGAAAAGGATTTCCAACAATTCGCTATTATCCAACGGATGGTGCGTGACCTCAACATGCCGATTGAAATCATCCCATGTGAAACCATTCGCGAGGCATCTGGCCTTGCCATGTCCTCACGTAATCTTTTACTCACCGAGCCTCACCGAGAACACGCCCCACAAGTCTACTCAGCTCTTCAACAAGCCCGACAACTAGTGCTCGACGGCGAAACCTCAGCCGCAAAAGTGATCGAAGCCACCCGTCAACGACTTGAAAGCCTGCCGAATCAACCGCAAATCGACTACTTAGAATTAGTCGACGCTCATTCACTTCAGCCCATTACCGACTTAGCTGGAACCAATGCCGTATTAGCCATCGCCATCTTCTTCGGTGAAGTCCGCTTGATCGACCACATCCATTTGAATTATTATACCATTTAGAGTTTCAAAAGAGACTCATGCGAAGCTATATTCTTTTAGAATCGAGGCTTGATAAAGGAGCGATGCGGGCATCGTGACTGAAGAAAAACACTGATTGTATATGAATACAGCGAGTAACCTTCGCCCAATGCGTAGCCTAGTCGCTTCATCCTTACAAAAAAAATCATTAGTCTCTTTTGTTTCTCTAAGTGGTATTAGGAGCCTCCTAGTAATACCATTCGGATATACATGCATTTTTGTAATCGCCAATAGGCACTATTCTACTATTCTCCCATTCAACACAATGGAACGCAACACATACCCTACTGCCTATCAGCAGAAAATCCTCTGGCGAGCTCTCACAGGAGTTTGCATATTCGTCCTAGCTGGCCTCCTCATCGCCCTTATTTGGCTCGCCAGCGAAGTCCTTGGCTATCTCCAACCTGTGCTCATCCCACTTGCTGTCGCTGGCATCATTGGCTACTTACTCGACCCTGTAGTCGCATGGTTCCAAAAGAAAGGCATGTCCCGCTTACGAGCGGTTCTCTGTGTCTTCGGTTCCTTCATCGTTGGCACCCTGGTGTTTGCCGCTATTATCATTCCGCCAATGGTGCGTGAGGTATCCGCAGCAGTCGGTGATCGTCATGAACTAGGACAGAAATTAAGCCAGTCATTATACAAGCTCCGAGAGGTGGACGGCGTGAAATCTATTGCGGATTATCTACTAGCTCCTGCCGCACTCGACGACAAATCTGCTGATCAAGTAATCTCACCAGCAGCAGTGGTAGATCCTCCAACTGACGGGACAACTACCGATCCAGCTATTTCACCAGCTCCAGTCAAAAACCAAGTGCCGTTCACCGAAACTCGGCTCGGTGCCATGCTCACCGGCAACACGGATAAAATCACCTCTGCCATCACTTCCATTCTCTCCCAGAGCACCAGTAAAATCCTCGGCTACTTTGGACTGATCATCGGCTTCATCATGATTCCTATCTACCTCTACTATTTCCTCACCCAGTCAGCCTCTATCAAAGCGAACTGGAAGCATTATGTCCCACTCAAGGCATCGAAGTTCAAAACAGAAGTCACTGATACACTAAACGAAATCAACGGTTACCTCATCGCGTTCTTCCGTGGACAAGTGCTAGTGGCATTCATCGATGGTATCCTCGTCGGAATCGCCCTCATGATATTCGGGCTTCCATATGGTCTCGTCATCGGTGTGCTCATGGCTTTCCTAGGCATCATCCCATTCGTTGGTAATGTCATCTGCCTCATCCCTGCCTGTATCATCGCCTACCTCCACTTTTCAATCCCTGAAAATCAAGGCATGCTCGGTGACTCTACCTGGGCCTACGTCGGTGCGGTTGTCGCCATCTTCTTGATAGTCCAACAAATCAACTCATTGGTCACTGCTCCTAAAATTGTTGGAGACTCGGTAGGCCTCCACCCAATGACAGTGATCTTCTCCATGCTCTTTTGGTCACTCATCCTCGGCGGCTTCGTCGGTGCTCTCCTCGCAGTTCCAATGACAGCAGCAATCAAAGTGATCTTTGTCCGCTACGTCTGGGAACGCAAAGTCATGGACAACCAAAAGCCTCTCAGTGACGAAGACGACTCTGACGCAGATGAAACTCTCGAAGCTGAACCTGCTTAAGTATCAATACCTTTCTTAACCCATGGATCTATTCGATTTCAGTGAGGCTCAGTCTCCAGAACCTTCTGGTGAAGCTCGATTACTAGAACTTCGCGCTATCATCACTCATCACGACAGACTCTATTACGATAAAGCAGCTCCTGAGATTACCGATGCCGACTACGACAAGCTCTTCCGCGAACTCGATACCTTAGAAAAAGCTCATCCAGAGCTGCACGACCCAAACTCACCTACCCAACGCGTCGGCGGCACTGTGATCGATGGCTTTGAATCCGTGCATCACGCCGTGCCGATGCTTTCTATCGATGACTACTTCACCGATGAGGAAATCAAGGACTTCTACCAACGCTTGGTGAAAGCGACTGGCACAGAATCGATCGATCTCACTATCGAACCAAAAATCGATGGCGTCGCCGCCTCTGTGCTCTACCGCGATGGCCAATTGGTCTATTGCACCACTCGTGGTGATGGTCAACGTGGTGACGACGTCACTGCCAATGCACGAACTATCAAGTCGCTACCGCTCAAGTTAGAAAATGCTCCACCTGTGCTCGAAGTGCGGGGCGAGATCTACATGGCCTTTGACAATTTTAGAAAAATCAATGAACGCCTCGAGGCAGAAGGCAAAGACCCGCTCAAAAACCCACGTAACGCAACTTCAGGAACGATCAAGCAACACGATTCCAGCGAAGTCGCCAAACGCCCACTTTCATTCCTCGTCCACGGAATTGGTGCCTACCAAGGACCAGAAATTGAATCCGAAGACGCCTTCCGCGAACTTCTTCAACAACTTCACTTACCTAGCAACGCTCCGCTCTGGCACGCCAACTCTGCCGATGGCATGGTCACCGCTATCCGAGAACTCGACGTCGCTCGCCATCAACTAGACCACGCCACCGATGGTGCCGTCGTGAAGGTCAATAACTTTGCCCTCCGCCAAACCCTCGGAGCCACAGCACGCGCTCCCCGCTGGGCGGCAGCATTCAAATACCCACCGGAGCAACAAGAAACCACCCTACTCGACATCACGGTCCAAGTCGGCAGAACCGGAACCCTAACACCAGTCGCGGAACTCGCACCTGTAGATGTTTCAGGAACCACCGTTGCCCGTGCCACACTGCACAATGAGGATGAAATTCAACGCAAGGACATCCGTCTGAGAGATACTGTTATTATTGAAAAGGCTGGCGAAATCATCCCGTCGATTGTCAAAGTTGTCATTGAGAAGCGCCCTTCTGACAGTATGCCCTTTTCCTTTTTTGAATTCGTCAAGGGCTGCTGCCCATCTTGTTCT
>CAXMOB010000095.1:0-5411 GCA_964194815.1 Vicinamibacteria bacterium | reverse complement strand
GACTCTTGCGAATCTCGCTGCGATCGACTGGCTTGTCGCTATCGTTGCCGGCGTTTGATGCGGCGAAGCGGAACCTACATTTTTTCCTATAAAGCACAAGATCTTTCTACTCTCCTTTTAAAGTTTTTTTACTGAAGCTCTGTAACCCCCTAAAAATCAGCAACGAGAGGCTTTTGCATTTCTTCAAACCGAATTGAAACAACCCCACAAACCCTTCCATATTCACAATATACAAGCTCTAAAAAGTCATGGGATTTACAATTGTGGCTGTAATTTACAGTTTAAATCATCGTAACTATATAATGCTCTCCCACTATCATCCATCCCTCTACGAACCAGCTCCTGAACTCATCGTCGATAAGAATTGATTAATCAAATAACTCACCACGAAGGTCTTCATCTAAAGCAAAACCGGTAGTCGCACCGTCTAATATATTATCCGAGATCACACTTTTCTTCGCCTGCATTTGCTGAATCCGTTGTTCGACAGTATTTTCGCAAATCAATTTATGTACAAAAACAGGTTTATCTTGGCCAATACGGTAAGCACGATCGGTCGCCTGATTTTCAGCAGCAGGGTTCCACCAAGGATCGTAATGGATGACATTATCGGCTCCGGTCAAGGTAAGCCCAGTGCCTCCTGCTTTAAGTGAAATAAGAAATACCTCACCCTCGCCTCCTTGAAACCGTTCAACAAGACCTTGCCGATCCTTCGTCGCTCCAGTCAACTTCAAGTATTCCACCCCCTCTGACTCCAAATACGCTTCAATCAAACTAAGCATTGAGGTGAATTGAGAAAAAATTAGCGTCCTGTGCCCCTCTTTTCTAAGTGTTGTTAATAGATCGACCAAATACTCAAACTTCCCTGAAGCTGTCGCCCCTTCATGATTTTTTAACAATGATGGATGACAACAAATTTGTCGCAACTTCAATAGGGCATCTAAGAAAATAATCTGTGAGTCACGTCCCTTAGCTGCAAGAGCTTGACGCACCTTCTTATCCATAGTGGCTCGCACAGTTTCGTAGAGATCCTTTTGCTCTGAAGTCATATACACCGTGTGAACAATCTCCGTCTTAGGCGGAAGCTCTTTTGCCACATCATTTTTGGTGCGACGCATAATCAATGGCCCAACGCGACGATTAAGTGCATTCCGTGCCGATTCACTGTTAGACTTCTCAATAGGGTTTCTATAGGTTTCATTAAATTGATCCTGTTTGCCCAATAAACCCGGCATTAAAAATGACATTAAGCTCCAAAGCTCACCTAAGTGATTTTCCACTGGAGTTCCCGACAGGCATAAGCGATGTGACGCATTGAGCTTTTTCACAGCATTGGAAACCTGTGCTTGTGGATTTTTAATATGCTGAGCTTCATCCAAAACGAGTAAGTGAAACTCCTCTTTCTCAAAAGATTCGAGATCTCGATGAATCAACGCATACGACGTCAACACCACATCTACACCTTGAATTTGTGGAAACAACTCCCGTCGTCGACTCCCCTGCAATACCAAAACATCTAAGGTATCAGCAAATTTTACAATCTCGCGCTGCCAGTTCATCACCACACTTGTAGGAGCAATGACCAGACTAGGTTTCCCGCCGTCTCGACCAGATGCCTTTTCCGCAAGAATATGAGCTATCGTTTGTAGCGTTTTACCCAGTCCCATATCATCGGCTAAAATACCATTTAAATTATGCTTCACGAGAAACTGCATCCAGCGAAATCCCTCTATCTGATACTCACGCAAGGTTGCATTTAAAGCTTTGGGCACATCTACTTTATCAACTAATGAAGCCGACTTCACACGCTCAGCTAATTCCTCCAATGCCTTGGGGGCATCAAGCCCTAGTTCATCATCGGCAACAAGCTGAGCCGCATCGATCTCACGCACCTTGATTGGTCCATCATTGAACTTGTAATCTATCAAATGTCCCAATGTCTGAATTAAATGGCGAAAGCGCCCTACAGGAATCGCCAAGGCTCTTCCATCTGGCAGAAAAATGAGAAACTCTTGCCCCTTCGGCATCCCTTCCGAAAGCTCCATAAAATCGCATTCCACCAAGGTAGCTAAAATAGGCTGGATCTCAAATGCTTCGCCACCCACCTCAAAACCTGCGGACAGCGAAAACCACCCGCGTCCTTCCTCAACTATCTCAGCCCTCCACGTCTCGGTTTTAAATACCAATGGATTCAAGCCAACATAAGGAGAGAATTGCACATTCCAACCACGCTTTTCTAATGCTTGAGCAGCCTCGTGACGAAATCGTTGCCAATAGTAATCAACAACCGGCCATTCTTTCTTATTCGGAGCCCATAAGGTCCCACTGATAGGAGCCTGCGAAAGCTTCTTCAGCGAATTTGGGGGATGTCCACTGAACGGTTGAAGATCCAACGCATAAAGAATTTTCAAGGCCTCTACCTCGGCAACTTTATCACGGCGAATCCCTCCTTCTTCAGGATACATGCCAGACGGCACAAGAGCCCGCTCATCCTCACCATAAATGGCATAGACATGGGCATAAAGCTCGGGCATCCATAAATATTCTTTCGCCTCAGGCCGACGCTCTATGCGTATTTTAAAACCTACTTGAGACTTATTTTTAAGCAGCTCAATTTGTTGCAACAACTCTACGTTCTTCTTCCCTACAGTATTGGCTTTCGTAATTTGCTTTTCTTGTGGTTCCGGCGACATCACCGCGATCAACCTATCCACCTTACTCAAATACAGTAAAGTCGCCACATTGTGTGGGCATTGTGCTCGATGCGAACAATCACAACTCGTATCACATGCAACGGCACCATCCTCATGCCAAAAATTAATAATCGATTCGTGTTGGTGACCATCAGGCTCCATCACATGGCTCACTAGCTCCCAATCACCTGAAGGCAAAAGCTCAGCCTTGACCGAGCTAATAAACTTCGACTGAGAGAGTTTCTTACCCTTCTGCATAGCGAAGCCATCAAACATTTGATGCCATCCACCATCAGACAAAAAGGTTTTTACTTCGGAGGGAGTTGGACTAGCCACAATAGTAATTTAAATTAAATAACAGAAAAAACTAGTGCCAAACAAGCTTGTCAGCCACTGGTTTACGTCGGCTACTCGGCCACTCAAATTCATCTTTCGGCCATCCAACAAAGAGGAAACCAAGGCATTGGTCTTCAGCTCCTAGATTTAAAAATTGTTTGAAACCTTCACCATAACTGACAGCTGGTGATGACCAATATAAGCCAAGATCAACAGCGGATGCGGCTAGATGCATGTTTTGAATCGCACACGCCACAGCTTGCACTTCTTCAATCACGGGAATTTTTGCGTTATTGCCACGCTGCATCACAATCGCCATCACCGTATGTGATAGCATCACGTTATTCGCCATTTTATCGAACTTCTCAGGCTTGAACTCAGTCGCCGGAGTCTCTGCCTTATAGGCATCTTGTAATTGCTTGGCAAAAATAGTGCGCGACTCATCGTGGTAGATGTGGAGTCGAAGTGGCTCGGTCAATCCATGCGATGGAGCCCAATTCGCACATTCGGCGAGTTGTTCAATCAACTCACGTGACACGTCTTTGGAAGCATCCATATCAACTGGCTTGATGCTTCGGCGATGCGCCATGAGTTCCTTTACTGAGGTAAGATCGATTATATTCATAGTGATTTGTAAGATAGGTTTTGCGGACTGAGTAAAAATTGCAAGCCTAAGTTACACTTGGCTAGGGTCGGGGAAATAAATAGCACTACTAAGATGTGAACTAGCTCGACATCATGAAAATGTTCTACATTCGCCAACAAACCTGCAATCACAGCAAATGGAACACATGCCCCAACCCCAATAAATGCACACCCACCATTCGGTAAGATCGATCTCCACGGAATTGCCATACCTCTAAATAAAAGTCGTAGCCCTACTTTGCAAGAATCAAAGACTCGAATACACGGTTGCACTCTCTTCATTTCATTGCTAGTTTGATCACATGAGACTTTCCGCAATAGCCCTCACCCTTATCCTCTCACAACAACTATGCCTCGCAGCAGACTGGAGCAAAGAAATCGCCCAGCTCTCTAGCAACAAATGGAGCGAACGTGAAACTGCTCAATCCTCTGTAATCACCAAGATTGAACAAGAGAATAACAAAATTGCATTAGAAAAGAATTTAGACAGTTTACTGGAGACCTATCAGCTTGAAAAGGATCCGGAAGTTCGCTTCCGTCTCCTCGTGATCATGCGTAAAATTTCAGTGCTCTATAAAGATTCGCTAGGAAAATCAATGGTGGGAATAAACGTCAAAGCCACCACCTACAAAATCGACAGACGCAGCTACCCAGCAGTACTTGTGTCTAGTATTCTCAAAGGCTCACCAGCTGAGGTCGCGGGCATTATCAAAGGTGACAAAATTACAGCGGTTGGATCTGTGCGCATTACTAATACCGCGGGTGCTGTCGATGATAATTTCACAACATTGATTCAGCGATACGCTCCAGGCGAGGAAGTGCAACTAGAAGTCGTCAGAGGTGACAGCACCCAAAGCTTTAAAGTCAGACTCAGCCACCTCGTTGACAGCCAACAAAAAAGACCATCGCAATTTCTTTCCGCTATTCTACTCGGCAAAAAACCCTCAGAAGCACCAAAGCTCAACACCCCAAATATCAAAGGCCAACAGTTCGATAACCTTGTCCTTCCTGAGTCCTTTAATAATGGCAGCTACTTCGCTCGCTGGTTTAAATCCAAACAACTTAAAAAATAGCCACCATGTCTTCTGGTGCATTCCAACCCACTCGCTGGACCCTAGTGGCCAAACTAAACGCTGAGCCATCGCAGTCCAACCGAGCACTCAACGAACTCTGTGCAATTTACTGGAATCCACTCTACGTCTTCGCTCGTAGCTCAGGGAGGTCTACGGAAGATGCCGAAGACGCGGTACAAGGCTTTCTTGCTCGCGGTGTAGATAAGGATCTTTTCTCCATGGCTAACCCAGAACGTGGTAAAATGCGTAATTTTCTTCTCACCTCCTTCAAACGCTACATGAAAGATGAGTGGATGAAGCAAATGGCGGTGAAGCGTGGCCAAGGCAAGGTCTTCTCAGTAGATTTCTCAACCGAAGAGTCACATTTTGCAAACCATTCTGCAGCAGACCCAACTGATGGCTTCGACAAGCGCTGGGCCTTGATGATTGTCGAGCAGGCTAGAAATGCCATCCAAGCTCAATACAAAAAAGATGGCAAACAGACTCTGTTCGAGGCCATCGAAGGCAGCCTGAGTGGGGAATTGACGAAAACTTATGCCCAAATAGCACTAGAATACGGTCTCTCAGAGTCAGCGATCAAAGTCGGCGTGCATAGACTCCGCAAACGTTTTGGCGAAGCACTACGCTCCGAAATCCGTGAGACAGTCTCTCATGAAAGTGAAGT
>CAXMOB010000094.1:0-5389 GCA_964194815.1 Vicinamibacteria bacterium | reverse complement strand
GTTTTTTCTGAGTGACCAACTGTTCGATTTCTTTCTCGCTCACCCCATCATTCACTTTCGCCAGTGCCTGGATTCTCTCAATATCAGGAGTTAGTCTAGCTTCCACACGTGCAATAGCTTGAGCAACAATAGCTGCCACCTGAGCTTTCGCTAATTTCTCTACCTGCTCATTAAGCTTCGGTAGAACTTGCGTCCGCATCGCAGGTTTGTCCATCAACTTACGTAAACCGCGATTTTCTAACTTCAACCTGAGAAGCTTCGCATCGGCTGACAAATTATTCCCATTGTGATCCGCCACTACACGAATAGGAGTCGCTGGCAAAAATCTATCCACATGTAATGACGCAGGAGCAATCGATTCTAACACAAATACAGATTCCATGATCACAGCGGCCTCGCCATCACTAACCCACACACCAAAACAAGCATTACCAGTTTCTGTACCAAGGATGAGATCGAAGCTAGCCCTACAAATAGGATGGTCCATACTCATAAAACCAATATCCTCACGACTCAATGCCACCGAGCGATCAAAGGTAACTGTCATTCCTTCATCTGGCATACTAGGGAAGGCGTCAGTGATCACATTCTCTGGAGTCAAAAAATAGGTCCGCGATCCCAATTCATCAACACCGAGTCTAAAGTGATCCCATAAGCGTAGCATGAACTTTTCAAAGGCCGCATCTTCATCCGCCTTATCGATCGACCCGATCATAGAATGAGCCGCCTCAGAGCGATTTGAGTGACGTTCTAATAACTTATCATAGCCACTTGCCATACGCTTCGCCATTTGCTTCTTCAGCACCTTGGTCGAAGCTACTAGCTCTTTTAACGCACCCGCATCTAGGCTTTCCTTTAGCTCAACAAGCTGAGACTGACACTGCTGATAGATTTCTGAAACTCCATGGACGTTCTCACGAAAGGCATCGAGCCCCTTGTGATACCATTGTCCTAACATCTCGTTGTAGCTCCCCTTCACTGCCGGCATATGTAAATGGATCATCCCCTTTTGACCAATACGGTCAAGACGTCCAATTCGCTGTTCTAGCAAGTCTGGGTCACTAGGCAGGTCATAAAGAATAAGGTGTTGAGCAAACTGGAAGTTTCTTCCCTCGCTGCCAATTTCAGAACAAATCAACAACCGAGCTCCCTCAGGCTTCGCGAAGAAGGCCGCATTGCGATCACGTTGGTTCAAGCTTAAGTCTTCGTGGAATGCTGCCACATCAACTTTAATCTTAGTCTGGATTGACTCCACCAAAGTCTCAGCAAGTTCCTTAGTCTTACAGATCAAAAGGATTTTTTCTTCGGGGAGCTTGGTCAACAATTCTGCCAACCACTCAACCTTGGCCAAGTCTTCATTGCCCTTTAATGCATAGAAATACGGCTTACGCTCTGGAAATCCAGTCAAGTAATGGCGCGTATTTCGGAACATCACACGACCCGCTCCAAAGCGATCGAGCAATTGATCAATTACACAATCAACTAGCTTAGGTGTGTTCGCCTCAAGCACTTGCTGAGCTAGATCCGCAGATTGCTTCTCCACCCATGTCATTTCCTTCTTTAAGAGCGGCTGACCTTCTTGCAGACGATCCACTATGCCGGCAATTAATTCATAATTAGACGACTCTTTCTTAAACTTCTTCAGGCTGTTGAATCGGTCAGGGTCAAGCAAGCGAAGGCGAGCAAAGTGTCCTTCAACTCCCAATTGCTGAGGTGTCGCTGATAACAACAAGACGGACTCTACTTCTGCAGCGAGCGTTTCAACCATCTGATACTCTGGGCTGGCTTCTTCCTCTGACCATTCTAAATGGTGGGCCTCATCAACAATCATCATGTTGAAACCTGCAGCACGCACCTGATTTAAACGATGTTCATTATACGCTAAATACTCGGTATTCACGAGAATCAACTGACTATCTAAAAATGGGTTCGCATCATCTACCTTCTCTAAAGAACAACAACGTTCATCATCAAAAATACTGAACATCAGGTTAAACCTTCTCAGCAGTTCAACAAACCATTGGTTAATGAGCGGCTCAGGAAGCACAATCAAAACTCGATCAGCTCTTCCGGTGAGGTGTAAACGATGCATCACCATACAGGCTTCGATCGTCTTACCTAAACCAACTTCATCAGCCAGCAAGGCTCGCGGATTCACACGCTTGCATAGCTCACTCACGATAGAAATTTGATGAGGAATCAAATCGGCTCTAGCTCCCACCATTCCCCTCACTGGAGAACGACGTAGTGCGTAGTTTCGATACAATGCCTCAACACGTAGCTGGTAAGTGCGGTGTTTGTCCACCTGACACGCCAATAAACGATCCTGTGGCTTACAAAAACTCATGTGATCACTGAGAAGACCTTCTGGTATAATGTCTTCCTCAGCGTAATAGGTAATCAAGCCATCTGTTGTCTCCACCGAGGTGATCTCAATTTCCTGGCCATCTTGAATGGTCACCCACTCACCTACTTTGAACTCAACGCGTCGTAATGGAGCTGACTCAAGCACGTAACAACGTGTTTCCTCTGCTGCTGGAAATACGATGTCCACCGTGTGGCCATCCGACTTCAATAACATTCCTAATCCGAGTTCTGGCTCAGAGTCGCTTACCCATCGTTGTCCTGGTGTGATTGTCGTCGTTTCCATATGAAAGGGGCGGAAATCTAATCTACAGGCAACCAACTACAAGGAAAAATGTACTGAATCACAGTCTTCTTTTCGTTCACGCGTCTAGATAGTCAACAACCTTTGCCACAGTTCCCTCAAAATCCGTTTCATTCCGCAACTCCAACCACCCCGTTATATACTCATCAAGGTAGGCTCGTTCCTGATCCTGAGCCACCTGTAACGAGTAATCTCATACCGTTAACCTTGTATCCATTAGGTATTGCCTAGCTGAAGCTTGCCAGCAAGGCATCTCAACACCCGCAGCCTTCAACCTACGCGTCGACATCGCAGTGTGACGTGGTCGAGCAGCACGAAAGGCTGTCACATCATCTAGCTTTCCTTTAGTCACAGTTGGTCGTTCTGAAATATATCCTAGTTCATGGGCAATGCCCACCACGGTGTCGGCATACTGCCACCAGCTCACCGGTTCGTTGTCACTACAGACATGATACAGGCCTGATAGATTCAACCGCAACATCTGCTCAACAGCCTGAACAATCGCATCGGAATGGGTAGGGATCGACCACTTATCACAGATATAGTTTAACTCGTCCCCACGCACTGCCTTAGCAACAACTTGATCTATCACAGTCGGTCGACCAGCTCCAAAGATCCAAGAAACACGACAGACAAGATGTTCAGGATATTCTAGAACTCCCATTTCACCATGGTGCTTGGTCACCCCATAACTGTTGAGTGGTGAAGGTGGCCATTGCTCATCCATCTGCACTGGCTCCACACCATCAAACACATAATCGGTGCTAAAATGCACAAATCGGACACCCTTCTCCGCACAAACTTTTGCCATCAAAGCAGGAGCTTCAGTATTCACCACAGCCGCTAACGACTGCTCATCAAGACATTGCTCAAGTCCAGTCACCCCTGCAGGGTTCACCAACACATCGAATTCTTGCTGGCGGAGAAATTGCTCTACAGCAGATAGATCTGAAAGATCTAAGTCTTTCCGACTGACACCCACCACCTCGTGCGATCGACTTAACAGTCGAGAAAAGGCTTCACCCAGCAGTCCGGTAACACCAGTTACGAGAATCTTCATGGGAGGAAATGGGGAGAAAACAAAGTGAAATACTAGCCGATGCCTAACTGGCTATCGATATCGTCTTCGTCAACAAAACCAAAGCTTTCAGGAGTCGCTCCTGCACCGCGAATGCTATCTAGTGTCTTTGCGGATCCGCGTCTAGTCTGAGGACCAGCAACTTTGTTCTTAATTGTCCCTGAAAGTTTTGGTGTCACCGCAGCCACACCCAGTGCCGCAGCAGCAAGACCTACAGCACGACGTGCGTTACCATGAAGTAAATCAGCAATCAATAAACCAGCAGCCGCGCCCAATAAAGCCGGCCCGACAGCAGCACTTGTGTCCACCCAATTACGAGGAGTCTCAGAATTTTCGTATTCCATGTGCAAGATGATACACAAATAACTTTTGAAACAAAGCAGAAATCCTACTCCTCCGCTGATTCCTCTAGGTCTTGATAGAGCAAAAGTCCAAACTGCCTCCAACTGTGCCGTGTGATCAAATACTGTAAGGTTTCCTGAGCATTCACCTCATTGTGCATTTCTGAGATGGGTGTCAACTTCGTGTGTTGCTCTAAAAATGGCCCGACAATGTTAAAAATCACGGTATTCACCTTTTCATCTAAGCCCAGCACCTTGCTATGTTTAGTACGAAAACTCCCTCGCGGTGATTCGCTCTTACCTGACAACCAAATACTCACTGACGGGCGAGGCCGTCCCTTTTTGACAGCCACCACACTCACCTCAGGTGTAACTCTCAATGAATAGCCAGAACCCATCTCGATCAATGTAGCGGTGTGCTGCAACACCTTCTCCATTTTCTCAAAAAGATCCGCAGGAACACTCGCATGGAGATTCACCGTGATCGCAATACCTGTGGCATTGTCAGGCGAGTTCGCCTTGTGTAATTTTAAAATATCATAGGCTCGCTTCACCTGGGTGGCATCCGCCTTAGCCGAATCTAACACCCTCTCCCAAGCCACTAAACTATGCTCAGACTTCTGCTCAGCCACCAGTTTTTCAGCCAAGGCAATATACGCATCCACTCCTTCAGCTTGCAGATCAAGGTAATCACTCGGGTGGGATCCTACTACTTCCGGCTCTGGTTCGAGCGACGGCTCTGGCTCTGGCTCGCTCGCCACCTCATCCACAGGTGGTTCGGTTGTAGCCTCCCCTCCTGCGTCACTTGGAGAACTCGCAAGCACAGCTTCCACGTCTGCAGTGGCATAAGCATCAGGAGGAGTGATGAAGTCATATCCACGCGCACCGATCCAGTAGGTTAGCCCAAAAGCTAACACACAAACGAAGACTACAATTTGCCAGGAAATACGCACGGAGAAAATCTGTTGTTATTCTTACGGCTGTTGTCGTGAACGTCTTTCTGCAATTTTCTTGCGAGCCCCAAAAAGCTTCTCTTTTCGCATAAATTCAGCACGAATCTCCACCTTTTTCTCTGGCTGCCGACTGATCTGAATCAACATATGCGCCTTTCGCGATCGCTTAGCGATGCGAGCAGCAAGTTCACGACGTTTCTCATCGGCTTCAGACATAACTTCACTGTGAAAGAATTCCCCTCACTTGGCAATGCCTTTTGGCATTCTGCATAATTCTAGGTTCCTATTCGAATTCTGTAAATATTGTTAATTCTGTCAAAAAATCATCAGCCCCGCTTCTTAACTTACA
>CAXMOB010000093.1:0-4317 GCA_964194815.1 Vicinamibacteria bacterium | reverse complement strand
GTGGAGTGATCGTCCAAGCAGAATTTGATTACGCGAGCAAAAGAAGTCGTCCTTACCTGTCCAGTTGCTGCTATCTTTGGCGGTGAGTTCTTTCATCAAGGTTTCAGCAAAACCTACGCGGTCGAGTCGGATGAAGGCTTCGGCGAGGAATATTTTTCCAGCGTCTGATAATCTGGCTCTTTCACGGAAGAGGCGGTTACACTGTGAGAAGTCGGCTTTTCCACCAGCTGAAAGTGCCATTTGAATGAGGCAACGCGATTCGCTGAGGTTTGCTGGAGCTGAAGTGAATTGGCCTTGGAGCCAGGCTGTAGTCGATGGGCAATTACTGTCGCTGATCTTATTTAGATTTTCCCAGTTCTTGATAGCCTCATAAGCGACAGCTGTGATGGTGAGTTGGGAATGGTCGCGACCTTTGACGAGCGACCATGAGCCATTGTTATTCATTGAACTAAGAAGCTCATTGAAAGTCCACGACGCTTGCTGATGCAGTGATTTGTAGCGCGGGCTGTTGCTTGCCTTTTGGTCAGTTAGGTAGTCGAGTGCTGCAGTGATTGCTAGCAGTTGGCCGGCTGGATGTGGCTCACTGAAGATGTATGGCACAGGTCTAGCATGGTCTAGGCTACCCGTCGCTAGCTTGATGATTTGTTGATCAAATTGTGGGATGATCATCAAGTTGAGGTGTTGTGCTGAACTCCCTTTCTTTTGTGGAGCCTTGAAGGTCAATGGAGTTCCTGCAGAAACCTCGTGGGTGAAGCCGCGTGACTGTGTAGCTCCCCAAGGTTTAATGGGGAGTGTGTATTTTTCGTTGATACCAGCTTGTTTCTGAATGACATCGAGTTGTATAGTTCCAGCTTTGTCTAAACTTGTTATGGTCAGGGTGATGTTTGCCTGTGCTATCCCCTTCGCAAATTTTACGGAATGGGTGGATTTTTTTGCTTGGCCATTGAGGGAGAAATTCACTTCGAATTCGACGGTTACTTCTTCTTTCGTAGATTTTCTGAAAATCGTAATCTCCGGCTTCCAAGTGTCACCTTCAACGAGATCATGCTGTTGATTTAGCATCACGCTGTAGTCAGCTGTGGTGTTGAGTGTTTGTAGGTATTGTCCGACGCGTCCTTGTTTTCCTACAGCATCGATGGAGAGTTTCCATTTGCCACTTTGTTTGGGAAGGGGGATATCGATGGTTTGTTTGCCATTGATCAGGATCGGCTTACTGGCCCACTTCGGTAAGGTGCTGGATAGTGATGAGACGGTTGTGAAAGACCCTGATTGTTGACCTTGTTCAGGTAGTAGATCAGGAACGATTAAGCTACTCTCATAGTTTTGACCGTTGAGTGTAGCGAATGAAGAAGGAGCTACAAAACCGTTTGCACGGTTCGAGTAGTTATCAAAATCATTATTTCCAGCTGCGAAGTAGACTGCGTTAGATATTTGGCTTGTGCGTGTCGGGTTGTTGAGGAAGAAATTAATCGAGTCACGAGTGATGGCAGTGTCGCCAGAGCGTAGGCCACTACTAGGGGTATTGAACACATTTCCTGCTGATGGGATGCCCTGAATGGGGTTGCTATTAGGAAGGTAGCCAAAATTGGCGGCCTTTCGTTGGCTTCCATTGCCCATATTGCCACCTCTTAAGAAAACAGCGTTTCCATTGCCCGAACGAGATTGCATCGCATATTGATCGCGTGCTAAAAAGCGTTGGTCGTTGCCTATCTTCTCCAACCATTTCATGGTTTGTTTGTTATTAGGAGCGATGCGTCGGGCGTTTGCAAAATGCTCGATGGCAACTGAGGTATCTCCAAGGTTGTAGGCGCGTTGACCTAATGAAAGAAGTTTTTCGACGCGCTGCACATTATTCATAGCAATGATTCTACCCACTGGATTCGGTGCAAGTGGATCGCGGTTCTCCTCATCTTTGAGTGCGGCAAGAATAGGGGTTTGTGTACCACTGTGTTCGAATCCGCATGAGGTGCTCATTTTGAAGTCGATGATTTGGCCATCTCCTGTGAATGGAGTGTAGAGATTCGGAGTGTTGCTGTTATCTCCCTCAGTAGGATTTAGTGTGGCGTAAAGAAGTGCAGGGGAGAGATTTCCTTTGGAGTCTCTGACTTCCACTTGTGCTTTGAGTGTGCTACCGGCTTTGGCATTGCCGTCAGTGAGGCCAATGATCTTGGTGGTGATGTTGAGCTTTTTACTGATAGCGACGAGGTCAGAGCAGGACACAAACTTACGTTCGTCAATGGTGACTAATGAGCAACGGAAGCGAGGACCATAACTTGGGTCTAGTGGGACGGAGAGGGTAGAATGGCCTGGAGTGACGTCGACCAGACTGTATTTGACGATGTGGTCGGTTTCGATGGTCATTAAGGCCTTTGCCTTGGTTTTTAGATTTGAATAGATTTGGAGCGTGGCTTTGTCGTCATCGAATATCTTGCCGTTATGGTGGTAGAGCGAGAGCTTCTGTTCTGATGTTTCGCCAATGACGTTGACCGTGGTCTCTGTGAACGATGGCTTGCCGTCAGCGTCTTTGCCTTCGATACGCAGCGTGTAAACGCCAGGCTTATCAAGTTTGATCGCTTGGGTGATTTTTCCAAGTTCCTTAGTGGTAGCCATTTCTATTTCTCGAACGACTTTTTCCACTTGTTCATGGCGGCTGGTGTCGCTGGTGAGGTTGAATTTCTCGACCATCTCGCGTTGGATCACCTTGAGGGTGAGTTTTGCTCCAGACTTGCGTCGTTTGACGTCTGTGGTCTTGACCGTGACCTTGATAGATTCGCCAGCTGCCATATTAGATTTGTCAGCTTCGGCATTGATGAGGAGATTGAGAGGATCGATTAAGGCATTGTCACCGTGACTAGAAAGTTGCACCGACGGGACAGAGGCCTGGAAGTAGAGAGGTGTGCCAGAGGCTATACCAGTAGTGTCATAGCGGAAGGTCGCGATTCCTTTGGCATCGGTGATGAGGTCAGTGTGCTTGCCAGAGGGAAGGATGAGGCGGAGCTTTCTGTGGCCAATTGGAGCACCCCAGCGATAGGCTGCGGTGACTTTTCCTGTGATGGTGTCTCCAAGGTTTAAGATGTCCTTATCGAGAGTGACTTTGACAGAACCTTTGAACTCTGCAGAATTGGTGAAGTAGACAGTGTGGTTGAAGGTTTCTTTTTCAGGTGTATCGGCAACGAGTTGGCAAAGCACTTGGTCGGCCCGCGTGCGGGAAGGGATTTTGAAGGTCTGTGTCAGTTGTCCCTCAGCGGAAAGTGTGACCTTTTCTTTTTTAAGAATAGTGTTTCCTGCTCTAGCTATGAAGGTGTAGCTGCGTTGTTTTGGGTAGATGAAGCTGTGGTCTTTGGCTTCGCGAATGACTGCATTGAGTGTCACCATGTCACCACGTCTGACATTGGTCTGAGCCTGATGGAACCACGCTTTATTTTTTAGTTCGGTGGCTGAGAGCTGTTGATTTTGGCTTTGGTTACAAATTGCTGCACCAGCCTCACTGATGGCGAGCACCCGGTAGTTAGAAATGTCACCTAGTTTCTTGAGCTTTTTATGGAAGAGTCCACGAGCGTCAGTGGTACCCGTCGCGATGATCTTTTCTCCTTCCGCAATGACAAGTCGAATCGTCGCGGCTGGTTTATTAGTGCTTGAGTTTTTAGCGAAGGCGATGAGTTCGTTTCTAGAAGATCGCAGGGCGAGGTCGATGTCGGACTTTTGCACGACAGTTGTGGTGACGAAGTCTTCGCTTTCCACCTTAATGACACAGATCCCAGGCTTTCCGTTCGGGAAGGGGACCTTGATCTTGTTTTTGTGTGTGGTGTATTTCTTGAAATCTTTGATGTCGACCTCCCACGTGGCATCGGGCTCCACTAAATCCACATCTAGCAGGGTGGCACTGCGAAGGTCTTTTGATTTGAGGAAATAGGATTCGATATCGATCCAGTATTGGTGGACTTTGACCTTTTTGATGTTGAGGGTGTCGAGGTTGATATGAGCTTCTTCATTTCTAGTGAAGACCTTGGTGGCTGAGACTGTAAGAGTTTTTTTATGAAGCTGAGCGAGAGCATTTCTCGCTTGAACGGAATTTGCCTTCTTGTAGGACTCGATACTTTTTTCGATGTCGTTGAGTTGGTTCTTCTGTGATTCGGCGGTGAGCAAATAGGCACTTTGGGATTCAGTGGAGCGAGCGTATTTGCTGTGGAGTGGTTGCCAGTTGGTAATAGCCCAGTCAAAGAGAGTCTTCGCAAGATCCTTTTTGTCAGGTGACTTTTCTAGCAAACGTGTGGCAAGGGTGTGTGGGAGTTTTCCACGAAGGAAGTAGAGATTGAT
>CAXMOB010000092.1:0-18675 GCA_964194815.1 Vicinamibacteria bacterium | reverse complement strand
ATCAGCCGGCTTGGTCATGATGAGGTGCTTGATGTTCGGGCATGACTTCTGGGCCTGTAGGCCGAGTTGGTCGAATGCGATAGGAACTTCACGCCAGCCGATGAACTCGATGCCACGAGCGGCGAGAGTTTTTTCAGCGAGTGCGATGATCTTGGTTGAGCCAGCCTCATTGTTGTTCGGTAGGAAGAATACGCCAACAGCGAGATCGTCCGCGTTTTCGACTGTCGCACCGAACTTTTCAGCTTCTTGCTTGAACAGCTTGCGAGGGATTTGGCTAAGGATACCAGAGCCGTCACCGGTCTTCATGTCAGCATCGACACCACCACGGTGGGTCATGTTGCAAACTGACTCGATTGCTTTGCTTAGAATGTCGAACGACGGGATACCGTTGATATTGGCGATGGCTCCCATGCCGCAGTTATCGCTTTCGTTGGCAAAATTGTGGAGTGTGCCAGAGGTGTCAGGTGTTAAGTCTGAATAGTATGGGCTCTTCTTCATAATAAATTGGTGTAAAAGGAAATCTTAGATGACCCGCTGATGCCCGATGGCATCGTGAAACGGGTAGATTCTGTATAGGAAATAAACAAGAGATGACCCACTTTGCCAAGTATTTATTCTGGCATGGGGAGAAGAGTATCCGGCCTAGGTGATGCTTTGTCGTCTAGTGATGAATTTAGCGAGTGTTGAGGGTAGGGGAGTCGAGCTATCTGTTGACTTTTACGGAAGAAAAAGGCGTTTTCGAACTTCTTGGGGGAGGAACTGGCACGACTGCTTATTTGTATTGAAGAAGTAACGGTTTTTAGCGACGAGATCGTATATTTTATTGCGGATCCATCGTGGGGTGAGTCGGCCAAGCCATCGGATGACGAAGAGTCGGTTGAGGATCGTTAATATTTCGAGCGTGGCATCCGACTTGGTGAATGTAGATTGCTCAGATAGCAAGACGAGGGTGGAGAGCTTGGTTGTGAATGTGGTGGGGAGTCGCTCAGAAGCCGTTTTTCCCTGTAGTGGGGCGTAGCGTAGGGACTCGTTTTTGTCCCATTTGATGAGGGTTTGGACAGATTTATTACAGATGCCACATTCGCCATCATAGAAAACGATGTGCGGAGCTAGTTCGTGTGGTGGATTATTTGGCTGCATGCATCAGAATGAGCTTCGCGGTTTAGTTGCTTTTGTTGAGGAGTGTGCTTTTTTTATTAGCTGCAAATATGGCAAATATAAGACAGCAAACGAAGATGTTAAAAGAAGTATAGTAAATGCCGGATATTAAGGAGAGAGTGAGGATGTTTAATATGGTTAGGAAGAGATAGGGTTGAGTTATACTATATTTAAAGGTACGATGCTTAGTAGGCAAATTGGTCACGATGCAATAAATGATTGGGATTATGAAAAGTATTGTGCCTAGTAGTCCCCATTCAGATAACCATTGGAAGAGAGCGTTATGTGGATGAGCCCCGTATCCAACATCGTGGACTCTGTAGCTATCAGGTCCCATGCCGAAGAGTGGGCTTTCAGTAAATAAGTTCCAAGCAGCAGACCACATGTCTAATCTGCCAGAGGAGACTTTGTTGAGGTTTCCATCGGATGATCTGGCGACGGATTCCTGTAGGAAGGTACTGTTAGGTAGTGCTAGTGTAAATACGAAAGCCGATAGGATAGCGGTGTAGATGATTGCATTCTGGCGAAATTTCATCACAGTTCTGTGCTTTCTTAACGTTAGCACAGAATGTACTAGTAGTGAGGCTAATCCTAAGAGGATTGACATTCTTGCTGAGTATGTGAAGAGCATTGTCCAAACTATAAAAAAGCATAGGTATAGGCCTAGTTGGTGGAGGGTTCTATTCTTGCAGAAGTTAGAGAGTAGTAGTAAGAGTGGGATCGCTATGGTGATGAGTTGACCATCTTGCCTACGATACATTAAGAATAATCGCCTGTAGTAGTATGATTTATCGTTTATTGAGTCGTAACACAAATGAGAGAATTGGTATACAACCACAAAGAGAGCACAGATGATGATAGCTGCAATGAGCTGTTTAGATAACGAGTATCTATCCTTGAGCTGCAGGTAAATGCAGTAGGTGAAAGGGAGGATCACTAAGTGCTGGATGAACCTGAAAGCTTTTGCCTCAGGGACGGATGCGTGGGATAAGGCTATATATAGACTGACGAGTGAGCAGGCTAGTAGACTGACTAGTAATGTCTTGGTCGCGATGTCTAGGTTTAGTGGGTGCTTTTTTTGGGATAGGATAATTAAGGTGATGGCGATCTCAATAAATGCAAATTTCGCATTGTTATCTGTATAATCGTAAGCAGGAAAAAGTAATAGGAGTATGGGTGTAAGGAGGAATAGGGTGGTGAGTTTCCCTTTGATGAGATTATCATTTGATGTATTCATACACAAAAAAGCTCTCACGTACGATGTGAGAGCTTTATAGTTTTAAATTATAGCTCTAAGGCTAAAGTATGAGACTATTTTGTCTCTACTCTCTTGCCACAGCTACCATTGTTGAAGCGAGGGAAGCGGTGTTTGAAGCAGCAGCTAGAGGTAAATCAGTGTCTGGGTCAACAAGTTGGCCTGTTCCTGATGAAGCAGGATTTGCTTGTTTGATGTCGTATGCTTGTGCTGCACCGTCAGAGTAGAGCACTACAGCTTGGCCTCCGAATGGGGCTGTGTCCCAGCGGAAGGCAACTAGGGTGCCTGCGGTAACGGAACCCTGTGGGGTGGTAAGAACCGGGTTATTAGAAGCACCGTTTGTGATGTTAACTCCTTGACCTACAGTTTCGCCGTTGCCTCCAGATGCTGCAGTGTGGACGAAGTAGTTAAACGCATTTTCCGTATCTGTACCAGCAAGTGACGTGAGGTCAGCGTCTTCATTACCTGCAGCAAGTCCGTTAATTCCAGCAACAAAGAATGGCTTTTCGTCACGGCATGCACCTGTCGTGAATAATTTGTTAAGGATAAGTGTTGATGTGGCTGCACCATTGTTATCGGGAGATTTACCACCACGAGCAAATGCGTAGTCACGGACAGCAACGTAGATGTCCTTGGAGTTATTGATGGCTTGAGTTGCACGTGAACGGGCAATCTGACGAATAATAATCGGTGATGAGATCGCTGCGAGTGCGGCGATAATCGCGATTACCACGAGAAGTTCCACGAGTGTGAAACCTGAATTCTTTTTAGCATGTTTTAATTTCATATTATTACTTAGTTTGTGTGTTATGTTGGATCAACAGTTCAGTATGAGGTTTGTATATATTTATACGAACTGTCGGCGTGACGATAAATGGCAAAAGCCGTCGTTACAAATACAATATGACCATACGATCTGCAGTTTGTCACTCTCTTTCTGTAAATAAATGTAAAATTTTCCTAAGATCTGTTATGTGGTGACGTTAAGGTATGATTATCAATGGCTTGAGGGACTGTCAAAACGTTCATTTTTATTGAAAGAAGTGTTAGGGTTTGTGGCAAAAAGGTTCAGCTCACGATGTTTTTTACAAAAATGGAGGCACTGGGTGGGAGGTGAGAGGCTGTGACTGTCTTTGTAGTTGCCCTTTGACTACCTTTAGAGTTGCCCTTTATAAGGGATTCGGGTAACACCGCACGGTTATCGCCCAACGTTACTATGCCTAGAGAAGACTATATTGCTACTATCGGACTGGAAGTTCACTGCCAGATCAATGCTGAATCCAAGATGTTCTGCGGTTGCAGGGCTGGCTTTGGACATGAGCCAAACACCAATGTCTGTCCCGTGTGCCTTGGCTTACCAGGAGCTTTACCAGTTTTAAACAAGCACGCGATCGAGCAAACGATTTTGGCAGGGATGCTATTGAACTGTGTGACGCCAGAAGTGTCGAAGTGGGATCGGAAGAATTATTTCTATCCTGATATGCCTAAGAACTACCAGCTGACCCAGTTTGATTTACCTCTCTGCGGCGGTGGCGGTGTTCCTTTATATGACTTGGCGTATCATTTAGATGCTCAGAAGCACATTGAGCAGCCTGGTAAGGTAGTGAAGATGGACCGTATTCACCTCGAGGAGGATGTGGCGAAGTCGACTCATCAAGCGAAGTCGTCAGTGATTGATTACAACCGTGCTGGCACACCATTGATGGAGATTGTGACCGAGCCGGATCTTGATTCCGCCGAAGAGGCATATGCATTTTTAAAGTCACTGCAGCAGATCTTACGCTATGGGCGTATCTCTGATGCGGATATGGAAAAGGGTCAAATGCGTTGCGATGTGAATATATCGGTGCGTAAAAAAGGAACTGATACCTTAGGCACTAAGCTTGAGTTGAAGAACCTGAACTCTATTTCTTCAGTCAGAGCCTCCATTTATTATGAAATCGAGCGTCAGTGTGCTGAACTCGACCAAGGGATCGCTCAAGTGCAAGCGACCTTGAGATGGGATCCTGCAGCTGGGGAATCTATCGTGATGCGTATTAAAGAGAACTCTCATGATTATCGCTACTTCCCGGAACCTGATCTATTGCCAGTGCGCACGGGTGACATGTTTGAGAAGATGAAGCAGTATGTTCCTGAATTGCCACACGAGAAGCGTGAGCGATTTGTAGAGGAATATGCTGTGAGTGCTTATGACGCGGGAGTGTTGACCTCTGAATATGAGTTGGCCGACTTCTTTGAAGCTACCGCCACCCATAAGAAATTGGGTAAGAAAGTAGCGAACTGGATTATCAACACGCTCTTGGGTAAGTTGAATGAGACTCAGTTGAAGTTGGTGGCTTGCCCATTGGCTCCGCAAGCCTTGTTGGCATTGGTGGAATTGATCGAGGCAGGGACGATATCGAATAACCAGGCAAAGGAGGTGTTTGAGGTTTTATGGAGTGCTCCAGAAAGAGAGCCAGCTACGATTGCTAAGGAAATGGGCTTTGAACCAGCTGATAATGATGCGATCGAAATGATCATTGATGAGGTGATTGCTGCGAATCCTGATAAGGTGGCAGAAATTCAAGGAGGTAACCCGAAGTTGGCCAATTGGTTAACTGGCCAGGTGATGAAAGCCTCCAAGGGCAAGGCTAATCCCAAGATGGTCACGGATATGATTGTGGCTAAATTGGGTGTGTGACTTTAGAAATCTATAATTTGTAGTATATTTAGAAATGGCTAGTAAAAATAAAAAAAACGCAACGCTGGTAGGGTTCTTCCTCTTTTTGGGCTTGGTGTGCCTTGGGGTGATGGTTGCTCAATTTGGAAATATTGCTGGTCGGTTTGGGGGGGATTACAGTTTGAATGTGGTGTTTCCTGATGCCAGTGGTTTGGTAAAAGATAGTGATGTTACCTATGGTGGAGCGAGGGTGGGGCGTGTGACAGGGCGTCCGATGATGCGGCCAGATGGTTTGGTTGAGGTGGTGTTATCGATTAAGGGTGAGGTTAAAGTTCCGGTGGGATCTCAGTTTTCGATCTATTCAGTGTCCTTGCTAGGGGATAAGGCGATTTCAATTAAGCCACCCGAGAAAAAGGTGGATGTCTTTTTGAAAGATGGTGACACCGTGAATGGCGGTGGTGGTGGTGGGCTTGATGATATTGCCAAGGAGGCACAGAATATTGCGAGGAATGCCAACGAGGCGATTAAAGATTTTCGTCGTATTGCGGGTAAATTAGAAACTAAGATGGAGAAGGTAGACTCTACGATAGACAGCTTTGACACCATGATGGCGGAGTTCACGAAGGCCTTAAAGTCGATTAATGAGAGTGTTTTGGCGAAGGAGAATACCGATTCTATTAAGAAGACAATTGCCAATATAGAAAAGAGTTCGAATGCAATTCGTGAGACGAGTCAGGAGCTGAAGCCAATTTTTACAGATGCTAGGGATGCTATCGCCGTAGTTAAAAAGGCGACGCTCACTGCTGAAACTACTTTTACTAAGGCGTCTGACCAAATTGATGCTCTTGGGCCGGCGTTGAAAGAGGTGCCAGCGACCTTGAAGAATTTGAGAGAGGCGTCAGCCAAGGCCACGGTGATGATGGATAAGGTGGCGATGATCGCTGATGATGCAAAACAGGTGATGGCTAAGGTGAACAATAGTGATGGTCTCTTTAAAACACTCACTAGTGATAAGGCACTTAAAGAAGACACCAAGGCATTTGTTAAGAATTTGAAGGAGTATGGCGTGCTGAGGTATCGCGATGCACCTACTGAAAAGAAAGCGGATCCGAAGCGAGATCGCTTTCGTGGGGATCGGAGGTAGGTGTTTTTATCTAGCTTATGTTGATTGAGGGCTAGGCGGCAGGATGCCACCGCCACGAGGGGTATCGCAGATTTAAGCTAGATTTTTTACTCTTCTTCCTCTTCAAATTTATCCCATTCGTCGCCGACGAAGTCGCGGTAAGCGATCCAGCCAGGTGGCAGGTCTGCGATATCTTCTAGGGTAGGGTCGAGTTTGACCATTTGTTCCATGGTGACCATGCGGCTGTCCGTTTCATCTTCCGTGGTGTCGCAGAGAAATGCCCATGAACAATCATCACCGTAGTGGATGACTAGTAAAATAGGGCTACTGTCGTCGAGCACTTGACGTGTGGTGACGGCTCCAACTTTCGGCTCTTGGTCAAACTTCCATTCTGGTGAACTTTCGGACATGACTAGCGAATAGCGGAAGAGGGTGGGGTGTTTCAATGGAAATCTCTAGAAGCTTTTAAAATAAGCTAAAATAGGGCTCAATTGCATAGTAAATGAGACTCTATCTCAGTAGTGCTGTGCATATTGTTTGATATGCAACTGTTTAAAAAAAAATCTGTCAGCGCATGTATTTGTGATTGTCAGATGCGTCTAAATGAGCATACTGCCGCCCGCCGGAGACGTCTCGACTGATGTTTTTGGCAATCCTTGTGAAAAATTTCACAAGCCAACGCATTCACAAGTGCTAGATAGACAAAGATATGGCCAATCTCTTTCCACGCTCAGCAAATTTCCTACCATTCAAAATAGCTATCTGCCTCGGAGCGGCAGTGACCGGTATTGTATTAGCAGTAAGCTACTACGCGACCGATAAAACAATGGCGGTAGGCTATCAACCAGATCAACCGATTGCTTACGATCATGCATTACATGCAGGTAAGGTGCAGTTGGATTGTCGTCATTGCCACTCATTCGTGGACAAAGGTGGACAAGCCAACATCCCTTCAGCGAACGTATGTGCGAACTGTCACGCAACACCAGCGGGTGGAGTGAAGTCAGATTCGCCTAAGCTTGCTGCTCTTGGCGAAGCACTTCAATCAGCTAAGCCAATTCGTTGGGTTAAGGTTTGGGATTCTCCCGATTATGTATTCTTCGATCACTCAGCACACGTTAACCGCGGTGTGTCATGTGTGACTTGCCACGGCGATATCAACAAGCAACGCGTAGTGTATCGCTCGATCGCTCACACAATGGGTTTCTGTATCGACTGTCACAATGCTCCTGAGAATCATTTGCGTCCAGTAGAACATGTTTACGACCTTGACTGGAACGCTAAGGATCACATTTCTAAAGATGAAGACCTCTTTAATAGGCTAGTCGCATGGCATAAACTGCGCGGAGCAGCAGGCAAGAAGAGCGTGAATCTTAAAGAGCGTAGCTCAGATGCAACTTATCAAAAGGCATACGGTCTCTTCTTGAAAGAGACGCATAATATCAGTCCGAAGGTCAGCTGTCAGACTTGCCACAACTAATTTCAACACAAGAACTTGTAACACATTTTATTTAGCATGAAACGCAAATGGACACATCCAGAAGTTCCTCAGCCTGAGGGCTCTATCTCATGGCGTAGTGAAGGTCAGTTGGAAAACTCTGAGGAGTTTAAACAAATGGTTGAACGCGAATTCCCATCAAGTGCCGAAATGATGGCCGATGAGGGCGACGCCGAAGAATCACGACGCACTTTCCTTAAAATCATGGGCGCATCTACAGCACTAGCCGGTTTCGGTCTTGCTTCCTGTAGACGTCCAGAAACAGAGATCGTTCCTCACGTGCATCAGCCAGAATGGCAGGTTCCCGGTAAGGCTCTGTACTATGCAACTGCAATGCCACGTGCATACGGTGCAACTCCACTGGTAGCGGCAACTTTCGAAGGTCGTCCTACTAAGCTTGAGCCAAACCAACTTCACCCATCTGCGAACGGCACAAATTCATTTACTCAGGCATCTATTCTTAATCTTTACGATCCAGCACGCTCAAAGCAGTTTCTCGCTGTAGGTAAGGATACATCGCGCACAGCATTCCAAGCAGCTCTTGACGCCCTCAAGGGTAAGAAAGTTGCATTCGTGTTTGGTGACGATGCTTCTCCTACTCGTTCACTTCTCGTGAAAGAGGCGGGTGCATCTGCTTACCGTTACGAGCCACTTTCTCCAGAAGGTCGTTTCGAGTCAGACGGCGAAGGTATTGTTTCAGCAATCGATTTCACCGATGCCAAGCGCATTCTCTCACTTGACTGTGACTTCGTTGAGCTTGATCAACGTGGTAACACCACGCCATTCTACGCAAACCGTCAGCCAGAAAAGGCAGACTACAGTCTTGCGAAAAATGATGAGGCGATCAAAAAGCGTGCTTCGCACGATCTTAACCGCCTTTACATCGCGGAATCAATTTTCAGTCTTACTGGCGGTCTAGCTGACCACCGTAAGCGTCTTGCTCCTAGTCAGATGGAGTCATTCATCCTCAAGCTTACTAAAGTTCTTAAAGGCGGCACTCTCGCAGAGTCCGATGCCGATAAGGATTGGCTTGAAGAATGTGCAAAAGATCTTCTTGCCAACAAAGGTCACTCAGTGATCCTTCTTGGTGGTCGTTACGAGGCTAAGCTGCATAACGCAGTGAATGCACTCAACGCGATTCTCGGTGCTAACCAGTCAATTGTTAAGGCCTACATGAGCGACGAGCGTGCAGCGACTAAGCCACTTATCGCGAACCTTGAAGAATGCTTCGGTCACGACGCCGTGGTTTGGATGTCACCTGGTAACCCAGTGTACGACAACTCAGGCATTGCTAAGGCAATCGCAGCTTCGAAAACGACCTTCATCCATTGGGGCGAAAGAACGGATCACACAGCACTTGCTGCTGATTTCCATATTCCTGCTGCAAACTACCTTGAGTCATGGAGCGATGCTCGCACCTCAAGTGGTATTTACACACTCATTCAGCCAATGATCAAACCACTTTACGGTGGTGTGACAGAACTTGAGCTCCTTATTGCCATTGCGAAAGGTGAAACACTCTTTAACTCAATCGATGAGTCATCGGAAACTCCAGCGTATGCTGTAGTTGAAAAGACAACAGGTCTTAATGCTGAGGACTGGATGCAAGCAAGACGTGAAGGATTCTTCGGTGGAGAATACGAAACGGGATCACTCAAGGGTGGTGCAGCTGAACTCACTGCTTCAGCGGCTCCTACGAAAGAGAAGATCGACGTTATCTTCGCAGCTGACCACTCAGTCTACGATGGTCGCTACATCAACAACGCTTGGCTGCAGGAAGCCCCAGACCCAATCACGAAGATGACTTGGGACAACGCAGCTTGGATGTCTCCATCCACTGCAACTGCTCTTGGTATCTTTGAGGAAGATGAAGAAGCTGGCGAACTGGCAGTTCGTGTGAAACCTAATGTTGTGACTGATCTTCTTGGTGTTGCAGGTTCTCAGAACGGCGGTGTTGGACCAGAAGGTGAAGCACACTTCCGCTCAGGTCGTCTCGTTGATATTGAAATCCCTGGTGGCGGCACACTTCGCATCCCAGTGATCATTGCTTTCGGCATGGCCGAGAACACAGTGGTTCTTCCAGTAGGTTACGGTCAAGGTTATGATGAATACTGGGTAGATGAATTTTCTATCCCTGGTGCAATGTTCGCCAGTGACTACAGCGAATTTATGCCATCATGGTATACCGATATTAAAGCACAGTGGAGAAAGCTTTCTGGGCGCACAACTAGTCTAGTAGGAATTAACCGTGGTTTCGATGTTTATCAATCACGTAACAACAACGAATATTTCGTAGCAGGTGCTAAGGTGACCACTACAGCAGGTCGCTACAGAATCGCCATGACGCAGGAACACCAAGCCATGAATGGCCGTGCACTCGCTCGTGAGGTTTCAACAATGACCAATGACGCTAAGCATCCTAAGTTCGAAACGAACGAGGAGACTGAGAAGGTTGAAATGGTTGGCCTCACTGAGGGACACGATTCATTCACCACTCAACTCGATAAAGTTGGTAAGCAAGGAGCTGTAGACTCACACGCTCCACAAAACCAGAGTGGTTACTTCGCCGAGGGTTCAACTACTTGGCACGATGAAATCAAAGCTGGTAATCTCATTAGTGACAAAAAGCACCAGTGGGCAATGGCGATCGACCTCAACGTCTGTAACGGATGTAGTGCTTGTTTAGTAGCCTGTCAGGCTGAAAACAACATTCCTGTTGTCGGTAAAAAGCAGGTGGCAATGGGTCGTGAGATGCATTGGATCCGCATGGACCGCTACTTCGCAGTGCATGATGCTGATACCGTTAATAAATATTACGAGAACAAGCTGGATAAAGCTCTCGGTAAGGAAGAATCTCACAAGATCGACAAGAAAGCTCAACTTGATTGGGACAAGCTTGGTGATTCACTAGAGATGATCCCTCAACCAGTGGCATGTCAGCAGTGTGAAGCTGCTCCATGTGAAACAGTTTGTCCAGTGAACGCAACCATTCACACAGAGGAAGGTATCAACGCAATGGCTTATAACCGTTGTATTGGAACGCGTTACTGTGCGAACAACTGCCCCTATAAGGCACGTCGCTTCAACTTCTTTGATTACAACAAGCGTAATCCACTGATTAAAAAGAACCTTTACAAAGGCCCACTTGGTGAGACCAAGATAGGAGAAGCTCCACACCTTCAGCGTAACCCGAACGTATCAGTTCGTATGCGTGGTGTGATGGAGAAGTGTAACTACTGTTACCAGCGTTTGAAGACAGCGATCGTCGACCAGAAGCAAATTGTGAAGAAGAAAGCTCAACGTCTTGGTAAGAACTCAGACGAAATCACATTGGCCGCTGGCGAACTCCGTGCAAAGCGTGGGTCATTCTCAGTAGCGTGTGAAACTGCATGTGCTGCAAGTGCGATCACCTTCGGAAACCTGCTCGATCCGCAAGATCCAATCCGCAAGATCAAGTCACGTAACAACGAACTTTGGGAACCAGACTTCTTGAAGGACGATCATGGTAAATACCTCCTCGATAAAGAGGGCAACCGTGTCTCTGATCACAAGGAAAACAACAAGCTTATCGGCCGTTCCTATAACCTTTTGAACTACGTCGCTACTCGCCCAAGAACAAGTTATCTTGCACGAGTGAAGAACCCGAATCCGGCAATGCCTCAGGCAGCTAATATCGGACGTAACACCATTAGCATGGGTCACTAATCATTTTTGATAACTTTTAAACGTATCTAAACCAATGGCATCAGCAACAAAAGTAGATCCAAACAAGCCGAACATTCCAATAATGGAGCGTGAGGAGCTTGTGCTCAACGAACGTTCTTACAACTGGATCACAGCGCGCGTCTGTGGCATCGTTGAAAAGAAGCAGCCACTGCTCTGGTGGCTCATGTTCATCCCATGTTCTATCATCGCACTTATCGGTGTGGTCGGTGGTTTGTCTTACCTTGTGTCAACAGGAGTAGGTGTTTGGGGGAACAACAACCGCACCATGTGGGGTTGGCCGATCGTAAACTTCGTTTTCTGGATTGGTATTGGCCACGCCGGAACATTGATTTCTGCGATTCTCTTCCTGACTCGACAAAACTGGAGAACATCCATTAACCGAGCAGCGGAAGCGATGACCATTTTCGCGGTGTGTTGTGCAGGTATTTTCCCAGCGTTCCACGTTGGTCGTGTATGGATGGCTTGGTTCTTGGCACCTGTGCCAAACGCTAACGGCATTTGGCAGAACTTTAAATCTCCGCTCTTGTGGGATGTGTTTGCGGTGTCGACTTACTTCACCGTTTCCTTGATTTTCTGGTATCTCGGCATGGTTCCTGACCTTGCGACGATCCGTGACCGTGCACGTCCAGGGCTCCGTAAGTTCCTTTACGGTATATTCTCACTCGGATGGCGTGGTGGTAACCGTCAGTGGTCACACTACGAAATGGCCTACCTACTATTGGCAGCACTTTCTACACCATTGGTTCTTTCAGTGCACTCGATCGTTTCGTTTGACTTCGCTACTTCAACGGTTCCAGGTTGGCACACCACAATTTTCCCACCTTACTTTGTTGCAGGTGCGGTATTTGGTGGCTTCGCCATGGTGATGACGATCATGATTCCCGCTCGGGCGATCTACGGACTTCAGGACATGATCACCATGAAGCACATTGAAAACATGTGTAAGATCATTCTCGCTACAGGAACCATCGTTGGTTACGCCTACCTGATGGAGCTCTTCGTAGCCTTCTACTCAGGTGCACTATATGAAGGAAGGGCCTTCTACTACCGTTTGTTCGGTGCTTATGGCTGGGCTTACTGGGTGATGATGACTTGTAACGTGCTTTCTCCACAGATCTTCTGGTTCAAGTGGTGTCGTGAAAACCTATGGGTTGTCATGGTCACTTGTATGTTCGTGAACGTCGGCATGTGGTTCGAGCGTTATGTGATCATTATTACAACGCTTCCACGCATGTGGATCCCAGCTGACTGGAAATACTATAGTCCTTCTAACGTGGATGTTATCACATTCATGGGGACGATCGGTATGTTCCTCACCCTGTTCCTACTGTTCTTGCGCTTCCTGCCATGTATCAACATTGCAGAAGTAAAGTGGACTAAGAAGGAATCTGATCCACACTTCGACGATCATCAGGAACACGCAGACGAAGGTGCTACTGCCGAACAACCATACCAATACGAAATGGTGGTTGGCGACGAGCGCACCCAACGCGGCGAACAAATCTAATTTTTATTAACAAACAATTTAACCACTAGAAATTCACATCGTGAGTGCAAAAGTAAAAAGAGTATATGGCTACCTCGCTGAGTTCGAGAGTGCCTCCCACATCTACAAGGCCGCTGAAAAAGTGCGTGATGCGGGCTACAAGAAATGGGATTGTTATTCATCGTTCCCAATCCACGGCTTAGATAATGCCATGGGATTGCGTCGTTCGATCCTACCCTACTTCGTTTTCTTCGGAGGACTTACAGGATTGATCACAGCGATTGCTCTTGCCTACACAACGCAGGTAATTATCTACCCGACAGTGGTGCAGGGCAAGCCGGCGAACATCAATACGATCGCGGCATTCTTCCCGATCATATTTGAGCTTACCATTCTACTATCAGGATTCACCGTTCTATTCGGTTTGCTTGGTTTGATGCAGCTGCCTCGTTTTAATCATCCATTATTTAACAGCCGTCAGTTTAACCGCGTGACAGACGATGGATTCTTCATCGCTATCGAAGCTCGTGACGGAAAATTCAGCACTGGCGAAACCATGGATCTCCTGGAGTCACTAGGTGGTCGTAACATCGAACTCGTTGAAGAAGGCGAAGCCTAAGAACTTAAAAGAAAAACTATCATGCGCTACTTTTTCCTCATTTACTCACTCATGCTCCTTCTAGGGATCCTCGTGCTTCCTAACCGTTTCGAGAAATTCTCTGAAACGGAATGGAGACTCTTTCCAGACATGGACGAGCAAGACAAACTCCTCGGGCAACGTCCTTCGAACTTCTTCTCAGATGGTCGCGGTGCAAGAATCCCTGATAAGAACATCGTTCCTATGGGATTTGCTCCACTCACAGAAGAGACAAAGGACACACTCGTTGAGTTCTCATTCACCAACGGCACTAGCTACCTTTACACAGGTAAAGTTGACGGTGCGGATGGCAAGGGCTTCCCCGAAGAGCTGAACATCAAAACGCTTGACGACGCTCGTCAGCTCCTCGCTCACGGCAAAGAACGCTACAACATCAATTGCTCAGCCTGTCACGGTGTGTCAGCTAACGGTAAGGGTGTGGTTCAGTCACGCTCTGCAGTATTCGGCGGCATTCCTGATTTGGCAGGTGGCGCATCAGCTCTTGCACTTCCTGAAGGCAATATCTTCGGCATTATCACCAACGGACGTGGTCTGATGGGAAGCTTCAAGCACAACACAACAATCAAGGATCGTTGGGCAATCATCGCGTACCTTCGTTCACTTCAAGAAGCGAAGAAGGCAGCAAAATAAAGACACTTTCGACTTTTTAACACTCTAATTATTCATCACAATGGCATCACACATTACATCCGCAGACATTCCTGCAAATGGTGAGCATCTCCAATCAAAGCATGCTCGTCTGATTCAGATGATCTCTGGATTGGTGTTCCTCGTCGGAGCGGCGATCTCGATCTACTTGCTCTTCTTTAGGCATGACCATGTTCACGAGTCCTACACCTATTCATGGTTGTTCGCCTTCATGTTCTTCCTGACACTCACACTAGGTGGCTGTTTCTGGACACTGCTTCACACGCTCACTAACTCAAGTTGGGGCGTGTCAGTTCGTCGTTTGATGGAAAACCTAGCGATAGTGTTCCCATTCATGTTTGTGATGGCACTTCCATTGCTTTGCCCAGACGTTCAAGAGCATTTGTTTGAGTGGATGAATAAGCACCGTGCTGCAACTGGCACCATGTTTGGTAGCGCTTCAGGTGATCAGCTTTATAACTCTCATGAAGCTCTCCTGGCTGCCAAGAAATTCTACATGAACATCCCGTTCTGGTATATCCGGACGCTTGCCTTCTTCGGTCTCCTTGGTGGAGCTCTCTTCCTGCTTCGTCACTGGTCAATCCAGCAAGACACTGATGATAATGCGGATTGTAAGCGCCTCATTCGCTCGCGTAAGGTATCTACAGTGATGATGACAACCTTCGCAGTGTCGGCAACATTCCTTTCTATCGACTTCATCATGGGGCTCGATTTCACCTGGTTCTCAACCATGTTCGGAGTGTATTTCTTCGCAGGTTGTGCGCTTAACTCGATGGCGGTGTTAATTCTCGCACTCACTTGGCTCCGTTCTAAGGGATACCTTAAGATTGTGACCTCTGAAGAGCATTACCACATCATGGGTAAGCTCATGCATGCGTTCGTTATCTTCTGGGCCTACGTTACTTTCTCTCAGTTCATGCTCATCTGGTATGCAAACATTCCTGAAGAGACGCGTTACTTTATCCTGCGTAATACAGGAGAGTGGAATGTGCCATCGATCGCACTTGTGATCTGCCACTTCGTCATTCCTTTCGTGGCACTTCTTCCACACTATGTGAAGAAAAAGACAGTGCTCATCGTTCCTGTTTGTATCTACTTATTGGCAGTGCACGTTCTTGATCTCTACATCATGATTGTTCCTGAGCGTGGACCATCACTCACAGCAATGAGCACCTACGGGCATAAGCTCTCTACTGGTGCTGATGCAGCAACTCTTGCCGCGCAAAAAGGTGGTATCGACATGTTCGTTGGCCATGCTGCTTGGATGGGCGATGTGCTTGCCTTCCTCACGGTTGGAGCCTTCTTCGTCTTCGTCTTCATCACTCTACTCACTCGTGCTAGCCTGTTCCCGAACCGCGACCCACGTATCCTCGAATCTGCAAACCTTCACGGCTAAGCCATTTAACTCAAATAGTCATCATGGAACCTAATACACGCGACACACCGCTCAGACGCTTCAGCACCTATGTTTGGGGCACAGCACTCATGCTAGGCGTATGCATCGTAGCCATCGTTCTTTACCCATTGTTCCAACCGGATCGTAAAGAATACGAAGATGCGTATCAAGAGCATGCAGAGCTTAACGCTAAGCTCAAAGAAATCCATGAGAAGCAAGCGGCTGAGTTAGAATCATACAACTACGATCCAGAACTTGCTGCAGAGAACCTACTCAACAAGGTTAAGAAATAATCCTTATCCGCTATTCAGCATCTCAATTTATTTAACTTATGTCTACGGCATCCATCATTAACCAAGAACAAGACGCTAGCCTCCGTGCTGGTATCGACCGTTCACTCCGTCACCCAGTGATGTTCTTCTTCACCTCAGGGGCAGCGTGGTTAGCACTTTCACTAGTGCTAGGTATCTTTGCTTCTATCAAGACTCATAACCCAGAATTCCTTGAATGTATTCCTGGTCTTGGCTACGGACGTTTATACGCAGCGCACATGGATGCCTTCATCTATGGTTGGGCCGCACAAGCAGCTTTTGGTACACTAGTGTGGTTGATGGCACGTCTGACACGCCAAAAATGTCGCTGCGCTGGACTCATTCTTGCAGCAGGCCACGTTTGGAATGCAGCAGTTGGCTTCGGTATCTTCTACATTCTCGTGTATGGAGCCTCTGGTCAGCCATGGATGCAAATGCCTGAAAACGTTTACCCAGTTCTTCTTCTTTGCTACGCAGTGATCGGAATCGGCTCATTCGTCAACTTCCGCACACGTCGTGGTGGTCACGTTTACATTTCTCAGTGGTATATCCTCGCTGCACTCTTCTGGTTCCCATGGGTGCTTGGATCGACCCACATGTTCGTCAACGTTTTCGAAGGTGGTCACGGTCTGGTAGCTGCTGGTATCAACGCTTGGTATCGTTCCGCTATTCTGTTCCTGTTCTTCACTCCTATCGCAATCGCCAGTGCTTACTACCTTGCTCCTAAGGTGACTGGTCGTCCAGTTTACAGCTACAGCCTCGGTATTCTCGGATTCTGGGTGCTCGCAGTGGTTGGTCCATGGTCAGGTGTTGAAAAGATGTTCGGTGCTCCATACGCGTCGTTTCTTCAGCACGCTGGTGCTGCCGCGACTATCCTCTTTGCAGCTCCTGCTATTGCAGTGAGTGTGAACATTTTGATGACGGTGAAGAATCATATGAAGACTGTGCAGAGCAGCCCATCGCTTCTGTTCACTACAATGGGTATCTTCGGATTGCTTCTCACAGCACTCATCGGTGTCGTGCTTTCACTTCCTGCAGCAATGCCCTACACCAACTTCACTTTGGCTCGCCTTGGTTATGAGATGATGGCACTCTACGGGTTCTTCAGCATGTGCATGTTCGGAGCCATTTACTTCATTGTTCCTCGTATCACAGGGCGTGAGTGGATTTCTACTCGAGCCATCAAGATTCACTATATTTCCTCACTCTACGGGATCCTCTTCGTCGCCTTAGTCTGTGGCCTGCTCGGTGGCTTCATGCAGGGACTCACACTTGAAGACGTGAACGAAGGTGCATACGCCATCCAAAGTAAGGCATTGCCCTACAACTGGACCATTACAATCGGTTGGTGCTTCGTGGCAATCGCTAACATTGCTTTCTGCTTCCACCTTCTTCTCATGTGGCTCCGTCTCGGCCGTCGTAGCACACACCCAACCTTGCTCAACGCACACGATGCTCACAGTCCTCACGGGCCAGATGGTGACATTCAAAAACTCACAGCCTAAGCATCCCATTTAAACAGATTTAACACAATGAAAGTAAAAACATTTTTCATCGGATTAATCGCTTCGTTCGGACTGGCACTCACGTTCGTCGTCGTCTACCCATACATGAGCATGCGTAACCAGCAAGGTTTCGCTTACGAAGACGAGGACGGCAATAAGAAGATTTACGTTCCTGCTGATAGTCACCACAAAAAAGGTGAGCAAATCTATCGCCAGGAGAACTGCCAAGCATGTCACACACAAGTGGTGCGTAACTCAGAAGCTGGTTCAGAAATCTTCCGTGCCGACTGGGCTGGATATCAATTCACTGACGCAGACGGGGATGTAATTCTCGATTCTCGTCGTGAGTCAACCATGTCAGATTACCGCGATGAGTTCGCCTCAATTGGTGAGCGTCGTAACGGTCCTGACTTGATGAACTACGGAGTGCGTATCAAGGTACAGGTTGCTAAAGCTAACTTGGCAAACAAGAAGGCGATCGACGCAGGTGAGATGAAGCCATTCACTGCTGATGAATTGATCTACTTACGTCTTTATAATCCACGCATCGTGGAGATGAAGGGGATGAAAAGTATTTGCGCATCAAATAAACACCTTTTCGACAAGGTGCCTAACGCAGGTCAAGGTTCGCCATTAGCTCTTCCTATTGTGACTCGTTCAGGAATCCAAATCGTTCCGAATTCTAATGCTAAGGCCTTGAAGGACTATCTCCTAGGGAAAGATCACGACCAAGTGCTTCCAGAAGGCTTGAGCAAGGCACAAACGCCTGAAACCGAAGCGAAGTAATCTTTAAACCACTTTATTCTATACTCTTTATCTACCATGAAAGATTCTAATAAACCAGATCTCGAAGAACTCACTAACGTGAGGGTTTCTCATCGTGAAGTTTCACGTGAGGCAGCAGCTTCTGCTCGTGAGATGACCGTTCGTGAAAATGGTCTCGAGCCTATCTCTAGCCAGGTTATCGTTATTCTTGTGCTCGTCGGCCTGATTGCTGGTGGTGTGCTTTTCAAAGATGATCTCTTTAACTATGGTGAACACCCAGTTGGTTACCTACGTGGAGTAGACCCAAATGCTAAGGAAACGGGTCCACCAATCGGCGACGCATTGAGTGCCTACATGAATGTCGGTGCAGCAAAGTTCAAAGTCTGTGCAGCATGTCACGGAGCAAATGGTGCAGGCTCCAATGTTGTTCCTCCATTGGATGGATCTGAGTGGGGTTCAAACTACGACGCACACGTTCTTGCCATTG
>CAXMOB010000091.1:0-5628 GCA_964194815.1 Vicinamibacteria bacterium | reverse complement strand
TGGAGAGCACATAAATGCCATTCGGTCGATTCCATGCAGCACGGTAGTAGGTGACATCATCGAGGTTGAGTTTTGGCATGCCTTTGACGTCCTTACCTATCGATTCTTGAAGAAGCTTTCCCCACGCATTATAAGCAGCTTTGGCCTCTGACGCATTTTCACCATTGTTATTGTGCAGCACAAAATGAACGATAGAGGTGTTCCCTTTGTCTTCTTCTAGAATCACCTTTACAATGGGTTTGCCAAACAATGAGAGATCTTTGTTTGCCGTGTTGTGCTGTTGATCCCACGTCAGGCTGCGGTATTTATTTTTCAATGACATCAATGGTTCATCGAAAATAGAGGCCTCCTGGCTGAGTTTCTTAACTTCTGTAACAGCCTCAAGCTGAAGGACTGATGCCGACAGTATGAGTAGTATTAAATGTTTCATGGTAGCAAAATAGGGAGTCACCCCATCGAATCAATGATAAAAGAGGGCTATTCTTAGATCAAGCGTGTGACAAAGCTGTATTGAAGGCATCGAGGAGAGTGTCGAGCGGCTCAATTCCAATCGAAACACGGATGAGGTTTGTGGGTACACCACAGTTTTCCACCCATTCTAATTCGTCATAGTGGGCGAGCAGCGTGTATGGACAAGCCAGAGAAAATTCAGTGCCGAGACTTGGGCCTTTAGTGATTTTTAGGCTATCGAAGACCTTAGGAGCCTTTTTGGGTGATTTGAGGGCAAACGAGATGAGCCCTCCAAATCCACCTTTACTGGTCATCAACTTACTATATTCCTCTTGTGTGTTGTAGAGCGGATACCATACGTTCGCGACCTCTGGATGCAGGTGGAGTAGTTCTGCGATAGCTTTGCCGTTACCGTTCACTTGTTGCATTCGTGCAGCAAAGCCCTCTAGATTTTGCTCAAGCACAATCGAGTCAGCAACATAGAGTTTCGAGTGAGACGGGTTATCTGCCTTAAAGAACTGCTGTAATGAAGTGAAGTAGCTAGACTGTGGGTTTAGCTTAATGGAGCCGGCCATGACATCGCCTTTGCCTGACACCCACTTAGTTAAGCTGGTCGTGGTGATATCAGCAAACTTACTGACATCGATGTTGTAGCTGCTGCAAATGGTATCGTCGACAACGAGAAGAACGCCACCTTCTTTGCAGGCTTGCGAGATTTTTTCTAAATCAACACTGCGGAGTAAGGGATTGCTTGGGAGTTCGCAGAAGACTGCTGCGAATTCTCCTTGCTGGATACGTTTTAGGGCTTCCCAAAAGGGTTCATCATCACATTCATTGAGATAAACGACGCCGGTTCCAAAATTTTGTTGGATTTTTAGCACATCGACATACGGAAACTCTAGTTGCAATGTCTTTTTGTTTGGCCGAATACTGATCACTGAACGGAATGCCGCAAATGCCGCAGCCATCCCATTTTCGTATAGGTAGATATTTTCAGCAGATCCTGTGGTGATAGCAGCCAACTTATCGAGTAGGTTCGTTGTATTGGAAAGGGCAGGGATCCGTCCATTAAAGAGATCTGTTGCACGACGAGAACTGACGATCTCGCCAGTGTATCGCCAATATTCCATAGCGATGGGAAAATGTTCCTCAGATACGATTAGGCATTGGAAACTCTCATAACTGGTAATTTTAACAGCAGCTGAAATACGTTTTTCAACAAAGAAATGTGCACGTTGAGCTGCTTCAAGGTGAGGGAATACAATGGCGACTTCGCCGGCTTCACAAACATGTTCACGAGCCTCAGCAAATAACCTATTAATAGCTGGGTGGCGAAAGAATCGAGGGTAACCGCACTGCATACGACTGGTGACTTTCTCCAATGCTTCTTCATAACCGATGATAGAGTCCCAAGTAGGTAAACAAACCGAAACGGCATGTTTATCATCAGGGATTGGCATTCCTAAATCCTCATCTGTCCAAGCAGGTTCTGTAAGCAAGTCGCGCACGTGGATGTCATGCAACGGCTTGGAAAAATTTGCAAGCATAAGGATGCGTGGATTACAGAGATTTTCAACGATCTGGTATACGAGCTGCTTGAGTGGTATGAAAACTCTGATCTAGTAGCTAGAGCTAGCCTGAACTCAACATACAGGTGTTTATAATGGTAGAGTTGGGGAAAATAGTCCGTTGCATCTTTTGAAACTCAAAATTGTATAAGGTGAGCGCCAATGTGGTAGTGTTTGGATGTTATTTTCACGTTTTTTATTGAGATAGTATACTTGTGTCGTTAGGTTTCGAATTATTATGAAGTTACTCCCCTTAGTTATGCTGTTATGGCCTACTGTGTATGCACAAGATGTTAAAAAAGAGGGTTCTGATGTTATGCTTTATGCACATGTCGGCATTGTTGCTGTTGGCCCCAAGCCGAGCCCTCGTTATGTATTTCCGAATACAAAAATTGGCAATGAAATACGGAAACGTCTCGCTGATGAAATGAAAATGCATACCGATCAATTAGTTAAAGACGGAGTGTATATAAGTAAAAAGGAGTTGGCTCAACTGAGTGGTAACGCAATTATGCTTTCTCCTAATATCCATCAAGTGCCACCACCACTCCTAGTGACTGATGGTGAAGAGGGAGAGAGTTCGCGCATTCGGGTAGGCTATCATTCAAATCCAGTTTTTCGGAAAGTTCCGGCAGGTAGACCCTTAATCTTGAAACGTCACGTGAAGCCTGGCTCAGCTAAATTGGCAAAGTATATGACCTTGGAAGCTTTAATGCCTAGTTCGCGAGTTCTAGTACTGATGGTGCCACCAGATAAACCTCCGCTGCTGTGGAAGTCTGAGCCGAAGCATTTGAAGTATATTAATCTCGATGGTCCAAGAATGGTAGGTAAAAACCTAATCATTGTAAATACGACGACTGAGCAACTTAACTTTAAACTAGGGAGTAAGTATGTAGAGCTAGGAGGATGGAGCAGTAGTGCTATTCAACTTGAGCATAAGAAGGCTGGGGTGCTGAGATTTACTGTTGATAGCCCCAAACTTCATGCCGGTGTTGTTGCCAGAGGTAATGTTTTAGTTGATTTGAAAAATTTGAACCTTTTTGTGATCTATGATGCTAATCCACGCACCAATGCCGGTAAACGCATAGGGGTATATAAAAGTGTTGTTCCGTTACCTAAGGTGGTGACAAAAGATAAGAGGTGAATGTTATTTATTTTTATATTTAAGTTAGATTTTCTTTGCATCTGTTATTAATTGTGATTAATAGCGAGGTGTTGATAGACTGTTATCTAATATGATTATTTTTTCCTCCCCGAGGTATATGACTGCACATCGAGGTGTGAGTGGTGGATTCGCAATTGTGGCTACTCTCACTGTGACGAGTCTAGTTGTGGTTATTGCTTTAGCATTAGTGACCTTGGCATCTGTTACCGTGCGGACACATGGTCATAGTGATGCAATGGATCAGGCTAAGGCGAATGCTAGACTGGCCTTGGCATCGGCTATTAATCTATTACAGTCTAGTATAGGGCCAGATCAAGCAGTGTGTGCGGAAGCTGCTATTTACGAAGTGCACGATGATCCTAACACAGGTAGTTCAGAAAGTGAGTATGTTTCAAATAGGCATTGGCTTGGAGTGTGGGATACTGGCGTTAATGGTTACCCTGTGGTGGGGAAAAATGCTGATGTGTCTGGAATTGGACCATATGCCACCCGTGGGCTGTATTCTGACCTGCGCCACACTGACAGAGATCTTGCGAATGGAGCATGGAAGACAAAGATGAGGAAACTTTGGCTTGTGAGTGGAGGTGAGTCAGCAAATTATACCGAAGCACTGGATTTCAGTAGTGAAGATAATGTAGTGCTTGTGGGTCGTGGGACATTGGGGGATAGGCTAGCGGATGATATCTATACACGCATGAGCGTGGTGGTTCCAAAGTTATCGATAGAAGTCGACGATGAGCTTGTTGGTAAATACGGTTTCTGGGTAACGAACAATAATCTCAAAGCTAAGGTGGTTCAGTCACCAGAAAAAAAATTGATTAACCCTATGGAAAGTGATATTGTTGTTGCGGCAAACCCAGCAGCTGTAAGCTATGGTGAGGCAAGACCGTTTGAGGCATTTCAACAAAATGAGCAGGAAAATTTGCACAAGTTGGTGAGTTATAATAGCCTTCAGTTGGTAAGCGAGGAATTACGGGAAGTGTTCAAATCTTCGTTCCACGACTTTACTGTTAAGGCAGATGGATTGTTCACCAATGTTCAGTTGGGTGGATTCCGTAGAGATTTGATGCCATTGCTTTTTGGCCAAAAGGGCCAGTCTACAGTTACCATTGCTGTCCCAAATCTTGCAATGGCTGATTATCCTGTAGTGAGTTCAGATCCGATCATACCTGGTGGCCGAAAGGCAGTAATGGGCCCGTCTCTTGATGCCTTGAGGAATTGGGGCTTAAAGAAATACACACCAGGTTTAAGTGCTGGTAGGTTAGTGGCGGAGACTGACTCTGAGACAGACGCAGGGCTCCGTTATCGTTCAGCTATAGGTTGGCAACGTGGACTGTCAGACGGTGTTAGCTTTGAATCTTCAACTTGGGCGAGTCAGGCACCAAAGATTCATCCAGTGATGACCGAATCACGCTTTCATTTCTATTTTAGTCATCATGGTGAAAAGGGAGTGGATGCTAATATTAGGACGCATCTAATTCCACGTGTGTGCTTGTGGAATCCCTATAATATAGAGCTAGAGGTAGGGCGTATGGTAGTGTTGATGCCCAATCCATTCACTTCTCACAGTGGAAATGTGGCATTTCACCTAGAAGAGGAAGAACGCGATCGTTTAAAAGCAAAGTTTACTACGACAGGAACAACGTTCGATCCTGTAACGGGGGACCGTGATGACCTTGATTATTTTGCGAGTTGGAGTGGTGATAGTGTGATATTCCGTGGTAACAATAGAAATGGCAAGGATGGATTGTTTCCGAAGACACGCTATTTAGGTTTCGAGCTTGAGCCTGTAGTCATGAAGCCTGGCGAGTGCCTGGTGTTTTCACCGAAGGGAGATAGAGCTGATGTTAGTGCAGGGGGTGCTCATCTTGCCAGATATGATAGAACTAACATCTCTAAAAATGTGTTAAGTGCGAAGAGTTTACAGGGGACGCATCATTTCTTTCATGACTATGCGATTGAGCAAATTCAAATTCCCTATGCCTACAACAAACCTGTAAAAGACGAGAATGGAAATCCTGTGGTCAATGAGGATGGTGAGTTTGACTACAGCGGGGGACGAGTCAATGGTAGCGGCCGGGTTGGTGCTGACGTGCTCCATGAGATCGATTTTTCGAAGTGTTATGATTATGCCTTGTGGACGTATACGACAGAAAATTGGGTGCATGTGTTGAAAGCCGCTAATGGATCAACTGCTCTGGCACCCGATAGTTTAGCTGATGTGTCGGCCACGAAATTTCCAACGCTACAAATTATCAATAGTGGTAATGGTGGAAGTAATTCTCATGTTTCTTTGTTTTATTCATGGTATTGGGGAATGGCTTCTAAGAGCGCTTTTGGAAACTTAGATAGGTTTGAAGAGGTGCCCATGAAAGACGCCCCTCAAGAGCATCACGTAGGAGCGAAGATGCTTTGGTTAGATGAATCCTATACTGAAGCAAACGC
>CAXMOB010000090.1:0-17240 GCA_964194815.1 Vicinamibacteria bacterium | reverse complement strand
GAGTAGCCAACCACGGAAATGGTCGCTTCTGTTAGTTACGTAAGTAGGAGCCATCTCGTCGGTGTCTCCTATGGTGCTGTGCTGGCTGTTTTCACCTGTCCCAGCCTTCCAAGAATCCCAAACACCTGTCCAATGGGGGTGCAGCACGTCCGTTTGAGAAATGATGGCGCCGTTTGCGGAAATCCGCTGATCTGGTCCCATCTGCATCTGCAGCTCACCAATGGCCAACACAAGAGCCATGCGCGCATTTGCCTGGGCCTCTTCCATCGCACGACCATGATTGCTAGTGCGCAGCACACTGGTGCGCAGCCTCACCATGGCCATGGCAATCATGATGACTAGTGCCATCACAGAGATAGTGGCGATCAAGGCAAACCCGGATTCAACTCTATATTGAAAGCTTAGTTTAGAACGTACAGATTGGCTAGGGTTGGGTAGTTTTTTCATGAAATATGTTTGTTGGTCTAAGTGCGTTTAGGATCGTCGGCTGCTGAAGAGAAGGAACTTAAAAAGAAGGGCAAGGCCGTAAATCCTGTTGTGATGTTTGAACAGATGAAGCGAAATTATTAGTTAGCCAACGAGTGTCAACGCCAGTGTCCAGAACTAGAGTTGTTGTGTTAAGCGCTGTAGTCGCATTAATTGTATTCGACGCCGAAAATCTGGAGTTGTTACGTTCATCAGTCGCAACCGCGCTTATCGGAATAACGAAGGCTGCACTGGCATTAGCAGCGGCAAGCACAAGACCAAGGATGGTGCATAACTGGAATTTCGTAGTATGCTTCATTGGATGGATTGATTTTGATTTCATTAGGTGGCGATTTTCTAGAAAAAAATTGGACCTCCTCAGGAGAACAAGAACATATAACTCCAATTTACCCGACTTCTCAAGATCTTTCATATCTCTCAACCACTACCCAAAAGAATATAGTTATCCACAATAAAAACATTCCAAACCCTCTCTGCAGTCGAACAGTTCACGAAGAAATCTGACTAGGCAACGCAGAAAAAGAAGAAAGTCCAGCAGCAATCCTGCACCGATGACGCAAGAATTTTGGAATGATGAACGCGCACCTTCATCCATTACACCGCACCCAAAAGCATAAATTACCGGAAGTTGGACGTTGTGGACAAATACACACTTTGAGAGACAAAGTCCACTTCATCAGAATCTTAAGTTGGACCATTGCCTAGGCTTAATTAGCATCAACGTCTGAGAGATCGGGTTGAGCTTTAGTCTATGCAAAACTATCGTCCACGTGGAACGGGACCAATACTTCCCCCTTCAACGAATTCAGTCTTAAAAAACGTTTTCCGGTAGTCATCTTTGCCAAGGGAAACATTTTTGGCCCATTGAACGATGCGGTCGATCATCTTATTGTGTCTCCAGCGAATATGTGTGACCGCAGGTTGGCACCAATCGAAGATGGGTTCAAAATCCGTGCATATCAGTGAAATCTGTTCTGGTGCCAAAATCCCGAGCCGAGCAAGGTGCAGTTGAGCTGCTACAAATAGGTTTGAAGTATGCACGATAAGTGCCGTCGGCGGTGTGTATTTGAAGAGTGTCTCGATACAATGGTGAAAGTCCTCAATATTATTTTCCCACTGGGGGAGGTTATAGGTGCCGATCTTGATACCTGAGTTTTTTAATTGATCAAGAAATGCTTGCTCCACGAGTCCCGGATGTGGCTCTCGACGCTCCTTACGCGCAAGGCAAACAATCTTGCGATGGCCCAGTTCGATGAGTCTTTGGATAGCGGCATGTTGAGCTGGAATTTTGTTAGGACCGCAGCTAGGCATTGAAATTTCTCGTCGTCGCCCGAAAAGAGCAAATGCGGGGAGGGCTTGAGAGCTGAACCACTCGAGCACTTCCCGTGAACCTGCCTGCACGATCCAAGCGTCCGTATCATTCATTTTCACAAAGCGTGCCACCCGTTTTGGATCCATTTCCAACTCACACAATGTTTTTTTGGCCAACTTCACAGAGTAATCAGCTTGCTGGAGACTGCGCAGAAGATCCATCATATAGTCAGTCTTCAAGTCGTCCTTATGATAGAGAAAGATTTGAATCCGCAGGGTAGCGAAAATTTGATTTTCTTGTAATAAGATCTGGCTTCGACGTCCAGGGCCCTGACTCTCGAGTAATCCATCGTGTTCCAATTGCCTGACCGCTCCGATTACGGTCTTTTGGCTGACTCCGCACATTTCGGCTAATTTTCCCACTCCAGGCATGGCTCCGGTTAGGCTGCCCCTGATGATTTCCTCGCGCAGATAATTCGAAAATTGCTCAACTGCTGTGAGAGCATTAAATGATTTCATTTCAATTAACCTATAACCTGAGGGATATAATTCACAAAGGCTAAAAGTTCTTGGATTAGCATGCTATGCGAGAAGGGCAAGCTATCACAACGATATTGTCAACTTATCCTGAAGGCGGACATTGTATTCTGGAGACTTTGACAGAGGTTCTGGAAACTTCAACATCATAGCACACATCGTGCAGGACGGGTGCACCACCAATGCAATCTAGCCAAGGTACACTATATTGTCTTGTGGGCTGCGTCTTAAGCGTTGGACGAGGCCAACGGCAGTCATGCGGCTTGGTGCTCCGACTGTGAGCGACGTATCACAGCTGTCTATGTTGTAGTTAACCCGCTGGATAGGAGCTTTCATGCTGGCGTATTCAGAAAGAGATCCTGCAAGATTGAGCACTTGGCCGATGTGGGTTTGACCGCATGCTTGAGGTTCACACTTCCCTCATAGGGTAGCCAGTTTTGAGCAGCCCGTAGCCGGTCAGAGCGACGACTTTCCTCAGCACATATCTCACTTGTTCGTAGTCCTGCCAGTCTTGCGATCGCAAGCCAAGCTACAAAATCAGGGGCAACATTCTTCAGTAACTTACGAAACTCGGCAGGTGTTAAGATATCTTTCAGCTTAGCTCTTTTCTTAACTTTAGGTTTATGAATTTTATCTATTATGCTTTCAGCTGCATAACTCTCTACAACAGACCATCCCCAAAGCGAGTGAAGAAATGAACGTATTGCCCCCTTCCGTTTGGCTCCGAGTTCAAGCTTTTCATACCTCAAAAAGTCTAACCAATCTACCACCTCTCTATGACCCAACCTCTGCAAGACCTTTCCTCCCATCGCATCTGTAAATTTTTTTAGCACCCTATTCATATCCGCAAAGTAACGTGCATTGAGATCATCCTGTTGCTTTACTGCTAGGTATTGTCTTACTACCTCCCCCACTTTAACCTCAACTGTCTGCTGCTTCAATTTTGCAATATGATGCACATCATCAATCATAATACCGGCATTAATCGCAGCTAAGCACATCCCCCTGTCCGCGACTGAAACATGGCTCCACCCCGAATCCCCCTCCTCCAACTCAGTTGCTTTTGCCTTCGCTTTTCCTACAGCCTTCACCTTATCCAAATAAATACCGACCTCTTTCCATCGACCATCGATACGGCCCTGAACCTTAAAGTAACCCTTTTTGCCACCGCTCATAACCTCACTCACAAGGAAGGAATGATTCCCAACCAGAACGACGATACTGATCACTTTCTAACACTAAAAACCATAGTTAATCCATAGTGAAATGACAAGTAATAAAGCGAAACTAGCGAAAAACAGCCAAACTAACGTAAGCTTTAGCTTATACCTACTTTAAATCCGGCTCATTTCGCAACAAAGGTATCGGGACGACAGGATTCGAACCTGCGACCTCTGCACCCCCAGTGCAACGTGCTACCAAACTGCACCACGTCCCGATCGATTTGAGAATATTTAAAAGATATGCTGAACTTGCATGTTGGCAAGCACGAAATTTCCTGCTTTTTTATCAACATGCACATGATCAAAACAGCCGTTGTAGGAGCAAGTGGGTACACAGGGATGGAACTCCTCCGCCTTCTACTCATGCACCCACAAGCAGAATTATCGTGTGTCACCTCTAGGCAGTATGCAGGGCAATCACTTAGCGACATTTTCCCACGTTTCAAAAACGCACCAGGTGCAGACCTCACCTTTACCGCACCAGATGCAAAAGCAATTGCAGCGACAGGTGCGACGCTTGCCTTTCTTGCATTACCACATGGTGTAGCCGCTCAATATGCTGGCGACCTGATCCAACTTGGACTCAAAGTCATCGACCTCAGTGCGGACTTCCGCATAAGTGACCCTAAGGTCTACGAAGAATTCTACGACGCTCCACACCCAGATGTAGAGTTACTCAAGGAAGCTGTCTATGGTTTACCTGAAATTAGACGTAAAGCAATCAAGCAAGCACGTTTGGTTGCCTCGCCTGGTTGCTATCCAACCTCTATCGAACTTCCCTTAATTCCATTATTAAAGGCAGGCCTCATTTCTCACGAAAACATCATTATCAATTCTATGAGTGGTGTTTCTGGTGCAGGACGTAAGGCTGACATCAGCCTCAGTTTCTGTGAATGTAATGAGTCGGTAAAGGCCTATGCTGTTCCTCGTCACCGTCACCTTTCTGAAATTGAACAAGAGCTCACCATCGCTGCTGGCAAGACTACGATTGTTAGTTTCACTCCGCACTTGGTGCCAGTAAATTCAGGAATTTGCACCACGACTTCCGTGCCGCTTATTGGAGATGTCGATAAAATTCAAGCTGTGCTGGAAGAGGCATACGGCAATGAGCCATTCGTCAGACTCCTCGGTAAAGGCAAATGTGCCGACACCAAAAATGTCACTAAAACTAACTTCGTCGACATTGGCTGGAACTACGACCCACGCACCAACCGTGTTATCCTTCTCAGTGCTGAAGACAATCTCTGCAAAGGTGCTGGCGGACAAGCCGTGCAAAGCTTCAACATTATGAATGACCTTCCCGAAACAACAGGTCTCCTTAACTTCTAAGCATGAGTGCATTCAAAAAAATCAAGGGTGGCATTTGTACTCCTCTCAAATTTAAAGGTTCAACTGCTGCTGGCGGTATCAAGAATCCAGAAGCGACTCGTCTTGATCTCGCCCTCGTCTATTCAGAGGTCCCATGCGTGACATCAGGAACATTCACTACCAATAAAGTTCAAGCGGCTCCAGTAAAACTGTCACGTAAGCATATCAAGGACGGTGACGTGCGTGCTATTTTCGTCAACAGTGGTAATGCTAACGCATGCACCGGAACTGTAGGAGCAAATGATGCCCTCGCCACAGCTGCCTATGTTGCAACAAACCTAAAACTGAAAGCCTCGCAAATAGCGGTTTGCTCCACTGGTGTCATTGGTATCCCTATGCCTATGGAGCGCTTGCTCTCTCCAGTTAAAGCGATGACTAAGGGACTCAAGAGGTCAAGTGGAACAGATGTAGCCAAAGCGATCATGACTTCTGACACCACCCACAAGGAGATTGCCGTTTCCTTCAAGATTGGTGATCAAACTATCAAAATTGGTGCCTGTGCGAAAGGAGCTGGTATGATCTGTCCATCGATGGCCACCATGCTCTGTTTCATCACCACTGACATGAAGCTGAGCAAAGAGCTTCTCGACCAAGCCACATTAGAAGCAGTCAAAAAATCTTTCAACCGCATCACCATTGATGGCGACATGTCCACCAACGACACAGCCATCGTCATGGCAAATGGAGCGGCAGAAAATAGATCACCGAGTGCAAAAAGCAAATCCTACGCACTCTTCAAGAAAGCACTCCAGTTTGTTATGCTAGAAATGGCAAAAGCTCTGGTGAGGGATGGAGAACGCGTCACTAAATTTGTCACAGTTGAAGTTATCAATGCAAAAAAAGAATCGGATGCTCAAAAAATTGCGGAGGCGGTATCGAACTCAGCATTAGTGAAGGCCTCGTGGAATGGGGAAGATCCAAATTGGGGCCGTATCATCCACGCTGTTGGTTATGCCCAAGCCTACATCCGCGAAGAAAAAATTAACATTTCAATCGACGGCAAACTCGCCTGTAAAGGGGGATTACAAGCCGTTACAGAAATGCAAGAACTCCGTGAAATTGTCAGCAAACCCTCATTCACTATCACTATCGACCTTAACCTTGGCGATGCAGAATACACCGTCTATAGTAGTGATCTCTCTCCTGAATACATCGACTTTAACCGCTCTGAGTATGCCTACTGGAAACAGGCTCGCAAAGATGGCCTCATCTAATATACTAAACTTCACTTCAATATGAAAACTTCACTCACTATCCTCTCAGTTTGCCTCATTGCGTCAGCTTGTGCCCAACAACAACCGGCAGTAAAAGACGCTAAGCAAGAGCTTGCCACACCATTAAACGAAAAGCTTCTTGAAGCATTAAAATCAATTGATGTCACTGAAGAGGACTTTAAAAAGTCTCTTGCTCATAAAGCTCAGTGCGTGAAGAAATTTAAAAGTTTACCCCAAGAGAAACAAGATGAGTGGAAGAAGCTAGCAGAACAATCGGTCAAATGGGCACAAGAAAAAAGAATCGCAGACTCACTTCGTTTAGCCTTCGAGGCCCAAGACATTTTTCAAGACGAAGCCAATTTATACAATATTATTGGGAGTAACTATATCGAGTTGCGAGACTTCAAACACGCTACAGCTGCATTTAAAAAAGCAATCAGCTTTGACCCATACAACCCAGGTCTACATTTCAACCTAGCTGAAAGCTATTTTGTTAGTGGTGACTACAAAAGTGCCTTACCCGTTTTAAAGCTCGTCCATAACATTTCGAAGTTTAACGCAAGCCTCGGCCAGGTTTCCGAAATCATCACATTTAAAATAGAACTCTGTAATTTAGGCTTATCAAAGGGTGAGAACCTCACTAAAGAGCAAAGATCTGCTTACAATGATGTATTTCAAAAGGCTGCTAATAAACGTACATTCAGAGACCATAGTCTCTTAACATACTACAGTAAAGCAGCTCAGGCATTCGATGCTAACGATAAAATAGCAGCCTACAGATGGATTCAAAAAGCACGCTTTGTATTCAACAAGCCAAAGGCACACATGCCATGGCTAGACACCCTACTAGAGTTCGGCCACATTGACAGTGTCTATAAGGAAAATACGATCAAGGAGGCTCCTACTGAGCCCAATTCCAAGTAATTGGAATCTCCATATCAGCATGCAGGCTTTGATGGACAGGGCACGTCAAAGCCGCATTTTCAATCAACTGTCGATGGGGATGATCGGCAGCCATGGGCATATTGATCACAACGTCCAACTTTGATATTCTACGTGGCATGTCTGACGACATTTCTTTGCCGACTTTCACCGTCATACCCGTAACATCAATATCTTTCCTTTGAGTCACAATACCAATCACGGTAGCCATACAAGTACCTAATGCGGCAGCAACTAGGTCAGTAGGAGAAAAGGTTTTGCCCTTGCCGTTATTATCAACCGGGGCATCCGTGCTCAATGAGTTCTGTGAGGGACCATGCACAGCGTTACAATGAAGTTGCCCTTCATAGTCAATTGTTATTTCTACCATTACATTAATTATTTAGTTGCGATTCAAAATCTAACTCAAGATCATCACCCACTGGTTTCTCAGCTTGTAAGTCAAGAACTAGCCTAAAACCGATGGAGTCTTGCTTCGCCCCAATCCTCTGATAGCCACGGTGACTACTGCGTAGATCCTTGTTTGCATATGACTTAAAGTTAGAGCCACGGACAACACTAGAACGGCCATCATTCACCGTATCGGACACCCACTCCGAGACATTTCCAGCTAAATCATAAACACCTAGTTTATTCGGTTTATATATCCCAACTTTTGAGGTACCTCCATTACCATCGAAATACCCTTTGTAAAAGTGACGTTTCAATTTGTTGAACTTGGCACGAATCTCATCAGAAAAATTTCCAATCGGGTCGGCTTTTGTCACCAACGGCTCTATGCTATACTCGCCAATAGGCCGCCAGCTTCCAACCCAAGGATAGACATCTAAGTTTTGTAATGCTAAAGCTGGAATTGCAACCTCTGGATTTTCTGCTAAACCAACAATCAAGCTCCATTCAGCATCGGTAGGAAGACGATAGCTATGCTCCGTTCCAATCAGTCCTTTTTCTTGGTCTCTCACGGTTAACCACTTTGCAAATTTCACTGCATCTTCATAGGACACATGAACCACTGGCTCCTCAGGCTTGTTATTAACCTTAGGCACAGGCATCTCCTCACCTTGTGCCTTAATAAATTTAGCATAGTCTTTCACACGTGACTCCCAAGCTGACACCATCAACAATTCATTCACGGGAACAAACTTCATCGAAAGCTTATTAGTCCAAGTCCTCCCAAAGATCAGACTATCGTTCTTTTCTAGCTTAACCAATGGAGGCTGCCACATCTCTCCTTTCTTCAGATCAATTTCTACCTTGTAAGGTTTATAACCAGCCTTAGTCACTTCCAACATCTTTTTCCCCGGCCGAATTCGTTTAAATTCATTATCGGTCAACCCCAGCATCTCACCATCCAGCAATACCTTAGCACCTTTCGGCTCAGACTCTAACACCATGCTGGCGAACGGAATTTTCTGAGCTTTCAACTTAACAGGAAACACTCTCCTTCTCTTCATTTCTTTGGTGTGTTGAGCTGACTTAAAGGCTAGATCCAACACAGGAACAATCTCTTGATCCATAGTCAAGCGGCCATCAGCCACAGCTGTATCCGTGAGCCACTTTGCCATCTTTGTAGCAGTTTCTAGAGAAATCAAAGTAAGCTTCACTTTTTTATTCGCTTTTACCTGATGCTCAATCACCTCTTGCTCAGGAGCAACGACTGCCAAATTTGCTTCCGTGTAGAGTTCCCATTGAGACAAGGTCAACCATGATGACTGATGATGGTATTTGACTGGCTCATAGCGGGTCTCTAATGAATCCCACCATGCCTTTCCTATGATAGGTGGTTGATCTAACTTTAAATTATATAACGGGAAGTCGTAATCAGTCTCTGGAACTTCATAGCGTACCGTTAAATCCTGATAACCAGGGCTACGTAATATAATATTAAGCACTACACCAACCTCCAATTCTCGACCCAGCAAAAAACTGGCTACATCCCCAAGTAAAGCACCTTCTAGGCTGTAAACTTCAGCGTCTTGAGGCTCAACATCGAAATTGACGATACAGAATTTATTTTCAGGTGGATCATCTACTGTCGTCACGACTCCACTAGTTCCACCAGCAGGATCAATAGATTCACCAGAACCTACGGGCACCGTAACAATCACATTTGGTTTCACTCCTCTAAAATATGGTGAAGCCAAATAACCTGCATAACCCGTAAAACCGATAAGTAAAATCCACAACGCAATATTTAGATTACGTTTAGGAATCCCCGCACGGAGTTTTTTGCCGGCGTCTAGACGTCTTAATGCTACCGCTAATTGACTCGCTGAAGTGATTGTCCTCTTACTAACCTTAGGCTCACAAATATCACAAATAACTTGATTTAGCCCCTGCCATTGCTTTGTCTCAGTATCTGGATGTAGTTCATCAGGTACTTCAGGAAACTGTAAGCGATCCTTTCCCGTTGCAATTTCATACAACACCTTTCCTAAACTGTAGACGTCAGCCTGAGCTGACCCAGGGCCTTCAGGTGGAACAAAGCCCTCAGTCCCAACAAAAGTCATTTGCCCTCTGTCAGCAACTAGTCCGATATCGGCTAACTTTGCTTTACCCCCAACAAAAATAATATTTGCAGGTTTTACATCACGGTGAGCCAAGCCTAAATCATGTAGATGCTCTAATGCTTCAGCTAGCCGTATCCCATCTGTGATACAAGGTCCAACAGGTAATGCTTCACCGCCCGCCGCCTTGATGTCAGAACGTAAGGTTCGAGCTTCATACTCAACTGGATTTATTGTCCGTCCAGATTGAACATCATCACCTAGTTCCATCACATAGTAATAAAACAAATCACCTTCCTTGCAGCGACCTACATGAAGAATATTCACCAAGCCTGGATGATCCCTAGATATTGGCTCAAATTTTAGAATCCCTTCGAATTCGCGCTCGAAGGTTCTCTCATCATCGAAATCTTCACGCCACACCACCTTTACAGCCCTGTAGGCTCCAGTGATACCACGAGCCATCCACACTTCACCATAAGCACCACCGCCAATCTTGCGGAGCACCTCGTGATCAGGAATATCTGGCTCTATACGTGGTCTAGTCGACATCCTTTTCTAACTTCGCTAGCTCTTTCTTAAGGACAGATCCAACACGATGCTTTGCAAGATACACTTGAGCCATGCTCACATTGAGAGTCGCTTGGACTTTTTTTGCATCCCATTGCTTCACAACATAACAATCAAAAATTTGGAATTGCTTTGGTGACACCTGAGCTTTCACACGTGTCAGTGCAGCTTCCGCAATATTATTTTTCCACTCCACTTCCCAAAGACGATTTAAGACATCTCCATTAGGGTCTTCCACTCGATCGATAATGGCCGTTTTGCGGCCATCGTCTTCCTCACCACCTGAATACATAGCTGTATCCTTTTTACGCTTTCGAAATTGGTCGTTGATACGCCAACGCGTCATATTCATTAACCATGTTTTGAAAGATCCCTGAGCCGGGTCATACATTTTCTTCTTACTTTGCTTAGCAATAGAAAGAATTGTCTCTTGCACACAGTCAAAGGCTTCTTCTGATCTCAAGCCAGACTTTAGGCCTACTGAGTAGATCAGCTTCCAATAAGTCTGGTAAAACTCATCCCAAGTTCGTTGGTCTTCCCAATTATCAAGACGAGCGATGAGGCTCTTGCGAGTCTTCGCATAAACCTCCACCATTACTTTTTCATTTTTCTTTTGCTCTTCTTGATCGGCCATGTCTCCATTTAGTTAGCATAAAACAGTCTCGCTGTCTCCAACTGTATCAAAAAACGTCACATTTCCAATTTTTCTATCATCCATACGCTGATGAATGAAATTATCTTTGGCGATTATACCTAACTCGGCCTCTAAATGCCTCTAGCCCTATAATTAATGCGGTGAGATCACATCTTCTCCTAATTTTGCTTGTATTCGTTGTCGTTCACCCTAAATCGCATACATGTCATTTGCAGATCTTGGTCTATCCGAGCCCATCCAACGTGCAGTTACTGAAGCTGGTTACGAAACACCAACTCCCATCCAAGCACAAGCGATCCCATTGATTCTTGAGTCTAAAGATGTGATTGGTGCGTCACAAACCGGCACAGGTAAAACTGCTGCATTCGCCCTACCTTCTTTGTCACGTATCAAACCAATTGGTAAACCACAGATCCTCGTTCTCGAACCAACTCGCGAACTAGCTGACCAAGTTGCTGAACAGTTCGAAGTATACGGCAAGCACACTGGCTGCAAGGTCGCACTGCTATACGGAGGTGTCGGCTACGGTGCTCAAACAGAAGCTCTTAAGGACGCTGACATCATTGTCGCCACACCAGGTCGCCTTGTGGATCAATACTACCGTGCCGAGGTAAGATTCAAAGATTTACAAATCCTCATACTTGACGAGGTCGATCGCATGCTCGACATGGGATTCCTCCCAATCGTTAAAAAAATCGTTAAAATTTGTCCATGGGAAGAACGTCAGACACTTTTCTTCTCCGCCACCATGCCACCAACAATTGCAAGCTTTGCTGAATGGTGCCTCAATGAGCCTACCACTATTGAAATTGCTAGACGCGAAGTGGCAAAAACTGTCAACCATGCTTTCTACCCTGTATCCATAGACCAGCGCGATGAAATCCTCTTGGAACTCCTCAAATTTGAAGACACCACATCTGTCATGGTTTTCACCCGCACCAAGAAAGAGGCCGATTCCGTTTGTGCCCTTCTTAATAAGCAGGAGAACTTAAAAGTTGCAGCAATGCACTCAGACATCAATCAGCGCGACCGCATGGCCGCACTTAAAGGCTTCAAGGCTGGTGAATACAACGTCCTTGTAGCTACTGATGTTGCTGCACGTGGAATCGACGTATCTGGTGTATCTCATGTGATCAACTATCGTGTGCCTGAAAATGCAGAAGACTACGTTCACCGTATCGGCAGAACTGGCAGAGCTGAATCAGAAGGTGATGCTTTCACGATCTTGACTGCAGACGAACTCGAATTTGCTGAATCAGTAGAACGCTTCATCAATCAAAAAGTCGAACGTCGTAAGCTTGAAAACTTTGATTACATCTACACGGCCCTGCTAGAAGAATCGCCACAACGCCCTGTCCGTAAGAAGCGACCACCAGCACCAAAGAGAAGAAGAAAGTAAACACCTTGCTTAGGGTAGCCGAGCGGAGATCGACCTAAAAATCTTCCTTGGCACGGCCCATCATTGTCTTGGTGTCACCTACAGATAAGCCAGTTGGCTTAGCTACACCAGGCTGTTGCTTCCAAGGAATAATGATCGGCTTTTTGACATTATTTCTTTTCGCATACCAGCTTTCCTTATGACTCAATCTGCGGCCGCTATTCTCGCTAGCATTAGATTTACCGATAGATGCCACTCCAAAGGCTTTCCCTTGGGCGTTCGCCTTCATATCCCCATAACGAGCCTGCTGTTGCACGAACTCAGGAGAATGCTTAAACCGACTCCCATCAGTCCTGCCTGCATATTTTTTATTAGAAAATGTCTTATCACCGCCACCCCAACGCTTACTGCCGTATTGACTCGTCGCGTAACTCTTCCCACTGAAATCATTCGTACCACCAAAGGTCTTACCTGCAAACTCACTCTTTTTATCTGATTGAGAACGCACAGCTCCCCCAGTTTTAGCATATCCATGGTTGGATGCATACTTATCTAATAGAGGATCACCACTGGAGACTCGTTCACGAGTCACAGTCTGATCCTTGTCAGCACAAGCACTCAATGCCAGCGCAATAACCACAGATCCAATTAGCTCTCTCAACATGCCTAGAACACTCCCCCATATTCAAGCCGATGGCAAGCTGATAGTTTTGCCACCCACACAACATGAGCAAAATTTAACTTTTAGAGACAAACCTCCACAATAAGCGAAAATAAATTTCTCAAAGTACGCTAAAATTCGACAAAATGAGAACAAATAGATAACAACAGCCCAATAAACATCTTTTTCATCTTCCAAAAGACACCATTCTATACAAACTCCCGTCACAAATCCACATAATCCATGAAAAAGGCTAAATTAGACGGTGCTCAAGCACTCATCAAAACTCTCGACGACTTAGGAATCAAGTTCATCTTTGGCTATTCAGGAGGTGCTGCCCTCCCAATATTCGATGCTCTAGAGACTGTAAAGTCAGACATTCAATTTGTTCTTGCTCGTCACGAGCAGGGTGCATGCCATATGGCTGACGGCTATGGCCGTGCCACCGGCAAACCTGCTGTGGTGCTCGTCACTTCTGGCCCAGGAGCTGGCAACACTGTGACCGGTTTAATGACGGCACAGATGGACTCAGTGCCAATGATTATCATTTGTGGCCAACAAGTTTCATGGATGCTAGGCAAAGACGCATTCCAAGAAGCTGACATTTTCGGCATCACTATGCCTGTGGTAAAACACAACTACTTGGTAACATCTAGTAATGAGATCCCCCAAATTACTCGTGAAGCATACCATATCGCCACCACAGGTCGTCCAGGCCCCGTCCTGATCGACATCCCTAAGGATTTCTCTCAAGGCCCATTCACTGGAAAAATGAAGACCGAAATCGACCTTCCGGGCTACAATCCTGAAAACTCTTATACAGTATGCGCAGATTCTATCGCAGCTGCGGCTAAATTAATCAAGAAGGCTAAACGTCCTCTTATTTTAGCAGGTCAAGGCTCGATGATCGCAAGAGCTGATCAAGAGCTACTCGAGTTCGCTGAAAAACTTAACTGTCCTGTCACCAACACACTCTTGGGTAAAGGTGTGTTTTCAGAAACGCACGATCTTTCGCTAGGTATGCTTGGTATGCACGGCACAGCATACGCTAACAAAGCGGTATGTGAATGCGATCTTTTGATCAACCTCGGTTCACGCTTTGACGACCGTATTATTGGCCAAGCTGACAAGTTCTGTGCTGACGCTAAAATTATTCACCTCGATATCGATCCTGCTGAAATGAATAAGATGATCTCACCTGATGTGCAGATCGTTACAGACGCTAAAGTTGGTATCAGAGCACTCATCGAAGCGGTTGAGCCTAAGGTCAACAAAGAGTGGAATAAGAAACTCGACGGCTATAAGCGCAAGTTCCCTCTCACCTATAAAAAGCAAGGTGGACTTCGCATGCAGCAAGTTATCGACGAGCTTTGGAAGCAAACTGAAGGCAAAGCGATCGTCTCAACTGACGTTGGCCAACACCAAATGTGGGCTGCCCAATTCTACAAGAATGTGAATACTCATTCATGGCTCAGCTCAGGTGGAGCAGGAACAATGGGCTTCGGCTTTCCTGCCGCCATCGGTGCAGCATTCGCTTTCCCTGATAAGACGGTCATCTCAATCAGTGGTGACGGTGGCTTTCAAATGACTTTGTTCGAACTTGCAACTGCTGCGGTTCACAAACTGCCAGTCAAAATTGTGGTATTGAACAACCACTACCTTGGCATGGTCCGTCAATGGCAAGAGCTCTTCTTTGACGATCGTAAATCTGGGGTCGACCTCGAAGGCAACCCTGATTTTATTAAGCTCGCAGCAGCATATGGCATCAAAGGCTTCAATATCAAACGCCCTGCAGATGTTACCAAAATCATTGGTCAAGCACTCGAATACAACGATGGGCCATGTCTCATCCACGCAGAATGTGCAAAAACTGATAACGTCTTCCCAATGATACCAGCCGGAGCAGCATTAGAAGATATGCTCACCGAGCCGCCAAAACACAAGCTGGAAAAACCAATTGGTTCTACCTAAGCCCTTCGCTATCCCATCATTCAACTTAACTAAACTTTCAATACATTTACGTTTTTATGTCTAAGTCTATTATCACCACAGACACACCTGTGGATATAAATTCAAGCACCAAGACGCACACCTTATCGGTGTTCACGCACAACAAACCTGGTGCACTCATGCGCATTACCCAAGTGTTCACTCGACGCGGTTTCAACATCGATTCGCTCGTTGTGTCCACTACACGTGACGAACGCTACTCTCGCATGACCATTGGTCTCACTGGCTCTTCAAACGGCCTTGAACAAATCATCCTTCAAGTCAGTAAGCTTATCGATGTGCTCCATTGCCACCAACACACAGAACAAAATTCTGTGGTCAAAGAACTTTTGCTCATCAAATTCTTCTGTAACAAGGCAACACGAACTGAGGCTCTCCACATCATTAACCACTTCGGTGGTAAAGCTGTTGACCTTACACCAAAGTCGATGACAGCAATGATCACAGGTGACAGCTCCAAGATCAATGCGGCGATTAATCTATTCACACAGTTTGAAATCATTGAAACCGTCCGCACAGGTAAAGTCGTGATGGTTCGTGGCGAGACCGAAACTTAAGATTCATCTGCAAATTATAAGATTCATCAAATTATCCAACTCGGTGAGCTTCCGAGTTGGATTTTTTATGCTATACTGTCATTCCCCAATAGCTATCCCCCCATAAAAATCAACTAATGTAAAACAATGTTGCACATCTGTGGTAACAGCATTATATATTAGCTCAAACGAATTTAAGCCTAGATATTTCTCCATGGACTCCGATAACGAACGCATCCATTTTCAAGCACCTAATGCGGATGTGCTTTCCCAAATGCTACTTGCATACAACGTAGAGTCTCTCATTGCTCAAGGCGGAATGGGGGCTGTCTATCTCGCTGAGCAGACTGCACTTGAACGTAAAGTTGCAATCAAAATCCTACCCGACGAGTTCGGTGAAGATGCAGGATTTCGCGAAGCATTTCAAGCCGAAGCTCGTTCAATGGCACGCATTAACCACCCAAATCTCATCGCGGTTTTCGACTTCGGTGATATCGATGGAATGCTCTACATTATCATGGAGTATGCGGAAGGTTCATCACTCTTTCACTTAGCCGAACAAGAAGATCTCGATCACCTCTTCGTCGCTAAAGTCGTTTCCCAAATTGCCAGCGGACTTTCAGCAGCACATGACGCTGGAATTCTCCATCGAGATATTAAGCCAAGCAACATCCTTCTCAACGGCAAGCGTGAAGCAAAAATTAGCGACTTCGGTCTAGCTCGACCACATGCAAATACCGAATCAGGAATCATCTACGGTACGCCTGGCTACACAGCACCAGAGGTGATCAAGAATCCTGACGCTGTAGACATCCGTGCTGATATTTTCTCAGTTGGAGTCATCTTGTATGAGCTTCTGGCAAAAACTCTACCATCGAAGGCCTACATGCCTGTCAATTCTCTGTGTGGAGCTAAATCAGATTTCGACAATATCATACGCAAGGCAATTCATCCGTCCCCAAAGATGCGCTACAGCACAGCTAAAGCACTATCAGAAGACTTAGACGACCTCGCACGTTCCATTGAAAAAGAACAAGAACCAAAAACAAAAACAAAAACAAAATTCAACACTGGGGCTCAAGCACTGAAGGCAACGCCAGCCAACAAACTATTGAACACTGGAGCTCAGGCACTGAAAGCAAGGCCAGCCAACAAACTATTGAACACCGGAGCTCAAGCACTCAAAGCAACAGCATCCAACAAGCTATTGAGCACCGGAGCTCAAGCACTCAAAGCAACAGCTTCCAACAGGCTAAAAGCTCCTTCCCCACAACTCTCCCGCCCAGCTAAAGCATCAAGAGCAAAGGCTCCTGCTCCATCGCACCTAAAACCATCCCTCGCCACTGGTGCGCAACTTATCACAGCGGCAAAGCACGACACCGCTGCCACACCGACACTTCAAAAGCCAGAAAATAGTGCTGAAGAAGATGCCTCAACTCCTGTTCCAGTTGCAACACTTCCATCTGATTTGGCAATCAAACCCAAGAACCCAAACAAAGCGTTGGCACTGAACCTAGTGATCATTGTTGTCCTTTCTGTAGCCTGTCTTTTCGCTTGGCAACTTGTTAAAGAAAAAAATAACCTTGCTGAACAAAGTCGCTTGGATCGTCGCATTGCTAACGCAATCCCAAATAGTGAGAAACCACCTACCACTGTGGGTCAGACCACTAAGATTGACAACAATGGCGGAGGGACCAGTCACCCAACACCCAGGAATTCTATCGACGTTGCTCTAGGCGATGGAGTCAATGACACCACGAACCGAGAGACCATCAGCCTCGCCGAAAAAGAGCGCACATCACACGAAAAAGCACTCAAGCAACTTCATTCTGAAAAGCTCAA
>CAXMOB010000089.1:0-19204 GCA_964194815.1 Vicinamibacteria bacterium | reverse complement strand
GCCACAGCATAAAAAGGCGGGCATCAGATAGACTGAGAGAAATTTGCTTTTTTGGCAAGTTGCTTGGAGAGGCTGCATGGGGTCAATGTAGGGTCTTTTAGACAAATGAGAAGTGTTTCTAGTAAAATAGAGCATCTATTTTACTAAACAACCAAGCATGTACTGCTAGGAATTTGCTTTTTGGGTGAGGTGTTCGGAGGGGCTTTCATGGGGTGATAAGGGGGTTGTTTCCTTGGACAAATCCTTGGTCTCAAACCGGTCGGCTGCCAGGTCGTAGAGACCCCAAGGGCGACCCCAATCGGACACCAGTTTGGAGCCCATGTCGTCAACGAGGATGACAATGATGTCTGGCCGCTTGGCGGTCGCCGGCGAGCAGCTCAAGAACAGGCAAAACACACAAACAAGACTGCTGGAAACACCTGCTGGAATCTTTCTTTTTGGTAAGGTCTTCGGAGGGACTGTCATGGGGAAGAGAGGGGGGGCATATCCTATTCCTGTGAATTTTCAATTTTCACATGAGGGTAAACTGTCTTCCACCAGTCTTCATAGTGGGCTGACATTTTCGCGACAAGGTCTTGGTGATTGTCAGCGATGTTACTCATTTGTAGAGGGTCATTGTTGATATCGAAAAGTTGCCATTCTTCAGAGTCGGGGCGTTGGACATGAAAGAATTTCGCATAGAGCGCTTTTTTATTCTGATGCACTCTCCGGTGCGTCCTGCACCCGTGCCCGGGACAGACCTCCTGCCCACAATCTTTAACGCGATGCAAGAGGTAGCGCCCATCTTGTACTGAACAATTGAAATACTTGTGTAAGATGGCCTGCCCTGCCTTGTGCTTCCACCTGGCCATGTGAGTGACGACGTAACGTTCTTCTTTGATGGAGTCGGTTTTTGATTCGAGCAGGGGCTGAAGGCTGATCCCATCCCATTGAGAAGAAACTGCTATAGGCACCTCTGCTTTTGCAATACTGGCCAAGGTGGGAAAAACATCGTAGTGGGCGGTCAACGAATCGTGTGCCTGAGCCTTGAACTTATTAGGCCAGCGCCAGAAGGACATCGCCCTGGTGCCCCCATACCAGGTGCTGCCTTTGCAGCCACGCATCCCGGCATTATGATGATCCACACCAAAGGTTCCGCCGTTGTCCGTGATGTAAACAACCAAGGTTTTCTTATCCAGCCCTAGATCTTCAAGGTGCTTGAGGACACGCCCGACATTTTTATCAACGTTGGCGACCATACCAAAATAGTGACTCAATCGGTCACCCAGGTCTTTGTATTGTTCACTGTATTCCTCAGGGACTTCCAATGGGGCGTGAGGAGTGTAGCTGGGGATGTAGCAAAAGAACTTTTTGTCCCTATTTTCACTGATGAATTTCATCGCTTCGTCATAGAAAATGTCAGTGCGATAGCCCTGGTGTTTTTCAGGAACATTGTTTCTCAGTAATTCCGGATCAAAGTGAAACTTCTGGCTATCTTCCGGGCAGGTGAGCGCCACGTCAAAGCCACGGTTCTCAGCCCTGTAGGGGCCATCATGCCCCAGGTGCCACTTGCCGAACATGCCAGTGACATAACCAGCTGATTTCAATACATCAGCCAGGGTCACGGTTTTCAAATCCATATTGCGACCCGGCATGATGGTATGCGTGACACCAGACTTGAATTCATGTTTGCCAGACATCAAGGCACAACGACTGGGTGCACAACTGGGACTGACATGGAAGTTGGTGAAACGGGCACTTTGGTCATGTAATTGATCGATGTTCGGCGTCTTGAGGCTTGGGTTCCCATGACGTTCCAGGTCTCCATAACCCTGATCGTCTACCAGGATAAACAGGATATTGGGCGTCTCAGCCTCGCTCGCGATCGGAGCCATGCATCCAAAGATTAACAGTAGTGGGAAAAGATAAGGGTTTCTAATCATCTTGATTGCTAGGAATTTGCTTTTTGGGTGAGGTGGTCGAGAGCATCATGCGAGGAGGAGATAGGGGGTTGATGAGGATTTTTCGTTCGGCTTTGGTCGGCTGTTTCTCATCCTCAGGGGGCATGTCTTCGAAAAGCACTGCTTCATTGGCATCGCTGTAGAGCGTTTTTAAATCGACTGGATCGATCGTTTCAAGCTGATCCAATCGGATATCACCCTTTTGTTTGTCAACACCATGGCAAGCATAGCAATGCTTCTCCATGATCTTCATCGCCTTGTCCTTTAAGATGGTGGGATCCATTTCGGGTTCCGATGAATTGCTATTAGATGGAGCTAGCACGGTTTCTCCCTTGGCCTCTATCTGAATAAGACAGAAAAACCCAAAGACAGATACCGCTGCGATCACAGTGAGTGCACTAGGTAGATGAGTGGTGCGATACGTTGAGAGAATGGATTTCATTAGTTACTGGAATTTTACTAGGCTTGTCTTGAAATTCTTTCAGAATATACTGCGTAAGAGAATCTTATATTTTTTCAGCGTCTGAGGTGAACCTAGTGATGAATCCCTAGACTGTGAAGCCTTGCTCTCTTCAGGAGCCCTTGACTGGTGGTTTTTTGGATTTGAAAAAGCCCACTGGGATTTCTCCGAGTGGGCTAGAGTCTTTTATTACGGCTGTGGAGAGGCCGTGAGTAAAGAAAGATTGTCATTGAGTAGGTGAGGTGGTATTATGCTCAGTTGAGTAACCCCCCTTGATTCATGTTTGAGACTACAAAGCAATTTTTAAAGAATATAACCCACCACTCAGAGGAGCAGGATGTAAGAGAGCAAGCGGTTCGCTTGATTGATATTGATGTCCAGGATGTCTACCAAGAGTTAACTCTTGTTCCTAAAAATAGAATTCCGTGTCCAACTTTAGCTAAGCGGCTGGAGAGGTTGGTTCTCAAAGTAGACGAGATGTTGAAACCTTATGGGCATACTTGCAAAGATTTACCTGAGCACAAGTTGATCGAGGACGCAGAGACTGAGCGTGTTCGGTTTACCTTACTGCGTTATGGTGAGTTGATTGAAACGTCTAATGGGGTGAACCCGTTTGGCACATTTTATGAATTGTATCACCTTTATGTGCAGGAAGTGGATGCTGAAGAGCATCCTGAGCTGAAGCCTGTCTTTGATCGAGCCGTGAGAATACTGTTTAAGCACCCTGCATTTGAAAACACCTTGGTTGAGCGTATTGACTCGAAGATCCACTTACTTGCTGAAAATGCTTCAGTGGGGAGTATGGGACTACATGTTAAGGTTCACGTGTTTCTGGATCATTACGAGCGTTTTAAGATGTATAATTGTGCTTTAAGAAAACATCCGGCTTTGGAATCGAAGATGAAGCAACTGGAAGCGGCTGTAACTTTACAGGAGTTGACGGATATGATGCACAATGGCGATTACGCTTTGGCTGCAAGGTCCGTTGATTACATCAATACGTGGACAGAATACCTCAGTGCCCTGCCAGGAGAGAGCCAAGAGAGCATGATGGATCTGATTCATATCGTTGATGCCTGTTCCGAGACATACAATGAGAAGGATGGCACTTGAAAAAGTTGTGAGCAGCTGGCCTTATTTTAAAAAAACGCAAAGAAATGTCAAAATTGGCTTGCTAAATAGGGCTGGCTGCCTATTTTCCGCCTCCCATGGCCAGAAGATCAGGAAAAGCCAAGACACGTAAAGCTGTCGCAAAGCGTTTCAAGATAACTGGAACAGGCAAAGTGCTTCGCCGGAAGCAAGGTAAGCGCCACATTCTTCAAAAGAAGAATCGTAAGCGTAAACGTAACCTCGGCAAAGCTACTTTAGCGTCTCCTGCAGACGTGCCACGCATAATGAAAAGTTTACCTTTCCACTAAGCGGTTCCACTATCAAGAAACGTAGCGACATGCTGCGAACTGTTCGCTAATCGAACAGACACCACACAGCCTCTCTGCAGAATATGCAGAGTAAGAATAGATGAGACTGTGGGTGCCTATATAAAACAATCTATTCATAGGAATATAAGAAAATGCCAAGAGCAACTAATAGTCCAGCGAGCCGCGCCCGTCGTAAGAGAATTCTCTTACGCGCTAAGGGATTCCGTGGTTTCCGCTCAAAACTATACCGCTATGCTAAGGACGCTGTCATTAAGGCACGTCAATACGAATACCGTGACCGCAAGAAGCGTAAGGGTCAGTTCCGTCGTCTCTGGATTCAGCGTATCTCCGCTGCATCTCGTGCACAAGGACTCACATACTCACGTTTCATGGAAGGCCTCAAAGCTGCAGAAATCAATGTCGATCGTAAGATCCTCGCTGACCTCGCAGTGAACGATGTCGCCGCGTTCAACACTATCGTTGAGCAATCTAAGGTGGCCCTCGAAAAGAAGGCAGCTTAGTAAGCAACTTAACGCATCAGCGTTGTAAAAAGAATAATTTATATGGCTAGTGAGGAAACTCACTAGCCATTTTTTTGTTTATTGACTGTCTGGAATGAGGTCAGGATCGTCATCATTTTTCGGTTTGCCATCGGCATTGACTTCGACAAGCTCCTTGGGTGAGACCGTCACTACTGAAGCTTTTTGGTGTTCTTTGACGTAGTCTTTCATCAAAAATTGGAGGTAGGTCTTCTTGAGTTCTTTTCGCAATGCTTCAACTTGTTCCATCGAGGTCACACGAAATTCCATCATCTCTTTATGGGTGGTGAGTGGGTATTCTTTGACGACTAGCTCTTCTTTGAGGCCGACCTTATCCTTGAGGTTTCTGACGACATTAGGTTGGTCGAGGCCATTTTGCATCGCGTAGATACGGATGAAGGTTTTGGATTTGAGAGTGATGGTGAGGTCGGTGACGAGGATTTTTCCAACGAGGTATTGTTGGACCCCAAATGACTCGATGTGTGCCAAGGGGATGAAGGCATTTTGTTTGTCGATATTGATTTCGAAGACCATCGGGTAGAAGCTTTCGTCGACACTGATTCTATTAGCGGGGGCGGAGGTTCGTTTTTTCTGAGAGACTGCTTGAGCGGATAAGGAGGAAGTGATGGCGCAGCAACAAAGTAGGGCAGGGAATAATTTCATGATTCTATGAATGCATAGAATAAAGAGGTGAACAAGGTGAAATCGGGCTGGTGCCGGGAGTCTGGTCTGTGAGCTATCTGAAAGTGAGCTTGTAGCTATTCATGAGGTAGTAGAGCTTTGGGTTGTTGTCACTGATGGCGACTAGGACACTTTGTGCACCTTTGGTATCGATAAGCAAAGTGGCTTTTGATTTAAGTTTTACCTTAGTGGTGATTTTTTTCAATGTGTTGGCGTCATAGATATCTACTCTGAACCGGCATGCTTGGTCTACGTCCGAGAAGGTGATGTCTAAATTGAGTGATTTAGAATTTTCTGGAAGTTTGACTTTGTAGATATCCTTGTCGTCAGGTGTGCCGATGTGACCATAGAAGGCCTCATTAAGTGGGGCTTCAAAGATACCTGGAGATTTGATGGAGTTGGGAGCTTCCCAACCTTCGTTAAGGTCGCCAGCTTGTTGAGTGATAACCTCTAGTTGTAGGTGTTTCGCCGTGCAACCGAAGTCTGAGCCAATCTCGAAATAGACGCCTTCTTTAAAGGAATCTAGGGAATGCAGGCGGATCCATTCATTGGCTTTTCCGTGAATGACAGCAGCAGATTGACGTTTGCCATCTTTATTAAAGACCTTGATGCTAGTCGAAGCTTCTAGGTGAGGAGACTCTTTAAATGAACCATCTTTAGCTTTGTAGACTTGCTTGCCGGATATATAAGTTTTGATTGCGACACGCGTAGTGGCTGTAGAGTTGACTTTAAACCACGCCTTTTCTTTTTTATCTAGATGCTTCCACAGGGTAAATTTACCTGCTTTGATTTCTTGAGCTGACGGCTGGTCCTTGCCTCCTTTCACGGGATTGGCGTAGTAGGCTGTTTTGGGAGCTTCGATCTTGAGTTTCTTTGTAAAGTTGTCGAAGCTTTTGAGTAATGATGAAAAATCTTGGGCGTCGTAGTAGCTACCTCCTGCGGCCCTTGCTAGTTCTTGTAGCGCTTTTTTTTCGTCAGTTTTAAGATTGAAACCTATTATATGTGTTTCGACCTTTATTCCTGAAGCTATGACTTTCTTTATTGCTTCGGCAGGGTTGCCATTACAGCTTTCTACTCCGTCACTAATGAGCAGGATGATGGGCTTTTTTGATTTAATTTTAGCAAGGTCTTTGCCAGCTTCGGTCAGGCTGTAGGCGATAGGAGTGCGGCCATGTGCTTCTATTTTATTACAAAAACGGAGGATGTTAGATGCTGAGTTAGCTTTTATTGGAATCACTAAGTGTGAGTCCTTACTGGCTTTAGGCATGTCTTTGATGTTGATTGACTTAGTGTGCCCGAATACTCTTAGCCCTACATCTAGTTGAGACTTGTTAAGGGTGGTAGTAAGGTGGGCAATGGCTCGTTTTGCGAGATCAATCTTGGGGACACCATTGATTCGACCGTTCATTGAGTTGGAGGCATCGAAAATGATTTCTAAAGCACCCTTTGGAGAAGTGTTTGGATTGGAAGTTGGCACTTCCCTGGGGGCTATCTCCTTAGTGTAGCGGTATTGCTTTGGCCCGATGTCAGCGGGCTTAACTCTTTTAGGTATTGGTTCCGCAAATACTGAGAGGCTGGCGAGGAGGGTGATTATTGAGCTTAGTTGTAGTAGATGCATGCGTAGAAATGTGAAACGATTGTTTACATTCTAGAGGGCTAAGGGTTTTCAATGGAAGCAAAAAGGGCTGAAGCTGAAAGTTTCTATCCGTGAATGGGAGGGATCTTCCATTTATTCCCCACAAATGGCTTGAGCCTTGTGAAATCTTGATTACCTTTTCAGGCAATCGACACCACTATGTCTAATCAAGAAGCAGAATTTCAAAACTACGCGTATGATTCCAAGATCGAAGGAAACATAATTGTAACTCGTGTAGATGCAGCGATCAACTGGATGAGAAAGAACTCACTATGGCCTATGCCCATGGGTCTTGCTTGTTGTGCGATTGAGCTTATGGCGACGGCGTCGTCACGTTACGATATCTCACGTTTTGGTGCAGAGGTGATGCGTTTCTCACCGCGTCAGGCTGATGTGATGATAGTTTCTGGCACAGTGACTTACAAAATGGCACTTGCGGTGAAGCGTGTTTGGGATCAAATGCCTGAGCCAAAGTGGTGTATTGCGATGGGTGCTTGTGCCTCATCTGGCGGTATGTACCGTAGTTACGCTACGCTCCAGGGGATTGACCACTTAATTCCGGTTGATGTGTATATTTCTGGTTGTCCTCCTCGTCCTGAGGCATTGATCGAAGGATTGATGGCACTTCAAAAGAAGATTGATGGAGAAGCGTCATTGATGGCTCAAAAAGCTGAACCTGTAGCATAATTTTAACGAATCGATACCATGAATAACTTAGTAACTAAGATTCAAGATAAGTTCGGGGCGGCAGTGCTCGAGACCGTGGAATTCCGTGAGGAAAATACCGTGATCGTCACGCTTGAGAAGCTTTTCGAGGTGCTGACCTTTTGTCACAAAGACCTCGGGTTAGATTTTCTCATTGATATTTGCAGTGTGGATCATGAATCTCGCGACCCACGTTTCGAGATTGTGTATGAGATCACCAAGGTGGATAACAGCGAGCGCATTCGGGTCAAAGCTCCAGTGGGCGAAGACGAGAAAGTGCCATCAGTGGTATCCATCTGGAAGACAGCGAACTGGCACGAACGTGAAGTTTGGGATTTGATGGGCATTAAGTTCTCAGATCACCCTAACTTGAAGCGCATTTTGATGTGGGAAGGCTATCCTTACCACCCATTGCGTAAGGAGTTTCCACTTGCTGGTAAGCCGACTGACATGCCGGATGTAGCCTTCACTGGTGTTGCACCAATGGAAGGTGGACCATTTGTTACAAGCTCTAGTGCTAAAAACACAGTGGCAGGTGAACCTCGAGCTAAAGGCGAAAGTTAATAGGCGTTCAGAGATTTTTACAGGAGATCAACATTTCTATGCGAACATTGGTAATTGGCGACATCCACGGATGTGCTACTGCGTTAAAAACAGTAGTGGAAATGGTGGACTTGCAAGCCGACGACACCTTGATCACTCTCGGTGATTATGTTGATCGTGGGCCGGACAGCAAAGCTGCTGTTGATTATTTGATTAGCCTGCAAGACAAGTGCAAGTTGATTACCTTGAAGGGGAATCACGAGCAATTGATGGAGATGGCTTGTGAGACACGCATGGATCGCTTGATGTGGACTAATGTTGGTGGTCTAGCCACCTTGATTTCTTATGGTGTGACCAACCCTAACGATATCCCACAAGACCACTGGGCCTTCTATCAAGGCTGCCAGTTGTATCATGAGACCGAGACGCATATCTTTGTGCACGGAGGCCTTATTCCAGATGTCGCGATCGAGAAACAAGATGAGGAAGCTCTGTTGTGGCTCCGCATCGAAGAGTTAGAAGCACACCAATCTGGCAAAGTTATTGTCTGTGGTCACACCCCACAAGAAGACTGCAAAATTTTAGATATCGGGCACGCCGTGTGCATTGATACCCACGTCTTTGATGATGGTTGCCTCACTTGTCTCAATGTAGACACAGGCGAAATCTGGCAAGCAGCTGAGGCAGGTAGCTACACGCAAACTGAAACGATTCAGTTAAAGGGCTATTCGAAGTAATTCTTAGCGTGCTTATTCTGTATTGTTGTGGTTATACCACATAGAGAACAAAAGAGACTCATGATTTTTTTTGTAAGGGCTGAAGAAACTAGGCTACGCATGAGTCTCTTTTGAAACTCTAAATGGTATTATTTGCTTATCGAGTCCAATCGATAAAATGATGTAGCCGCTTTATTAACGGAACCACATTCTGGACTCTTGGTGTCGATCAGGTCTGCGTCTTTCAATGCAAAGCCGAGAAGAGCGGGCAGCTGCCGAGGTGGGAGTGTTGACCTTTACGGTAGTGGTCGAGGATTTCGCGTGAACGGGTTGCGAGCATACGGCGGACTTCGCGGCGTTTACCTTTAACGCGTGGGATGGTCATGTCGTCGTAACTGGTGGTTTGGTGACGCATCCATGCGATGCTTGCGGCTTCTGCACGTTGTTCGATGGGGATCATTTTGGTACGAGCCACTGTGCCACTGCCTACTGGGATAGCGTGCTCGGTGATACGCATGGCGAGGTCGATGGCGAGGTCTTCAAAGTCTGGGTGGAAGTTAAGGAAGACGTAGATTGACTGTTGGAACTCAGCTTTGTAGGCGAGTTCATCCTTGGCACGACGTTCGCGTCCAGCATCTAACTTGCGTTGATAGGATGGGTCGGTGCGTTCGACATCGAGCACATGCTTGAGGTGTTCGATACGATGAGCAGGAGCGAGAATACCGAGTGAAAACATCTTACGTCCTTTTTTTTCTTTAATGGTCCAGCTCGGTCCATCCTTTTTGATACGACGGCTCAAGGCTGCGTCGCCAGGTTTGAGGATAGCCCAGCCATCGGGCACTTTCATCTGTTCTCCATCGAGGCTAATGACATAGCCAGATTGTTGAGATGGGCGGACTTCTATCGATAGCTGCGGCATGGGAGAAATTGGCTACTTGCGTTTTTTTGCTTTGGCAAAGCGTTCGCTACGCGAGACGACCTTTTCCTTCTTTGGCTCAGCAGGAGGGAGGGTTGGTTTAGGTTTTTCAGGTTGGGGAGTGTCTTCTTGTTGCTTGGCAGCTTTGGCTTTGCGTGAATATCCGACTCTGCCTGCAATGCTGGTGAAGCCAGGCTTAATGGGATCGGGCGTGACTTGGGCAAGTGCTGGTTCAGCACGTTTGAAACTAGGTAGGCTGAACTTGTATCCTGTGCGTGTCACCAATGCTTCCAGAAGGGCTAACAACAGGATGGCGATACCGAGGGGAAGGAGAAGGTTCTTTTGTTTAGAAACTTCAGGGCGGATCCATGCTTTGGAAATGTCTGTGAGTTCATTGCCGTTGGTTTGCACCGAGAGGGCTTTGAGCTCTGCCACACGTTCAGCATCGAATGCCCATTCTGTGCTGGCTCCAACAATCATTGGGCCGAAGGGGAGTGCGTAGCCACCGGCTTGAATAGCACCTTTGATGAGGATGCCTTCTTGCAGGTCTTTACTCAGTGAGTAATGACCAGGGGCGATGCGTTTCCATGAGAGGTCGTAAACTGCACCATCTTCTTCTTCAAGTTTGATACGTGGTGGATTGAGAGCAAATTCTTTGGTCCAGTTGTGGCCGTCGCTTGTGGTGTCGTATAGGAGATCGATGGTGAGGCGTGTGCCTTCGAGGCGGTGACGCATGGTGATACCAGGTGGGAATCGATCGCCATTGAGCCAGTTGATTAGGGTTTGAGAAAAGTTACCGTAGGCATCCCAGTTGCGGACGATTTCGGAATGTTCACCACCGAGTGGGAATGCGACTGCGGCGACCCTGCCCATGCCGCGACGCCAATGGGTGACGAGAGGGGCGACGTATTCATCTTTACTGAGAAGTGATGTGATGGCCTTCGGGCGAGCGTAGGATAAGTTGTATGCATCAACTTGTGGTGACCATTCGAGTGGTTCGTTCGAGACATCATTCCATTGGCCAGTAGCGAGAGCACCTACTGGATCGGTGAGGAAAGCAGAGCGAGCGAGGGTGACCGTTTCTTGTGCGAAGAGCTGTGGGATATCGACTGCTTTTTCAGTATAAAACATACGGCCTTTACCGCGTTTTGCGATGTCTTCGAGAAGTGCTGCATCAGGGTCTTTGTTGGTGCCCAGTCCAATAACAGAAATAGTGGCCCCTTCACGTTGCATTTCAGCAATAAGTTTTTTGTAGTCGCCTGGCTCTTCCGTGTCACTGGCATCGGAGAATAGAATGATGTGCTTGGTGCTAATTTTTGATTTTTTGAGGTCGTCCCATGCCGCTTTGAGGCCGTTGTATACATAGATGCCGCCGCCAGCAGAAATGATCTTACGTGTTTTTTTGGTGAGAGCCCCTTTGTTAGCTCCGATAGTTTGGAGTGGGATGATAGTGGTGGGTTCGCTATCGACTGCGTAGACCGCGATTTGATCGTTGGCTCCGAGTAATTTAATCGCTTCGGAAGCACCGGTGTTAGCGAGTTCCATTTTTGTGACCACTCCTCCGCCCGCACCAGGAACCGACATTGCCATTGAGCCAGATCGGTCCATCACAATTGACATTGCGACCGAGAGCTTACGGTGGTCGTTTTTTAACTCCATCGAAATCGGTAGAAGGGGATCGATTGGGGATTGGTAGTAGCCACCAGCCGCGAATGAACGCTTGCCGCCAACCATCATAAAGCCACCACCTTGTTCAGTGATGTAGAAGCTGAGGGCATCGAGGAATTGAGTCGGCACTTCATGCGCTGGGACGTTATTAAAAATAACGGACTTGGTGCCGGAGAGTTGGCCGATAGTCAGTGACTCAGAATCTGTAACGATGTCGACCGCGTAGGATTGAGCTTGCAGGACTTTTTCTAATGGATCGTTATCGTAGTTGGTGACCAGTAGGACTCGTGGGCCGCCAGTGATTTGGATCCAGCGTTCTGATGTGTTATTGCCAGCGTGGGCATCGTCGGCGGGAGCAATTTTTGCAGAATATTTATAGCTTCCTGCTTTTTGAATGCGCGTAGTGAATTCTACTTTGCCGACTCCGTTGGTGAGTGTCACGCTTGAGGTTTCTATCGCAGTGTTGTTGCGGTAGAGCGTGATTGGCACCTCGCCATCGCGGTAGCCTTTGACTGTGACACCGAAGAGGAATGGTTCGCCAACCTGCGATTGCGTCGGCAGGTCGATCCGAGCAACGCGGAAGTCCTCGAAGCTATTTTCACTGATGAGGCGGAAATCGACTGGGATCCCTTGTTCAGAAAGCTTGTTAGCAACCTCGTGGAGAGGTTCGGTAGCGTAGCCATCAGTGAAAATGACAATACGTGACGGACGGTTCGCGTCGCGACGTGCTAGAACATCTTCGAGAGCGAGTTGGGTGCGTGTGAGTTTTCTAGAACCGGTGTAGGTAGCTCGTTCACTATTTGCTTGTTGGATGGAAACGTCACTGGCGTAGTCGACATAAAGGATGCGATCATCTTTAGTCGGCTTGCTTTTTTCTAAGATTTTTTTCCATTCTGGTAGGCCTTGATTAACCAGGTCCTCAGTAGAATCTGAGCGGTCGAGTAGCACCCAGAGGTCGAGGTGTTGGTCGAGAGAGTCGTAGGCCGGCTTTGCCATCAGAGTGGTCAACAAGGCAAGGATGAGAATGCGAAGCGGAGTGAAGAGATGCACTCGTTTCACCACCAAGGCTAACAAGAGCAGAGCCGGGAGAAGTAGGAACCATTCTGGAGATTCAAAAGTCATGCGATGTTAGGATGTCGGTGAAGTGCTGGCTTGGCGTTTCCAAGAGAGAAGGAGAGCTGAGAGGACGAGTAGCACCCAGATCCTCCAGAGGTGATCTTGATTGGTGTGCTGGTCGACCGCCTTGGACTTGGCATTGGTTTCGATGACACCTTCTTGGCATTTTGAGAGATCTGCTTCACGGGTGTCAGCAAAGTAGTTGGCACCGTGCAGTAAGGTCTTGTCACCTTGTTTTACACTGAAGAATCCAATGGTGTCGGGAGCACGGAGTGGTTGCTTGGTAGAGAACTGCTGAGTGTTGAGGATCTTGCCATTGAGGTCGTAGGTTTCCAATGTGGTTTGCTTACCTTTCGGGTCGATGTTGAGCTCAAGTGGTTGGCTCAGCTCGGTGTAGATCTGCTGCAATGTAGATTTCTTTTTCCGTTGCGTTTCAATGAAACGATAGAGCAAGAGGGCGATACATTCCTGTTGGTAGGCATTGGAGTGGCTGAGATCGAAGTTGAAAACTAGTTGTTGTCGCGTTTTGCCCAGACCTACTGGCACGTCACGGAGAAAGATGATGGCATCTTCACCTGACCAAACAAGTGGGGTGTCCCAACGAATTAATTTCATCTTCGGTCCTTCGGAGATGAGGAGCTTTTGCCAATTCAGCCCTTCGGTGAGGGCGTGGTCAGTAGCGATCGCGATGTGATTCGAGTAAGTGTTAGCTGCCTTGGCCTGTTTTAGAAAGACAATGGCGGGGTCAACACCGAGTTTGGTGGTGTCGCTTTTGACCGTCTTCATGATCAGGTCAGCGGTGTCTACCGAGCTAGCAGCAAGGACATTGTCAAAGCTGTTGAGTAGCTTTTTACCGAATTCAGCGAATGGTTCTTCAAGCTCAAGATGTATTGCGAGTTCCTTAGGTTGAGGTTTGATGATGGGCATGACATCGTCATAGCTGAAGGTGTCGGTGGAGAGTCTAATCTCACAACGTTTGCTGGCATCTGGAAATTTTCCCGTGACGACCTTGAGTTCACCAGGAGCGAATTGGATGGTCTGTTCAGCTGTGCGTTGGTTGGCATCGTTGGCGAGATACCATTGGCGGCTGAGAGCTTGTGTTGAGTAGTTGCGAATAGAGGCTTTCCAAATGACTTCGCCAGCAAGTTCATCCATGGTAATGCCGGTGAATCCGACATTGTTTTCAGGGTGACCTATCGCATGCATGGTCGCGTTGTATGGAATCGAAGTGGATGGTGTGTCAGTGATGTAGAGCAATGCACCGTCGTGGCCGGTGAGGGAGCGAGCAATACGTAGGACGTGGTGTGGGTTTGCCGTACCTGATTGTGGTTGCCAGTTATCGATCGCTGCCATGAGTTCTTCGATCGATTCTCCGTGGTAAACGCGATCGCGTGAGAGATCGGAGTCGAGTAACCAGAGTTCTAATTGGCTGGCGAATGCTTGTAGCTTTGGAACCTGTTCGAGGATTTTTGCTTTGGCTTCCGCCTTGTACACTGACATCGAAGCAGAGCTGTCGATGACGATGGCAATACGTTGAGTGGATTGCGGTTTGATATAGCGTGGCTGCACTAAAAGAATAGTGAGGAGGAGGACGGCGAGTAGTTGCATCCATAGAGCTAGTGACTGGATGAGTTTATCAAACTTGCGGCCTTGCTTTGATTCGCGTTGAGTTTGGTGCAGTAAGAAAAGAGTGCTACAGGGCAGAACGATCGAGCGTCGTTGCAGGAAATGGATCGCCAATACTGCGGGAATACCGAGTAGTGCGAGGAAGCCCCATGGGTTGGAAATGATGAATGGCAAGGCGGTGAATTAGCTTTGATTAAACTGTAGTGCTTGCTGCGGAATAGCTTCCGTTTCTAGCGATTCGAAAAGTGATTGGTCGGCACAGACTCGGGCAAAGGGGCTATGGAAGCGTTCGGAGGCATGGACCCATAATTTAAAATGGTTAGCGTATTGCGTTTTGTATTTTTTCAAGGTGCTGGCGTCGACTCTATGCTGATGTTTGGTTTGTTGTTCGGCATCGATGAAGTCATAGTTTCCACTCCACTCAGGATTGGCTTCTGATTTTAGGAAGGGACTGAGCACGATGGCTTTGCCTTGGCGTTGATGGAGAAGGGTGATGATGGGGCTTGGGTCTCCTTCAAATAAGAGATCAGAGATGAAGACACGCACTGAATTGTGGCGTAGTGGCACGCGTTGTAGTTCAGGTGTAGCAGTGATGAGTTCGGATTCCTTGCCGAGGAGTTTGGTCCATTGGGTCGACTGGATCATGTCGTGCGACACGGGAATGTAGTGAGAACCATTGAGGAAGTGTACGGTGAGGTCGGCACCATTACGCATGGCGGAAGCATGGGTGAGATAGAGTAACTCTGAGCTGCGTTGTTGTTTCTTTGGGTCAAAGAACATGGAAGGCGAAACGTCCATGATGAGGTCGACGGTTGGCCTCACTTCCTCACGGTATTGTTTCATGGTGTAGGTTCCTGTGCGAGCGTAGGCCTGCCAGTTGATGTGGCGAGGGTCGTCGCCTGGCATGTAGTTTCTATGGTCTTCAAAATCCATCGACGAACCCACACCAGCTCCGACGAAGTCACCAGATTGGCCTTTCCAGACACGGTTCTTTAAGGGCAATGAAACACGTTCAGAGCACTGAAGAGCATTTTTTTGATACTCTTGTTGTTCGGTCATTCAGCTGGAGTGGTTTCCGTTGTTGGGATGCCGTCGTTCTCGATAATTTCGAGACGTGATTTTTCTTCCTTCGCCACTTTTTCTTGTTGGCGGATGTGGCTCCAGACTGGGGCTGAACGCATCAGGATAATGGCCCAGTATGCTCCTGTGAGGATGAGATTAAGCAACATGAGAGCTTCTTCGTTGTCGTGCCAATCGATGACAGATTCCTGTGCCCAAATATAGAAGTTAGCTGGTGGGCACCAGATGAAAATGATAGCGATGTCTTCGTCTACAATGCTACCTACAAACAGGCAAACGAGGAGTATTAAGAATGAACCAATAAGAGAAATAAGGTAGATGCTGAGGCGGTTGACTGAGTTTCTCGCAAAGAGGCTTACAATCAATGCTGGAAAGGTTAGTGTTCCAAGACATATTGAGATAGTTAAGGCAAACTCTTCATTAAAATCGATGATCGAAGAGCTTCGGTGATCTCTAAAACTAAATGTGTAGATCATGTGAATTACACAGGCGATGATTAGAAATAGCGAACCTGATCCCCAGCCAGGGTAGAGGATAGCTTTAAATTTACCAAGGAATGAGCTATTTTTCATTTGCATCGCTATTCGAGGTGATAGGTAGGCATGCTCACAAAAAGTAGTGATGAAGAAGGGGACTAACATGATAAAGAGGACAATTTGAATCATTGGGCTCGCAGGGTTTGGCATGGTGTAGCCCATAGGTGAGACATTGCTTGGAAGCAATGCTAAGCTAATTCCACCGATAGTGAGAACAGCAAGGTAGATGAGGCGACGTAAGGTTGCTCTATTTTCTGAGAGAGGAGCAATCATTGAGGCTCCAAAATCAAGGAACATCCAGCAGACATTGGCTCCAGTTACAAGGCAGATAAGAGTGAAGTATAAAAACCCTTCGAGGCCACCATTTCGAGAGAGGAAGTAGTATATGTTGTTATTATCCTCAAATACTTGGGAAATACTCATGAATGTAAAAACGATGAGTGTGCCAACTAATACAGTTGATGTCAGGTAACGAAGGACTGCTGCGCGAATAGCCGAGGCTCCTACAGCGATGGCCGTAGCGACAGACCCTGAGATGAAGATTAATACGAAGAGTAAAAGTTCTTCAAAGAGCAGCATACCACCGAGGAAGTAACGAAGGATGAGGTAGGGGAGAAGGGAGATGGCAAACATGAGAGACTGGCTCATGAGTGATACCCATTTTCCAAAGACAAATTTCCAGGCCGAGAGTCGCGTGATCAGTACTAGATCGATGGTGTCGCCATTGATTTCAGCCGAGATGGCATTGAAGCCACGTAGTGGCTGGAGCGCACAAACAGCCACAGCGTAGATACCAAAAATGACACCAGAGACAGCACTGGTCGAGCCTACCCCAGAGCCACTGAAGTCAGACAGGATAATGAAGATGATAAAGCAAAGGATCGCTTGGAGGGTGATAAAAAGACCAGCGAAGCTGATGCTGCGTAGACCTTGGCGTAGTTCCTTAACTAGCATGGGTGACCAACGCTCTGGGAAGTCGAAAATTTTTCCGACTGGCGATAGTTTTTTGAGTGCTTTGGTTTCTTCTTTAGACATGGAGAAAAGAGATTAGTGAGTTGGGATTGGTGGAGGAGATTGAACTTGATCGAGGATATCGATGAAGGCATCTTCGAGATTCTTTTGTTCTTTATGGAATTCCTTCACGCGGAGTCCCTCTTTGATCATGTTCGCTAAGATGTCAGCTGAACGCTCTGGTTGATCATCATCTTTGATACGGATGCGTGCCCCTTGGCGTTTCATATCGACGATCTCCGCGTATGGATTAGTGAGAGCCCAGTGGTTGAGTTGGGATGGATCGCCTAAGATCTCTACGGTGTAGACGTGGCCGCCTGCTTGACTGCGTTGTTTAAGTGACTCAGCGTCACCATGGTGGACGATTTTGCCTTCGTTGATGAAGAGCATGGTGTCACACATTTCCCCAAGTTCGCTGAGGATATGAGAGGATATGAAAATTGTTTTGCCTTCATCTGAGAGGATTCGAATAAGGTTCTTGAGTTCGACACGAGCTTTTGGATCAAGTCCGGCAGCTGGTTCGTCAAGAATCAAGACCTCAGGATCGTGCAGCATGGTTCTGGCGAGACAAAGTCTCTGCGTCATGCCTTTCGAAAGCTTGTTAGAGCGGCGTTCGGTGAGGCCAAGCAGGTCAGTGAACTCCATTACTTCTCGCACGCGAGCTTCACGTTCCTTTCCATTGTAGCCGTATGCACGCGCGAAGAAGTCGATGTATTCTAGCACGGTCATGTTACCGTAGTGGCCAAAGTGATCCGGCATCCAACCGAGTAGGTTACGGACCTTATCTGGATAGGTCATGACGTCGATGCCGCAGATCTCGGCACGACCGGCGGTAGCGTAATCTAGCGTGGCAAGGACCCGCATGGTGGTTGTTTTTCCTGCACCATTGGCTCCAACGAAGCCACAGACACTGCCTTTTTTTACTTCAAAGGAAACACCTTGAACGGCGTAGACATTGCCGAACTGGCGGTGGAGATTCTCCACTCGAATTGCTGTATCAGACATGATAAAAATTAATTAAGGGTGACAGCACCAGTGAGGACGGTTGTGGTTTTCCAATCGATGGAGGTGTGTGTTTCGACCCCGTCGAGTTGGTCGGACAAGGCGACAAAGCTGTTGTTACGTTTGCTTAAGCGGTTGACCATTAAGGAAAGAGTATTAGAGAATTTGACCGCTTGCTCTTTTCTGAAGAGATTGAAGGCAGAGCTATTCACTCTCTCGGCGGTCACTTCATTACCTGTGGTTAGATTAGTTGCCTTCCAGTAGCTGTCATTGGTGCCTTTGAAGTAACAAATCGAGAGTTCGTTGGGGAATGTTGAGGTGAGGTAACATTGGTCATCAGTGATTCTGACCTTAATAGATTCTTGGGTGACTTCATCCCCCTGGATGTAGTGTCCATGTTCTGAGCGTGAGCTAAAGTAATCGCCGCTGAGTGATGAGGTGGATTCATCACCTTGCTGAGTGTAGCTAATGTCTGTATTGCTGTAGCCATTGGTGACACGAGCCCAGCGAGATTCTGCTATTGGGACTTGGGTGATGGAATAATCATTAGCGATGTCAAAGTTGCCGCTGAGTAGCATGCCTGTGCGGCAGAATTGTTCTTGGTAGACGTAGGATTTTTTATTACCAGCGTCGATTGCGCGTAGAACGATGCGAGCCCCGTCACCACCGATGCCATCCTTTAAGAAGATCAGAGCGATGAGTAAAGCACTGGTCCCTAAGGCGATGATAGGAGTGGTGATGAAAAGTCTATGTCGCCTGCTGGGGCCAGCGAATACGAAGAAGTTGATCGGGCCTACTAGGACAGCAAAGATGACGAGTATAATGGCTAGTAGAGTGGTGCCAAAGGCCTTAGTGCCAAATTCTTTTTGGAGAGGCCAAGCTTCGTCACTATAGCTGTTTGAGGAGAAATCTTGCGAGAGCATTGTCTGGCGTTGGAGTTTTTTCTGAGTGAGGACTTTAGCGAAGGTTTTGTCATTAAGTGGGAATGCCCGAGTTTTTTCGATGACTTCAATGACGCCGGCGTGGAAGTTAGCAGTGCCATTACTGGAAAAATCAAGGCCAGGGATCGAATCTTTGAATTGCTTTGTTGGCGCGGCATTGGTGTTCAGGATGATTGCGTATCCGCCAGCACGTATCCATTCTTGGAAGACTCGTTGTTGTGAACTATTGAGTGAGGTCCAGTCTAGGTCGGTGAGAATGAAAGCATCGTATCCGATCATCCCTTTGAGTTCTGTTGCAAAAAGGGCCAAGTCGATAGAGGACTCATTGACGAAGGTTTCTGTAGCATTGGATAGATTTCCGGATAGGACAGATGACGTGGCTGCCATGTGCATGCGCTCCCACGGGATAGAGGTAGAAATACCGTGGTCAATTTCTGTGCCAGCCCCTTTGATATTGATGTAGATGTTAGATTCGCTGCTGGTGGTGCTATTGTAGACCGATGCTTTAGTAGAGCTACTGTGTCCATAACCATAGCCGTAGCTATCGTAATCTGTAGAGGCAATGGCTATGGGGATGAGGAGCTCGAAGCTTTTTGTCTCACCTGGGTTGCATTGAATACTGAAATTCGACTTCAAGGTGGTATCACTACTATTAGACCAGCTGTTCTGA
>CAXMOB010000088.1:0-6219 GCA_964194815.1 Vicinamibacteria bacterium | reverse complement strand
CCATCGACCAGCATGCGCATTTCTTTACCAGCTCCCTTGAGTAATCCCTTGAATGATGCTGATCCACCTACTTTTGCGATAGCATTGAATACTGACGCATTTTTCACACTGCGCAGATCCTTGTTTCTATAGTTGAAATGGACACTAGCTTTTACCATTGCGTCTTCTGCAACCACACGAATCCACTCACCTTTGACATTCTGTGGAATTTGATGAACCAAGGTCCCATTCACCGTTAAGGTTTTGTATTCGACCCATTTGCCGGTGCCATCTTTGTCGATTTCCACCTTCACCATCGCTGCTGTAGCACTCTCGTGGTGAATCACCATCGTGCGATAGTCGTAACCAGCCAATAGGTAGGCATCACTGACAGTTCCCTGAGCGACATCATCGCGGAGCCATACTGAACCGCGACCAATCGCTGGCCCTAAACTATCAAGTTGGGCATTATCAACAAACCACAAGTTTGAATTCGACATCGTAGGAGCCGCTTTAGTTGATTTAAATGGGCGATGGTTTAGAAATTCCCTTTGAGCTGAGTCATCACAGCCGAGCACTACCTTTCCATTGAAGGTAGTGAAATCGCCGATCACTTTGAGGTAATTCGAACGCGGACGAATACCCTTAGTATTACCGAGGGTGAAGGTTTTAGGGAAATTCCAGAATGTGCCATGCATGGTGGCCAATAAATCATCACCAGTTCCGATTTCGCGGATTCTTGGCCACTCCGTATTCCAGCCATGTGATCCATCGTAACTGTGCGAGGCCTTAGGCAAACGGTAATAATGTGGCTTACCACCTTCGATCAGTGCCAAAATCACAGAACGGTAATCCCATCCCATTGCCCAAACCGGAGTGTTAGCTGGGTCTGAACTTCCATAAATACCATCTGGTCCAGTGATTTCAGTAAATTGATTTTGACGGATGAGATTCCAGTCATCACCTGCTTTGCTCCAACTAGCCAATGCTCCAGATACAATCGTCGGATCAGTTTTATAATTTTTTGCATGAGTCCCATTATTTGAATAAAACAACTTCCCTTGACCAGAATACAGTCCCTTACCGTGGTAGCCAAGAAGCTTTGACTTCACACCTTTACCGATGGCAGCTTGACCATTACCATCTTTCACATGTTCAGTGACCTCAAGTGTGTTCACATCCACCTCATAAAGCCCCTCTTCCATCGTCGCTATATAAAGCTTATTCTCGTCCTTTAAATGGCGTGCAGTGCCAGTCAAACGGCCCGGTATCATCTTCGGTGCCAATGTTCGCACTGTTCCATCCTTCTTGATAAAATAAGGTCCTATATTGAGCTGACCTGAAGCCTCGTGGATCATACGGTTTGCTGGCGTCCCACCAACACTTTCAGGACGAACCACATGCTTCAAATCCTTAGATATCTCATAGAGTTTATCAGAAGAGCCCATTGGTTTATGCGGTCCATAAGTGATAGCCCATAGCTTACCACCCCAAGGTACCAATGCTCCTGTGCCACACTCACCCTCCTTGTTATACATAGTCATGTGCGGGTAAACACCCTCCACTTGAGCATATTCTTTCGCATTCACGGGTAACACTCCGAGTGCTGCCACCATTATGATTGATTTACTTATACTTGTCATTACTAGGAATTGTCACGGCCTCAGAGCATTGACACATGAATGTAAAAAAAACCTGTTGTTCATCACTCGCTATAGCCATCTTTCATCACCCCTTGAACCTGCTGCTGACTCAGTGCAGCATCAAAGATGTAAATGTCATCGAGCCAGCCTTTGAAAAACTTACTGTGATTTTTCCGCATACTATCAAAGCCCATATTTTTACCAAACACAACGGTTTGTGAGTGTTCTTCATCTAAGCCTGTATTGACACGGCGCACTGCCTTTCTCGTGGTTTGCTCTAACTGACCATCGACATACAAGAGAATATGAGTCGCTACATCCGCCTCCTGACCACCATACATCACCACAGTAATATGATGCCATCGGTTATCTCGTAAATCCGTGCTCCCTACTACCGGTGCCGACACCGTTCCAACTCGGATACGCCCCACCTTCCCTTCGGCACGATTAGGGTTCACTGAGATTTGCCAAGCGGCTCCAGCCTTAAAATGCCCCCAACTCAACATGCCATAGCCATTGCTCAGATCAAATTCCTTCGGCACCTTGGTCCAAAAAGCAACCGTTCTTGGAGCACTACCACCAATACCAGAAAACTCTGTGGTCACATAGCCACTCGTTCCATTGAACTTCAAGGCTTCGCCAAATTGACCATTCACGAATGCTGGTTTCTCTCCATCTTTCCAACCAAGTAATTTCCCTGGGTAAAGTTTGCCACCAATGCCTGTGCCCTTGCACTCCAGTGCAGCACCTTGAGGATCACACGGCCAATGCAAAAAGTGTGGCTTATCTGGTGATCGACCTGGCAAGACCCTCAAAAACTTCTCTGGCTGACTAGCGATGATCTCCACCTGTTTTTCAACTGAGAACACGCGTGCATCATTTTTACGCATCATGACAAAGTCAGTTGATCCCGCTTGACGAGCTTTCACTTTGCCTGAGAGCACGTGAACCTCTGACCGTCCATCACGTTCCACGGCCACTCCAAATTCAGTGCCTAAATCTACGACTTCAGCACACGGAGTCACTACTGAAAACCCGATCGCATTCTCTGGAACATTAGCCACAAGGTTGCCATATTCTAACTTAAGTAAGTTATCATCCTTCAACTCAAATGAAACCGGTCCTTCTAGAGTTATTCTCACTCCATTATTCAGCTCCACAGAAGCACAGCCAGACTCTAAGATATATCTCCCTGCCGCTAATCCGGCTAATAACCGTTCGCCACTATCAGTCCATTTTGCTGCAACTGAATCCGTCACCTTGCCCCAACTTTCTCCAGCCTTGGCAATAGTGTTTGATGAATCAACTACCTGTCCAGCCATACCCAACCAGAGCCCGATCGCTACTAATGCCGCAGCGGCAATTCCACCCCATGCCCACATTGAGTTCGAGCCCTGACCTTGTTTGGGTTGGATCGACTCAATCACACCAAAGGCAAAGGCTTCATCATCGTCTTGAGACTTAACATTGGCTTCCTCCTTCTGAAGTAGATGAGACACTTCGTCGACAAAGTATGCTTCATCGTCTTGCGAACTCGGTATTTTTAACAAACGATCCACAGCAACTAGCTCAGACAGCTCAGCCAATAACTCTGGGTCTTTGCGGCAACGCTTTAATAATTCATCGCCAACATCTCCACCCACCAAGTATTCGGCTATTAATTCTTCATTGTTCATACAGGGCAACTCCCTTCTTTCTCGGTGATACATTTCTTTAACTGATCTCTTAAGCGATGTAATCGCATCGTCATGGTCGAATGCTTCACTCCAAATTCTTCTCGTATTTCAGCCACAGACATTTCATCAGTATAATGCATCGCAAGCAACTTTTTAGCATCCTCGTCTAAGCGCTCCATACAGTGGCGTAGCGCCGCCATGGTATCACTTTCATGACGCTCAGAGTAAACAATCCCAATGTGCTCATCTACCAATGCCTCTAATTCTTCTGCTCCACCCACCACTGTCGGCCTGTGCTTTCTCCAATAGTTTCTGAGTAAATTGAAGGCGATCGACCTCACCCAGGCCCCAAAGGATCTATCAGCGTCAAAATCCTCCAATTTTCTGTACGCAATGATGAATGCCTCTTGGGCCAAATCTTCGGCCTCATGCTTACCCGTCAGTCTCACAGCTATACATGCACGGACATTTCCTTGGTAGCGACGCACCAATTCTGAATAGGCTGCCATATCAGCTGACCTAGATCGTAGCACTAGTGTTTTATCATCATCTTCCATAGATAGACTCATTGTTCACACTAGAAATTGTCGCGAGATAGGTCAATGACACATTCATTTTTAACTTTTATTCATTTAATTTACACGCCAAGCCTTCCAACCTGTCGCAAATTGTAAAAAACATTCTTCCCGAATGACCATTGAGCAATTTCAAAAGTTTCCTAAGTTAGGCCTGATCAATCATTCAACACTATGAGCTATCTCGAAAATTTATTCACCTTAAAAGACCAAACAGCCGTCATCATCGGAGGAACAGGAGAACTCTGTGGGCACATGGCTCAAGGGCTAGCCGAAGCAGGTGCAACCGTCATCCTAGTAGGCAGAAGTGAAGCAAAAGCGAAAGTCCGTTTAGAGAAAATTGCGGCTGCTGGTGCGACTGGGCATTTCATTGCCGCAGACGTCAGCGACAAGGCTGCTCTGCAATCACTTTTGGAGCAAGTTCTCACACTCACTGGTAGAGCAGACATCCTCATCAATGGAGCTGGCATCAATGCCGCAACACCCGTGCTAGAAATCACTACCGAGGAATTCCAGCACATTCTCAATGTCAACCTCACTGCCACTCTTCATGGCTGCCAGATCTTTGCTAAGCATTGGTTAGACAATAACAAGAAGGGAAGCATCATCAATCTAGGATCCATTTCGGGACTCAATCCACTGTCACGCGTGTTCTCCTACTCAGCATCTAAAGCGGCTGTCCATAATCTAAGTAAAAACCTAGCGCGTGAGTGGGCTGACCAAGGGATTCGCGTCAATACGCTCGTTCCTGGGTTTTTTCCAGCAGAACAAAATAAGAAGGTGCTCGACGAATCTCGTGTGGCCAGCATTATGGGCCACACTCCGATGGATCGCTTCGGCAGCCCTGAAGAACTCATCGGTGCAACGCTGCTTTTAGCATCCAACTCTGCTGGTGGATTCATCACAGGACACGAAATGGTAGTCGACGGCGGCTTCAATGCAATGACTCTATAACAGCCCCCCAATTTCTCAAAAAACAACACACATACAAATGGACAAATTAGAAAAGGCACGAAGCGGCGGATTTCTCACCAAACTCGGTATTTACGCCGGAATGTCTGGCCCCGGCTGGATTCAAGCTGCTGTAACCCTAGGGGGTGGTTCACTGGTAGGAGCTCTCTACCTCGGAGTTATTGGCGGATACGAATTCCTCTGGCTGCAACCATTAGCCATGCTCTGTGGTATTATCATGCTCAGTGCAATCAGTTACGTAACGCTTTCCTGTAAGGAGCGTCCATTCCGCGTGATGAAGAAAAAGGTATCTCCAACCCTAGCGTGGGGCTGGCTCATCGCAACGATTGTAGCCGACACCGTATTCTGTGCGGCTCAGTTCAATTTGGGTCGAGGGGCTCTGGAAGGCAACCTTGGGATTAACTTTACTGAATCGGTAGGTGCCACAATGGCTCCCTACGTGATCACTGGCTCACTCTTCATTATCGCAATTGCTCTTATTTCAATTTCGCAGAAAAGTAAAAAAGCATCTGCTATCATCGATAACTTACTCAAAGTATTAGTCGCTATCATCGTTTTGGCGTTTATGGGGGTGGTCGCCACTCTCGCGATTAAAGGTGCTATCCCATGGAATGAACTGTTCTCAGGACTCATTCCAGACTTCACTGCTCTGTTCAACCCAACTGATAAAATTGCTACCGCTATTGAAGCTACTGGTGACAGTGCTGATTATTGGACTAAATACGTAACAGGCGAACAACGCGGTAAAATCATTGCTGCCTTTGGAACTGCTGTGGGTATTAACATGACTTTCCTTCTCCCTTATAGTTTACGTAATAAAGGATGGGGTAAAAAGCATCGTGAGCTTTCGCGTTTTGACCTTTGCCTTGGCCTATTCATTCCCTTCGTTCTCGGTGCATCAGCTCTTGTGATCGCTTCTGCAGCTTCATTCCACGCAAAACATGCAGACGTGATTGATACCAATGGAGCTCCCCTTCCTGGAATGGAGAAAATTTACCACAAAGTGCTCGATAAGCGACTTGGTAAAGAACATGGCGAGCAACTCAAATTATTGGCGCAAACTAATACATCTCTCAAAAAGTGGGAACAAGAAGGTGGTTCAGCAGAAGAAATACTCAAACTTCAGAATAGATCTGATGAGCTTTCTAAATCTGTATCATTGAACCGAAACGCACTACCACTCGCTGAAAAGCAACTTTCCGCAATGCTTTCTAACCGTAAGGCAACGAACCTTGCTGAATCGTTAGAGCCTTTCCTCGGAAAGCACGCTCAAACTGTGTTTGGTATCGGTATTCTCGCCATGGCGGTTTCAACACTACTCGTTCACATGATGATGAACGGTTACGCCGTCAGTGAAGCCTTTAATAAAGTGGG
>CAXMOB010000087.1:0-2026 GCA_964194815.1 Vicinamibacteria bacterium | reverse complement strand
TATACGAGTGTGTCGCAGAGATCAGATGATGTCATCGCTATAGCCCCCCCCAAAGATGAAAAAAGAAGTGAAAAAAAGAATGACAAAACGCAGGTTTCTCAAGCTGGTAGCTGGAGGAGCAGTGGCTGTCGGAGGTTCTACCGCCTATGCGTTTGGGGTGGAGCCAGACCTGTTGGTGGTGCGTGAGGTGGAACTCAAGATACGCCATTTACCTGCTGGTTTTGATGGCTTGAAAGTGGCTCAACTGACAGATATTCATTTTGATAGAGATCAAGATGAGGAATTGTTGGCAAAAATGGTGGAGCGTGTGAACGAGCTACAAGCTGATGTTATTCTTTATACGGGCGATTTTATCACACGCGATATGTTGTCGTTTGAGTTATTACTCGAGTATTTGGCTAAGGTTAAGGTGGTTCATGGGGCGTATGGTATCATGGGTAATCATGATACTTGGTATTCTAGTTTTGCGAGAATGAAGCCAATGTTTCAGCGTGTTGGCGTCGATTTTCTTAGCAATCAATCCTCTCAATTACACCACCAAGGGGAGAGCCTGTGGCTCAATGGGCTAGACTCAGCTTGGGGTGGAAAGCCTCTGATCGAGAAGTCGTTTGTAGGGATTCCAAAGGAATCAGCTTGTTTAACGATGATGCATGAACCTGACGTGTTTGATGAGATCGCTCAGCGGAGAGTGAGCTTTACCCAGTTTTCAGGGCACACACACGGTGGTCAATGCCGCGTGCCGTTGATCGGCTATGCTCCGGTCAAAGTGAGGTATGGTGAGAAATATATAGAAGGCCACTTCGAGAAAAATCTAGACCAACAGCTATATGTCAGTGCTGGGATAGGGACGGTAGGCTTGAGAGTGCGATTTTCCTGTCCTCCTGAGATTGTTCTTTTCACATTAAAAACGAACAATTGAATGATAATGGGTGTTATATAGTGAAACATAGTTCTGTTATGGGGTTAGAGTTCTGTGTTAATAGCTGATATTCCTTATTCTATTTACTTTATTAACGCTAAAATGTGACAGAGTGGCCTGTGATGATGTTTTTTCTTGTTGTTATTCGTTAGGTGGCTAATCTATTGTCAATATGATATACCCTGTTAGGGTGTGAAGGATAATGCAACGAAAAAAACAGCTGCTAAAGGCTGTTCGTAAACTGACATAATTTAAAAGTCTAAGGTTACTATAAAACCACTTTTACAAGTCTACCAACCCCTCCATGAAAAAGTCTACAAAATCAGCCGCGAAAAAAGAAAAAGCGAGTAAATCAGTTTTAGCTAAAAAGCCAGTGAAGCCAGTGAAGCCTTCTGCTGCAAAAAAGAAGGCTTCAAAGCCATCGGGAACGTCTAAAGCTGAAGCTTCCGCGATGGTTACTAAACCTCGTGCCAAGAAGGTGATTGCGAGATCGAGCGAGACAAAGCCCAAGACTTTTAGATCTCGCAAGGTGACAAATCTAACCAAGAATGTGCAAGAAGGCTGCTATATGGCACGCATCATGCGACAAGGCAACAAGTACCAGAAGAACTTTCCTGCCAAGAAATGGGGCGGTTGGGCTAAGGCACGCGATGCCGCGGCTGCATGGGTAGCAGAGAAAAAAGGAGAGTTGCCGACGATCGAGGAAAGCCGTCTTGGCAATATGTCCTCCCGAAATCAGTCGGGTGTGGTAGGGGTTTACCTTCGACGGACTTTGATGAAAAAGCCAAGCGGAGTAGAATATGAATACTGGTCGTGGATGGCCCGATGGCCAGGCTGTTCGCTCAATGGTGGAATTCGATTTGGCATTGCAAAATCGGTCACAGATGAAGATGCTTTTACTCTCGCAGTTATTGCACGTCAGATGAAAGAAGTGAATCGCGATAAGGTCAAAGCTGAATTCAAACGTCTTGAAGGAACTAAAGAGCATAAAGCCATTTTGAATCGCAAGATGCTTTACTTCGGTTAGCCCTACCACTTGCTGTCAAAAAGAGTAAATCCTCGGACTGTGTAGAGGTTTTTTTGTCTAGTCATCACCAATGGTAATGT
>CAXMOB010000086.1:0-1960 GCA_964194815.1 Vicinamibacteria bacterium | reverse complement strand
ACTGTATGAGTTCACCTCGCGTCAACATCTGCTCTGGTTACCCGCTAGAAAGCCCTAAAGGTAATAGCGTCACAGCTAAACGCCTACAAGAGCTGCTCAATCAGTCTGGCTATGACGCCACCGCGATGCACTCAGCCACGCCACCAGCTGCAGATCATCTCATCGCCCTCCATGCTATCAAAACAGCGGACACCATCCGCTACTTTCACCAGCAGTATCCACAATCAAAAATCCACGTTATCCTCACTGGCACAGATCTTTACCGTGACATCCACCAACGTCAGGCACTCGCTGAACATATTTTCACCATCGCGGATAGCCTAGTGCTCGCTCATGAAGCAGCATTCGACACGCTTCCAAAAAAATGGCACCACAAGGCTACGGTCATTCATCCGAGCATTAGCTTGATCCCACCGACCGAGATCTCCTCGCCCGCACTTCCTCTTTTCACCACCATTGGTCACCTCCGCCCAGTCAAGAATTCACACCTCATGGCCAAGGCACTCACCCTCATCCCAGATCTTCCCTTAGCCGCCTACTCGATTGGTGACTCACTCACCGAAGAAGAAGCTGCCGAGGCTCGCTTTCACCAACAAAATGATCAGCGCTACCGCTGGATTCCCGGCCAAAACCGTGCTGACGCATTAGGCTGGATCAATGCCTCTATCGCTACGCTCAACACCTCGCACATAGAAGGTGGCTCCAATGCCATCATCGAAGCAATACATCTAGAATGCCCTGTGCTCGCCAGTAATGTCGAAGGCAACCGCGGCCTACTAGGCACAGACTATGCAGGACTGTTCGAACCGAACAACGCACAAGCACTAGCCGACCTCATCACGCGCTGCCTGAACGACACCACATTTTTACCGCAACTCCGTCAACAAATCTCGGAACGCCGTCCTCAGTTTACACCTCAAGTGGAGCAATCATCTTGGCACAAGCTACTTACCAAAGTAGCGTCTAAGTAATCACACCCCGACACCATGAACGTGGAAAAAACAAAAGACACTCCAAGCATCGATTTCCTCAACACAGAAGGGAAAAATCTACCGATGTTCACCCCACTGAAAAATGGCTTCACCGCACTTAAGTCAGTAAAAGGAATCAAACGAATCTACTTCAAAGGTGTCGCTCTTTGCTTCATCGCAGTGCTCATTCTCTTTGGCCTGTTTATCCTGCTCGATGTCACCCTCGTTGGCCCAGCATTGATCGACTACAGAGATGGCTACGTCGCTGGCAGTGCCTGGACCGGTTACCTCGTCGTCCCCACTTACTGGCTAGTTAGAGTTTTCCTCTACATCCTCTATTTCTACGCCTCCTTCAAAATCGGAATGCTAGTCATGATCTTTTGGGTCGACCTCATGATCGAGAGAATCATCCGCCACTTCCGCCCGCTAGACACCCGCTTCAACACGCGTCGTTTCACCAAACTGCTAGCATCCAGTGCCCGTATTGCCACTGTTAGCATCGTCATCGGTTCCTTCTTTTTCTTGCTCAGCTTCATCCCACTTGTTGGGCAAGTAGTTTCCTTCATCGGCATCGCCATCCTCGCCGGTAGAGATATCTATAACCCCTACATCATGATCTTGGCCGACGAAAAACCAGAATTAGCCAAGCAATACCGCTACGACACCAAACACGTATTCAAAGGTGGTATCGTCCAAGCTATAACCTATATTATCCCCTTCGCCGGCTTCCTCCTCCTGCCAATGACCTACTTACTCCAAGTCATCGGCTACGCCTACTACTGCGAAAACAAGTGGCATGAAGAGCATTAATCCCACTTAAAGGAACAAAAGAGACTAATGATTTTTTTTAAGGATGAAGAGACTAGGCTACGCATTGGGCGAAGGTTACTCGCTGTATTCATCTACAATCAGTGTTTTTCTTCAGTCACGCTGCCCGCATCGCTCCTTTATCAAGCCTCGATTCTAAAAGAATACAGCTTCGCATAAGT
>CAXMOB010000085.1:0-8611 GCA_964194815.1 Vicinamibacteria bacterium | reverse complement strand
AATCATCATCGATGAGTCAGAATAAACAATGAAGCTCAACCAACAGCAACGAGATAGCAAAGCACGAGGGTTCATGCTCCTTGAGGTTCTCCTTGCGATGATGGTATTCGGCATAGCTGCCGCAGGTATCACGCTGGCACTCAATACCACCCAACGTATCAGCTATCAGCTCGACCGCCAACGCTGGCTCACTCAGCACCAAGAGCAAATCTTAAAATCTGTGCTGACCACGCCGGCAACTCTCGACGAGTTTCTCGAAGAAAAAGTCATCACCCTCGACGAATTTTCTGCCGAAGCCATCGTCACCATCACTGAGTCAGAAATCGAGTCCTCCAATGGCACCTTGCTGACAAATTTATACCAAGTAAAGATCCTCATCGTCTGGTATGAAGACAATGAAAAGAAAGAATCGATCATCACCACCTTGCACCATTTCCCACTCTACCAATACTAGGTAGAGCAAACAGGTAGACATGCAAATCACTCACCAACATCGAACACGTAGATCTACAGCTCAGGGCTTCACCCTGCTGGAGGTCATCTTGGCGATTTCGATTCTAGCCATTCTCACTGGTCTCATTGTAGTCATCACCCGCACCGCCATCACCATTAGTGTCAGCCTCGTCGAAGACCAAGTTCGACAAGAGCATAGCCATGCATTCGAGGACTATGTCGATAGAACGTTCGAAAATTACACCAACGAAAGTCGAACCACTCTGGAGATCAACGACGAACAAACGGGCACCCAGATTTTCACGCTCGACGATATCAACATGCGCTTTCCCTCGCAGGGCAAAGACATCCATGCAAAGCGCTGCGAATTCATCACCTCCGCCAACGCCGCTGGTATCTTTCGTCTAGAGTTACACAACTACGCTACCAGCGACGAACAAATCACCGAACAAACGGAGCCTACCAGTTCACTCATCCTGATTGACAACTTGCGCTTCCTAACTTGGGAAATTTATAAGAAATCTAATAAAGATAATGAAAAGTGGGACTCTGAATGGCAACGAGGTCAGGGAAGACCCAGTCAGATACGCCTCACCTACCAGAGAGCTGACGACTTTGCAGAGACCTCTCACCTCATTTGGCTACCCGCCAACTAAGCTAAACCATTCACACGACGAGCACATGCCCATGAAACACTATATCATCGCCCTTTGCTACACGCTAGCACTCGCCACCTCTGCCACTGCCGAAATTGAGCTAGAAGTAGAGCCACGGGTTGAATTCGAACTAGAACCAGAACTTAAGCAAGAACTGCCGATCGGCATCGAAGCGGTCACTGGGTACCGTAGTGACTATATCTACAAAGGCAGCAAATTAGCCGGTGAAGTGGTCGACTTTCAACTCTCTGGTGAACTAGCCTATAGTGACTACCAATTCCTCCGCTACAGCCTCTGGTATGTCAACGAAACCGGGGATGGCGACTTCTCAGAAACTGGCTTCTCGCTGAAATACCTCGAGCAAATCGAGCAATTTGATTACTACGTCGGCCTTAAATACCGTAATATCAGTGATGACATCCTCGATTCCACTGCCGAACTCTTCGCGGGAATCCGCTGGCACAAGAACGAGTTTTTCTCCGTCGGTGCTGAAGTCACCTACGACACAGAAGTCGATGGCTGGCACAGTGAACTCTCGCTACGTCACCTCCGCGACATCAATAAAGATTCCTTCGTCAGTATCGATCTTGGCCTCTCTGCCGTCCATAACTACTACGGAGAGGACGGAGTGTACGATGTATTCTCGCGCCTCAGCTACACCTACAACATCACCAAAACTGTATCCTTTAGTCCTTTTGTTGGCACCTCATTCCAACACTATGGAGCTGACAGAGAACTCCTCTATGGAGGAGCATGGTTTGAAGTCTCCTTTTAAGAAATCCAAACATTCGTTCTAAAATCTCACTTAATTTCACAACTATCGCACCCTTAAGCAGTTCAATTATCCCACTTACCAATAGTATCCAATGGCATCATCAACATTACTTTACATCGCATGGCCAGTCACACTGGGCCTTTCCTTCATGGCTGGAAGCATGATTCTTTCAAACGAGCCTTCTACCGAGAAGCCAAAAGACGGCAATCAGTCCTCCCAGGTCGCACGCAGAAATTCTTCCTCTAATGGTTCTACCAATGAAACTTCTGCTGCGACCAACCGCCGCTCTTCAGCCACACGTTCCCGTGCAGGTAAGGACGGCTACGCTGAATCCTACGATATCAAAGAGATCGCCAACACCAACGATCCTCAGAAGCGTTTGACCAATCTTCTCCGCATGATCGATCAACTCGGCCCTGGCGACTTCGAACAAGTCGTCGCTGACTTCCGTGAACTTGGCATGACCGAGGAGCGTATGGCTGAATACGGACTTCTTCTCAATGCTTGGGCAAAAGTAAATCCAGAAGGAGCACTTGCCTATGCTAAGGAAAACACCAAATCTTCATTCGCCAGTGTCACTATTCTCAGTGCTTGGGCTGGATATTCCCCCGATGCAGCGATCCAATGGGTAAAGCTCAACCACGAAGGTGATAAAGCCAATCCATACCTCGTAGGCATCATCAAAGGCATCGCTAGCAGCAACCCTGAACGCGCAACAGATATCCTTCAAGATCTTCCATTCGGTCGTGAACGTGGTGAAGCACTCCGTGCCATTCTACCACACGTCAGCAAGCTTGGCACAGAAAAAGCCATCGCATGGCTCGCCACTATCAAGGACGAAAAACTCCGTGCTGGTGCAACTGCAACACTCGCCTCATCACTCGCTAAAAAAGATCCACAAGCCACTGCTGATTGGCTCAAGACACTTTCTGCAGACACTCTAAAAGCTTCTGCAGGTTCTGTTGCTAAAGCATGGGCTGAACAAGATCTCGACAAAGCTGTTGAATGGACAAACTCGCTCGAAGGGCAAACGCGCACCAATGCAGCTAGCCAGATGATGCGTCAGTTTGTTTCCTCAGATCCAAATAAAGCGGCGACTTGGATGAAAACCATGTCAGCTGACCCTGGCTACGAGCGCGTGGTTCGTACTTTCATGTTCTCAACCGGACGTGACCACCCAGAAGTCGCACTCGCGAACCTCGACCAAGTGGGCGATGACTGGAGAGACCGTTCACAACAAATGATCCTCATGGGCTGGGCTGCTAAAGACAAAGGTGCAGCCACTCAGTGGATGCAAACCAACAGCATGGACGCTGCAGCTCAAGAAAAGGTCCTCTCTACCGCTGCCAAAGGCTATGGTAGACACTGGGGTAGAGATCGTAAGTAATCAATAGGTCTCCGACCTTTCAAATTTAAAAACAAACGCCTTGAGGTTCAAATGACCTCAAGGCGTTTTTTATGATTTGGAATATGGGGGCTTCTACTTATTTTTCTTCGCCTTCTTATTTTTCTTCGGCTTCTTGCCACCTTTTTTAGCCCCCTTGCCGACAGCGTGTTCTGGTGTGGTGTAATGCGGTGAGGGCACATGCTCTTTCATCATGATGGCCGTCATCTTCTTCGCCACCTCAGGGTGCTGCGCTGCGATATTTTTTTGCTCACTCGAGTCAGTATTTAAGTCGTAAAGTTCAACAGGATCCTTGGTACCGCGACGGTATGCTTTCCATTGCCCCATGCGTAAACATTGCTGAAACTTGCCCTCATAGATTTCAAAATAGAGATGCTCATGCTGCTTCCCCATTGGCTTGCCAAGCAATGCGGGAAGGTAAGAGACCCCATCGGTATCAGCCGGTGCCTCCACCCCTGCCACATCTGCAGCTGTAGCCACAAGATCCACACTTGAAGTCAAAATGTCTGATGTTGACTGAGCCTTCACCTTACCTGGCCAATACGCTACAAATGGAGCACGAATACCACCTTCGTAGAGCGACCGCTTCGCCCCTTTGAGACCTCCACTGCTCTGAATAGCTTTGATAAAGGGTGCGTTTGCTCCATTGTCGGATGTGTAAATAATGAGGGTGTTGTCTTCGATCCCGAGCTCCTTCACTTTGTCGAGAATCTTGCCGACTCCACGGTCAAGGCAGGTCACCATCGCTGCGTAGTTCTTGACTGTTTGGCTCCATGGCTTGTCCTTATAAAGCTCTAGTGCCGGATCGCTCGCAGGAATCACATACTTGCCATGCGGTGGTGTCCATGCGGCATAGCAGAAGAACGGCTTATCCTTGTTCTTTTCAATAAAGGACAAGGTCTCCTGCTCGATCAAATAATGCGTGTAAGTCCCTTTCTTGCCGCCCATGTTCTTTGGCAGTTCGATGTGTTGGCTATTTTTCACTAAAAATGGAGGATAGTAGTCATGTGCGTGCACTTGATCATAGTAGCCATACCACACGTCAAAGCCTTGCTTTTCAGGAACCCCTGTAGTCTTCTCATTCCCCAAGCCCCACTTTCCAAATCCTCCCGTCACGTATCCCGCTTTCTTCAGTACACTTGCTACTGTCGGTGTGTCGGGAGCTGTTGGCAACAGGCCGTTGTTCGATTTATTAGCACGGCGTAATGCATGCCCAGGATGCTTTCCCGTCATCAACACACAGCGAGTCGGACCACAAACTGCGTTACCACTATAAGCTCGGCTGAATTGCATCCCTTCCTTCGCCATACGTTCCATCACAGGGGTCTGAATATGCTTGCCTCCATAGTTACTGAAGTCGCCAATACCGGCGTCATCCACCATGATATAAATGATATTTACCTGCTTCGCAAAAACGGAAGAAACCGTGAACGATGCCGTCGCGGCCAGAATCAATAGATTGGATTTCATGCCATTACATAGCTATCTGTTTCATTAGGTTAGAAAAAAAGGCGGGAATTGAAATTGTTGTCCTAACGATCCTCATTGACCTTAGTGCCATCCTCGCGTCCACTGGATCGAGCACTCAAGCTCAGCCCTATTGGCTACAACCACACCATTTTTCATCTCCGTGTCTCGCTCTACCATCGGCATCCTTTGTGGCCTCGCAGCATTCCTGCTCTGGGGAGCTTTACCCATCTTCTGGAAACAACTGCATGAGTTGCCAGCTAGCTCGATCACCGCCTATCGCATCATCTGGGCAAGTATTTTACTGATTCCTGTCTTATTCTTTAGAAAGCGACTCACTGCCACGTTAAAGGCACTCGCCAATCCAAAGGCGCTCATCATCAATGCTGCAGCCGGTACCCTACTGACAGTCAACTGGCTTATCTATGTATGGGCCACCAACAATGGCCGCGTCATTGAGGTTTCACTCGGTTATTATCTCTTACCGCTCATCTACATCGTTATAGGTTTTCTGTTCCTCAAGGAATCCATTTCTCGCCTCCAATGGACGGCCATCATCTTTGCCGCCTTAGGAGTATCCGTGCAGGCTCTAGGCGTTGGCTCAATCCCATGGTGTGCCCTCGGCGTTGCCTCATCTTTCGCCATCTATGGGGTTGCCAAAAAGAAAGCAAAAAGCGATGGCATGTCCGCCCTCTTTCTCGAAACCATCCTCATCGTCCCCTTCGCATTTGGCTACCTTCTTTGGTTTGCTCCCACACTTGGTAGCGGTAGTGAGGCACCAATCGCCAACACAACCCTCCTTCTCATCGGCCTCACTGGTCTCGCCACCATAGCCCCTCTTTTATTTTTCTCTGCTGCCGCCAAACGCATCCCGCTCAACACTATTGGCATGCTCCAGTTCATTGCTCCGACAGGGCAATTTCTCATTGGGTGGCTCTATTTCAAAGAGCCTCTCAACACCACTCAGATCATCGCTTTCGGCCTCATCTGGCTAGCTGTCACCCTTTACGCACTTAGTCCCCTGCTCTCAAAACGGTCGAAAACAACGATCATTGTTGAATAAATTGATTCACTACCTAGTCTAATCTTTTATGCTCGCTCGATTTTTTCTCGTCTCATTGCTGATCCTACTCACCTCAGGTCTTCAGGCAAAAGAATCCTCACTCAATGGTGAAGGACTCGCCAAGCTAGCCCAAGTCCACGTCACCAAACATGGTAACCTCAAATACCTGTTCGGCAGTGCCGACCCGAAACGCGGCGGCTTCGATTGCTCAGGTGCCATCTATTATGTGCTTCGTCAAGCCGGCTTAAAGCCACCTCGCACTTCAGCCCAACAATACACTTGGGTAAAGGACGCTGGCAAACTACACGCCACCAAAGGCATCACTAGTCTCAACGACTCCGCCTTCAAAAACCTACAAGCTGGACACCTGCTGTTCTGGTCCGGCACCTACCGCCCGACTGATGGCCGCAAGGTCAACATCACCCACGTCGGCATTTATCTAAGAAAACAAAATGGCAAACACCTCATGGCCTCCTCTTCCTCAAGCCGAAGCCGCAACGGCAAACGCCTCAATGGCTACAAGGTCACCGACTTCACCCTCCCTAACAAGTCATCGAAGGTAAAGTTCGAAGGCTACGGCCTCCCTCCAGGAATACGTGCCAGTGCAAAGAGAAAGTAACCAGCCACTCACTACCGATTTCAACGCACTCGCCTCTGGTAAAGATTCCACAACAGCCCCAGCTTTCGTGTGCTTCGTTTCGTTCCAGTTTTCAGTGTTCAGTCGACAGTTTCCAGTTGCCCATTCTTCTCCTTGAGAGCATTCGTGTTCATTCGTGGTTAAATCCTGCGGCAGTCCCCAGCTTTATCCTTTTTCCTTTCCCCTTTTTCCTGAGGAGCCATAGCGACGTTTCCCCCTAAAGCTTCCTCAGATATTGAGCTGCTGACTCGCCTTGGTAAGCATTAATGGTTTTGAGCCTCTTTCCCTTAGCATTAGTCAAGATGACCGTTGGGTAAGCTTCTACATTATACTTGGATGCCATCTTTTTGTTGTGGGCCTTTTGGGCTGAACTGAGTTTTTTACGGTTCGGGAAATCACACATAACGAAGACGTATTCCTTCATCGCGGCCGATTGAAACCCAGCATTGCTGAGCACATTTTTCTTCAATGCCTGACAAGGTGGACACCAATCAGAGCCGGTGAAGAGGATAAATAGCTTACGGTTGGTCTGCTGAGCGAGAGCACTGGCTTTAGTGAAGTCTGTGTGCCAGGTGAACTTTTCCTTAACCGCAGCCGCAGCTGGGGTTTGTTTTACTCGGGCAGTTGCGGTCTGTGCGACTCCAAAGAGACACATCCAGGTGAGCAGGGTAATGGATAATAATGGTTTCATAATAATTGCTTTCTTCTACTTTAAGACGACTGGCCCATGCCTTTTATTCCAAATTTATCAAATTACACCAATCCAACTTGATCATATGACCTACTCTGTGCATGGTTTCGCCCATGGAAGAAACGGCACCGAGAGAACCAATGTTATGCGAATTCATGCCCGAAGATTACTTTGGCCAAGTCGACGGCATGACCATTTTTGGCAATGATAACCCACTCGAGGTCGACCTCGGCTGTGGCGATGGCAAATTTGTTATCGAAATGGCCCAACATTACCCGGAACGTAACTTTTTAGCAGTTGAACGCCTGCTCGGCCGCGTCAAGAAGGTTGGACGTAAGGCTGAACGCCTAGGCCTCACCAATGTCAAAGTGCTTCGTCTCGACAGTAAATACACCGTTGAGTGGCTACTGCGCGATGCCTCAGTAAGCCGACTCCACTTACTTTGCCCAGATCCATGGCCAAAAGATCGCCACCACAAGCGTCGAATGATGCAGCTCTCTTTCTTCCAAGCATTGAAGCGTATCATCGTCAAAGGTGGTGAGTTTTGCTTCAAGACCGATCACCCAGAGTATTTCGAATGGTCGTGTGAACGCGGCGAAGAATTTGGTGAATTTCCAATCCTGGAGTGGCCGGAAGATGCATTCTACTATCCAAAAACTGACTTCCAGTTGCAATGGGAAGCCGAAGGCAAGCCAATGCATCGCCGACGCTTCCAAAACCCTGCCTAATTGTTCCTCGTGCTCACCTTTAGTCGCGTTTCAACTCAACATATCAACGAGCTCATGGGCGACCCTGAGCTTGTTCTAGAGCTGATCCAAGACATGGGCTTCGATGTCGAGGACTCGCCCGATACCGAAGCCATGTTGTCTATTTTAGAAAGCCGTTGGCAGGGCAATGAACAAAATTTCGGACTCGAACACTTTAGTGATCTAGTTCCCCATGTGCTACTCGATGCCACCGACCCCGGAACCATGGAGCTACTCCTCAAAGGAGGAAAAGCCAGTCCGGTCAAGTCGGAAGGGCAAGCGATCTATGTGCTCTCTCCTGCAGAAGTGCACTCCATCTCCACCGCCTTGGCAACGGTCGACCTGATGAAACTTCAGCACGACTGGATGGACCGTGATCGCTTCCGCAGCATCATGCCCGACGCCAAAGATGAAGACATCGACACCTTCTGGATGTTCTTCCCAGGCCTCTGGACCTTCTTCGCCAACGCCACCAACGAGCAACAATGCGTGCTCCGCAGCTGGGTCGCTTCAGAGTAAAAAAGTAGTGCACGCTCTCTACTCGCCTACTTTACTACTCGCCTACTCAAGCCTCAGACTTGCTACTTCTTCTTAAACTGGATCGCAGTGAAATAACTCGCCAGCCAGATCCCTGCGAAAACGCCGAAGTGAACCATCTTGTTTGTTTCAGGCAATAGTATGGTCACCGCCACTAGGGCGCCCACCGCAAGGGTAATTC
>CAXMOB010000084.1:0-3003 GCA_964194815.1 Vicinamibacteria bacterium | reverse complement strand
GGCTTGGGATCTGCTGGCTTGGGATCTGTTGGCTTGGGATCTGTTGGCTTGGGATCTGTTGGCTTGGGATCTGTTGGCTTGGGATCTGCTGGCTTAGGATCTGCTGGCTTGGGATCTGTTGGCTTGGGATCTGTTGGCTTGGGATCTGTTGGCTTGGGATCTTTTGGCTTGGGATCTTTTGTCTTAGGATCTGTTGTCTTAGGATCTGTTGTCTTAGGATCTGTTGCTTTTGGTGTTTCCTTTTTGTAATTAGGATCCTTGGCCATGGCCTTTTCAGCGCTTTCAATCTTGGTTGAGCGAGATGACTTTTCCTTTTGGTAGAGTTCTGCGATGAAGATGTCATAGGTTGTGCCGTATCGGCGGCCCATGAACGCAATACTTTTACCATCTTTAGACCACACAGGTGAATACTCGTTATCTGGGTGTTGTGAGAGGTTGAATGGTTTTTCTGACCCATCGGCTTTAGCGATGAAGATGTCGGAGTTAAAGTTGTCGTTCTGCTGTGAGTAGGTGAGCCACTTTGAGTCAGGCGAAAAGTTAGCATAGACTGTGCTCCATCCAGTGGTGATGACTGTTGGATTTTTACCATCAATATCAGTCACAATCATATCGCCATGTAAATTTGCTACAGCGAACTGCTTGCCGTCAGGACTTATATTGAAGTGGCTGAGCGTGTGCTCACTTTGAAAGATAGTAGTGTGGGTGAACTCAGTTGTTTTCCACCAAAATGTTTTGTCATCCTTCTTGGTGACCTTACAGATCGATGTCTTGACGCCATCATCCTTCATGTAATAGATAGCCTTGTTGTCTTGACTAAAGATAATGTTTTTTTCTACCGCAAGGGTGTCGGTGATTTGCACTGGCTCACGTAACACAGTGTCCATCACGTAGAGGTCATTGTTAGCCGTCATTGCGATTTCTAAGCCACTTTTTGAGAAGTCAGCATCAGTGGTTTTCGATGCAGTCGACTTACGCACTGGATCTTCGTGGTCGATCTCATGGGTATGGATTTCAATCTTCCTTGGCTTTGCCCCCTTCTTTGTGCTTAAGGAGTAGAGGTGAAAGAGGCGGCGGAATACGATGGTTGAACCATCTGCTGAGATTGCCGGAAGAATCACGCCATCGTCCTTGAACTTAGTAAGCTGGGTGTTCTTAGCTGACTTTAGGTCATGACGGTAGAGATTGAAGGTCTTGTCTTTCTGTGAGACGAAGTAGAAGCTTTTGCCATTCTTCGACCAAATTGGCCAACGCACACCATACTCAGAGGATACTGGCTGGCTGAACTTATTCGTGGTTTTATTGTAGATCCAAATTTGCCCAGCTTGTGTGCCTTTGTATTGTTTACGGTATGTTTCAACACCTTCGCGAGTGAAGATGACCTTGTTGCCATCAGGGGAAACTTTGCCTCCAGTTGCGTAGGCGTCGAAGAGTAGCTCTTCACCAGCTGGTTTTTCTAGGTCTACTGAATATAGGCGCATTGGATTGCGACCTGTGAAATCTCTCAAACAGCGCGTGAGCAATGATTTTCCGTCACGTGATACGTCTTCGAGGATTGTTGTCTCGGTGTGCTTGGTGATTTGTTTTGCTCGGCCATTGCCGAGTTTCTTGTGAAACACTTGCATTGGTCCTTCACGATTTGAGTTAAAGTAAAGTGACTTACCATCTGGTGAAAAAATTGGGCGATAGTCAGCAGCTGGATGAGTTGTGATACGCTCAGCTTCACCTCCTTTAACAGAAACCTTCCAAATATCATCTTTCCATGAAAAAACGATGTGCTTTCCGTCGGGCGAGACATTTGTGCCAAGGGGCATTAGCATATCAGTTTTTGCGGCTAAGGGAGTGAGCAGCAGTGCTGAAGCTAGAGTGAAAGAGTATAGAGCTTGCATAAAGGTGTTAACGTTGCGGAGGTTCGAATTTTTTCGATAAATTTAATTTTATCCGAGAATTGGGTCAATTGATTGGTCAATCATTGATCTCATTATGGGGCAAGAGAGATTACTTGCCAAGAACATCGGCGATGAGAGCCATGCGAATTGGGACGCCGTTGAGGGCTTGTTCGAAATAGCGAGCTTGAGGGAGAGAGTCGACAGCTTGACGGATCTCGTTCACGCGTGGGAGCGGGTGCATGAGAGTGCCATTGTCTGGCATTTTAGAAACCATTTCAGGTGTGAAAATGAAGGAATCCTTGACCGCTGCAAAATCTGTAAGGTCGTCGAATCGTTCTTTTTGCATACGGGTGTCATAAATGACGTCTGAGCTAGAAAGGATAGAGTCGTCTAGTTGGTTATAGATGCCGTCTTCAGAGGTGACATACTGATTAGGCATTTGAATCACCTCGGGGGCTACGAAATTGATTTTCACTCCATCATAGAGGCGGAGCACTTTGGCGAGTGAGTGCACAGTGCGTCCATACTTGAGGTCACCAACAAAGCTGACCGTGAGTTGTTCTTCACCGATATTGTGGTGCTTGGAGATGGTGTAGAGGTCGAGTAGCGATTGAGTGGGGTGTTCGCCAGCACCGTCACCACCATTGAGAATAGGAACAGGGGAGTAATGTGCTGCAAGTTTGGCTTCGCCTTTCTGCTTGGTGCGGATAGCAATGACATCTGCGTAGCCACCAACGATACGGATGGTGTCTTCTATAACTTCGCCTTTAGTGATAGAGGAGAAGGTGACATCAGTTTCAGAGATGACGTTGCCTCCAAGACGCATCATTGCTGATTCGAAAGAAAGTCGTGTGCGCGTCGATGGCTCGTAGAAAAGTGCTCCGAGGATTCTCCCTCTGAGTAGATCTGAGCCACCTTGCTGAAGGATAGTTTCCATTTCAGCGGCACGTGCCATGATTTGGTCAAGCTCGGGACGGGTAAATTGATCGGCAGAAAGAATGTGTTTCATCTGAAGAGAAACTACATGAAATATAGATCGGTGCAATGCTACATGTACGCAAAAAAAAAGGACGTGAGAAAGTCTCACGTCCAGTTGTTAAAATTTGACAGGTTTGGC
>CAXMOB010000083.1:0-8311 GCA_964194815.1 Vicinamibacteria bacterium | reverse complement strand
CCCGCTTTGATTTGAGGTATAACATCAGTCAAGAGTCTCTGTTGCAGTTTCTCCATGGACCGAGCACTCCATACCATAGGAACGAATTCAATAGTATTCGGTTGCCCCGGAACGTAGGCCGTGTTCCAAGAATAGTTCCATGAGACATTCAGAGCCTTTACCTTGGGAAGGTTACGATCCCTGTTTCCTTCCTTCTTGCTCTTTGGATCACGTAGCGTAAAGCACGCACCCTTCTTGCCAGAAAGCTTGAGTGAATCCTTGAGCACTTTTCCAGCAACACCATTCACTGACAGCATTACACAAAAAAGAAGCACAGCTCGGAAATTGCTTTTGTACATAGCCCAGAGAATACGCTCAAAGGCTGCTGTGTAAAGGGCTATTGCTAGCAATTACTTTTTGGATGGTATCCTTGAAGGAGCGGTTGAGAGCGGAGAAAGAGGGCTGGTAGACTATTGACCTACACCATCTTTAGGGTCTGTCGATCCCCATTTGCTCACTAAACTGGCTGCAGTTTCCAGCATGTCAGGGTTGCAACTAAGCAGCCAGGATTTCAGCTCTGGTTGAATCGACGAGAGTTCAATGTGATGTAGGATTTCATCAGTTGTGGTGCATTGAGAAAAAATTTCGACCATCTCGCGTTGTGAAGCGGCAAGGATTTTGTCGGTATAGGCTTTATCCATTGGCTACGATTGATTTAAGAGTGTGGAAGTCTTTACGAAAACTGTCGAATTGGTGCTCATGCAGAGTGTTGCCAAGTCTTTCGAGGAAGACAACTTCTAGGTTCGGGCAACGCGGCAGCACATAGTCAAGCAGGCTAAAGACCTCAGCCGGCACATCTTCATCGTGTGTGTCTCTACGAATAGGTTGTTTCGAGCTAGCCGTTGGTTCCCAAGAGCCGCCACTCACGTGAATTTCTCTCACTAAGTCAAAAGGGTAATTGTCTAGTAGTTCGGCCGGAGACAAGTTAAAATTACAAAGCTGACAGTAGATGTTGTGGAGGTCGAGTAGTAGAAATCCTTTTGAGGGTGAGACTATTTTCTCAAGGAAGTCGTGCTGTTCCAGTGCATCATTAACGGATAGAGCCAATGCCAAATTCTCAAGGCCCATTGGGCAAGGCGCCACAGCAGCGAGTTGGGCGAAGCGTTCCCGCCCCAGTTTTAGAGTGCTTTCGACTAGTGGAACAGGCAAGGGAGCACTGCGGTGAAAGTCACCACTGGTCATGAAACCAAAGTGTTCAGTGTGATGAAGGTATTGGTGGCGGTTGACTTCTTCTTCGAATTTCTCCAGCCAACCTTGCTGCCGCTGCGTCCAGTCTGCGGAAAGGAGAGAGAAGTGCACACCGTGACCTGTTAAGCGGCCAGCTTCAGAGTAAGCGTCAATCAAGCTAGTGAGCCACTCGCTGACTCCATTTTTCCAACCTGTATCAAAGCTCCACTCTACAGCCTCCACATCGCCAGCTTCAATTAAGGGCATAGATGCCTGCAAGAACTGAGTCTCGGGCATTAACGATAGTCCGACGTGAGGCATGGAGTTTATTGGAAAAGAAAATTAGCCGAGTCCACAACCTGGGCAGTTGTCTATATGAACCCGAGTTCTAGGATGTTTTATTTTTGCTGCTTTCGCCGCTTTCGCTTTCTCTTGAGCGACAATCGCAAGATATGCCTTGTTAAATTCTTCGGCACTGAGCTTGCCATCTTTGTTGATGTCCGCTGTGCTGAAAATTTCCTTAATGGTCTTGCTCTCTGGCTTAATAGGAGCAGCTTTACATATAGTGCGTATAGGCTTGGGAGCTTCGATGTCTTTCGCTGAAGCAGAACCGGCCAAAGCCGTTGCTATACCCGCTGAAATAGTAATGTTTTTGAGTGTGTTTGTAGGTAATTTCATAAGTTTTGTATCTGAGTTACCCTTTATTGCAGTTCAGGCATGATATTGTGACATTTTTTTTGGAAGGGGGAGTGTAAACTGTTATCTGAATAGCCGAGCATGAGCGATGCGAGTGTAGGGGTGCGTGTAAACAGACTAGCTGTCATATACTAAATAAGATGGAACCTTGACGGCTACAAGTCAAGCCAAGGGAGCTTTTAAGGAAGAGGCATGAGGGAAGTGGAGCTTGCCTGGACTCGCATCGATTCTTTAGCGAGCCATGATTATAAATGAAATCATTCATCACGCACCCTCTTTTTCAAATACCTTGTGAAAATGCTTTATCCATGTGCCAATGCTTGTTTATCTTATGCCCATGCTCATCCGCAGCCTTCTCGCCACATTACTTCTCACCACTCTGGTCTCAGCCCAGACGGGTAAGGTCCTCTACACCACTTACTGCTCTGCCTGCCATGCACCCGATGGTAAAGGAGCCAACAACGGAGCCTTCCCACCTTTAGAAAAAAGCCCATGGCTCCATGGCGAGCCAGACCGTGCAATCCAGATAGCACTTCACGGACTCACCGGTGAAGTGGACGTGCTTGAAAAAATCTACAATCTGCAGATGCCTCCTCAAGGAGCCGTGCTGAACGACAAACAACTAGCGTCTATCCTCACCTACGCTCGCAGCAGCTGGGGCAATAAAGAAACTGCAGTTACTCCTGCCCAAGTCGCCCGTGTTAGAAAAGAGAGTGCCGACCGCGGGGAGATGTGGACAGCCGAACCCCTGATCAAGCTCTACCCCTTTCCCAACAGCGACTCCCCAATCAAAAATCTCATCCGCACCACTTACAAAGGACAATGGAAAAAACTACCAGACTACAGTAAACTCAAGAGTGTCTCCGTAGAAGAAGAAGCTGACGGCTTTCTGAATCTGAATAACATCGATGCCGAGGACAACTTCGGCGTTGTCTGGGAAGGTGATCTTCAAGTGTCAGAAACAGGTGCCTACAACTTTATACTAGACTCGAATGACGGTTCCGCTCTCTATCTTGATGGTAAAAAAATCATTGAACTCAACAGCACTGGCCCGCTCTACACGAGACGCCAAGGCGAGAAGGTCGAACTCGAAAAAGGCACCATTCCAATCCGAGTTGAATATTTTGAGGTCTCGGGTCCTCAAGACATTGTCCTCTTATGGAGGGGACCTGGAATCTCAGGCTCGCAGTGGATGTCTGTGAAGCCTAAAACAAAAAGAACGCCGCCACCTGTTATCGATCTCACCCCCACTGGCAAGGAGTCTGCGATCTACAACAATTTTCTTAACGGCACTACTCCGCGCTCCATCGCCATCGGCCACCCGAACGGTGCAAACTTCGCCTTTAGCACCAGCAACTGCTCCTTGGATCTTCTCTGGTCTGGCAAATTTATCAACGCAGGGAAACTCTGGACCTCTCGTGGTGTAGGTCGCGTCGATCCCCACGGCAAGAACCTTGTTAATCTAGGTGATACAGGTTTTGTCACAGATGATCCCGTGAAGTTCAATGGCCACACCATGGATAAGCTCCGCCGCCCTACTTTCAACTACACCATTGGCCAATCCATCGTTACCGATGCTATTATGCCAAGCCAGAGTGCAAACACCTTGGTGCGTACCATCACCATTAAAGGAGCCAAACCACTTACCCTCAATGCAGTGCAAGGCATCACACTCAACAGCCCGGAGAAAGCCACCTACATCATCGCCAAAAAATGGAAGCTCACCACAGCAGGCATCCCCTCCACCCTAGGCAAGGATTCCTTACAACTCGTGCTCGCCCCCGGTACCCACACACTTACTTACACACTTCTACCATGAAATATTTTATTCTTTCGCTGCTTTCCCTGATCAACCTCCCACTGAACGCTCAAATCAAAGGAGGAGACGTACTGCCTACGATTGATGAGGAGATGGCCGCTTATTATAAGCGCGAGATCATTCCTTTACCAGAAGGCGAGGTCTTAGCCATTGGGTCCATTGCCCTGCTACCTGACAAAAAAATTGCCATCGGCACGCGCCGTGGAGATGTCTGGATCTGCACCGGTGCTTACGAAACTGATCTTAGTAAGGTGAAGTGGCAGCTCTTTTACAAAGGTCTGCACGAGCCCCTAGGCATGTTTTATAAAGACGGCTGGCTTCACTACACAGACCGTGGCGAGTACGGCCGAATCAAGGACGTCGACGGTGATGGCCTTGCCGATACCGTTCATGTCATCTCGAACGCATGGGGCATCAACTCCGACTACCACGAATACGCATTCGGCTCTACCCCTGATAAAGAGGGCAACGTCTGGGTAACGCTCTGTCTCAGTGGCTCGTATCATGCAAACTCTCAGTGGCGCGGGTGGGTTGTTAGGATTACTCCAGATGGAAAAATGATCCCCACCGCCTCCGGTGTTCGCTCCCCGGGCGGCATTGGGTTTAATGCGGAAGGAGATACGTTCTACATGGATAATCAAGGTAAGTGGAACGGCACTTCTAGCCTCAAGCATGCCAAGGTAGGAAGCTTCACCGGCTGCCCTGTCGGCAATATTTTCTACAAGGATGCTCCAAATATGGGGCCACAACCCACCGAGCCTAAAAGCGGCTCCCGCATCCACATCGAACGTAAGCGTATTCCTGAGCTTGTGCCTCCCGCCGTCCAGTTTCCCCACGGAATCATCGGCCAATCACCCACCGCCATCATCACTGATCTCACAGAAGGAAAATTCGGCCCCTTTGCCGGCCAAGTCCTCGTCGGCGAGCAGACTCACTCTGCCGTTCAGCGTGTCTATCTGGAAAAAGTCAACGGCATCTATCAAGGAGCCGTGTTTAAGTTTCTCAACGGCTTTGATGCGGGCATCGTCCCCATGCGCTTAGCTGATGACGGCACCCTCTTCGTAGGTGGCACCAATCGGGGTTGGGCATCCACCGGAACGAAACCCTTCTCCTTCGAGCGCGTGCGCTTCACCGGTAAGGTTCCTACCGAGATCAAAACAATGTCAGCTAACAAAGATGGATTTACTCTCACCTTCACCCAAGCAGTCGATCAAAAATTAGCCTCGGATCTTGCTAACTACTCCATCAAGACCTGGACCTACATCTATCAGGAAAAATACGGCAGTCCCCAAGTCGATCAAACCACCCCAGAGATTACCCTCGCCGAGGCCTCTTCTGACGGACTCTCAGTTCGACTCACCGTAAAGGGTCTCCAACAGGGCCATATCCACCATCTGAATACTAAGCTCCCGCTCTGGCATCAGGACGCCTACTATACTCTGAATGAAATCCCAAAGTAAGGGTTAGATGTTCTGAGCTTTAGCGATGTAGTTATTCCTTTTCCTTAGGTGAATGTTTGTCGTGGAGACGTTGCCAGTACTTTGACCAATATTTGTCGTAGTAGTCTAGTCCTGCTAGTTTGACATGAGGGAGGTCTTTGACAAGGGGGGACTTCTCTGGGTTGTAGTCCTTCAAGTGCGCTTGGCCGGATCGGTCACGAGGCGAAATAAATCTCCACTCGTGATCGCCTAGGATATCGGAACAAAGCTTCGCTAGGCCGGGATCGTATTTCTTCAGTTGTTCCCTTGTGTGGATGTGATTGTGGTCATGGTCCATGGTGCGGTTAGTGTTGTACCAGCACTGCACACCTTCGGCAAAATACTCTGCCCGGTTCTTACTGGCGTAGCAATCCTTCTCTCCACCAAAGACAATGAGAACCTTGTCTTTCCCGGTAACCTTGACGGTCGATGTGCTTGGCTTGCCGTTCACAAGAATATCTCCTCCATCGAGGCACTTTGTGAGCAGGGCTACGGGCTGATCAGGAAAGGCTTTCACCAAAGCACTGAGAAGAGAAACAGCTTGATCTCCTTCTACTCTACGAAACCGTTGGGCCGCCTGACCATCATTCCAAAGCCCCTTAGCTATGGCGGCTTTGTAGGTTTCTGTCCACTGGCGATTGAGAGCTTCATCGAATCCGGCACCGTGAATGACGTGTCCGAACTCGTGGATAAGAATACTTTCAATCTGCATTCCGCCTTCGTATTCCATAACGTCCTCTTCGGCGAAGAGCACGACATGGCGGCCTTTAACTTTCGTCAAAAACCCTCGCTGACGCCAGTTGTAGAAATCGAGTTCCTTACCGGTCTTGTCTGACTTGAATTGAGGGAGATTAGATGTAAGTTCTTTGTGACCCACGAGAAGACATAGTACGTTTTTTTCTCGAATACGGTCGGCGATCGGCTTCTTGAGTTCACTCATCATGCGGTCGAACAAGTACGCCGCCTCAAGGTGGGTGGTGTTAGGTACATTTTTTGAAGTGGCTATTAGGATGCCTTGGACCTTTGTGGTCTTGGAATAGAATGATGGATCAAGATCGTATTTTTTGGCGAGTTCATCGCTCAGAGCTTCGACTTTGTGAGTCGCTGCATTGGCGGAGAATGCGAAAAGTATTGAAAAGGTGAAGAAGAAGTAGCTTGCGGTTTTCATGGAGAACATAGATTGAGAGTTATAGCTGTAAGTGGCAAGAGATAAAAATCTGTGAGAAAATGCATGACAGGGGACGGTACCTCGGGTGAGGATCCAGCTATGGAATTTTATTTCTTATTATTTGGTTGATTCCTTAAATTGTTACGATAATATTTAGTTTGCTCCAAACATTTATCTGATAAATATGTATTTAATTTTTTGATAGATATCTAATATACATATTCTTATATTAATTCCATGAGTGATAACATCCCCCAAGCACCCAGTCCAGAGCATCTAGCTGAGCTCCTTCCGCAATATGCGATCGATTCCTTTATCGCACAAGGCGGTATGGGAGCGGTTTATAGGGGACGTCAAGTCTCACTGGATCGCGACGTCGCCATCAAGGTGCTTCTCTATGAATTCGGTGAAGATACCAACTTCCTGGAATCGTTCACTACCGAGGCTAAGGCGATGGCCCGCCTCAGCCACTCAAATCTGCTGGGTGTTTTCGATTACGGTAAGGTAGATGGAATGCCCTACATCGTCATGGAGTATGGCGAAGGCGGGTCGCTCCATGAAGCAGCTTGGAACAAGGTGATCGATCCCATACAAGCATCTAATATTATCACTGGCATCTGTGCCGGACTCGCCCATGCTCACGAGCATGGTATCGTCCACCGCGACATCAAACCGGCCAATATCCTACTCACGGTGAAGGCGGAGACAAAGGTCGGCGATTTTGGCCTTGCCCACTCTAGTGACTCCGATCAAACCGGCCTCGTTATGGGCACGCCAGGCTATACTGCACCAGAGGTTTTTAACGACCCTGACCAAGCCGGAGAGCTGGCTGATATCTACTCGGTCGGCGTTATCCTTCACCAATTGCTCACCGGCATCGACCCCGCAGGGATCGTAGAGCCTCCGACCGAACCGACGGGTAATCTCCACCTCGATGCGATCTGGCGCAAAGCGACCCATATCACTCCCGCCCAGCGCTATGCAAGTATCGCTGAGATGGGCTCCGCCCTTGAGAAATGGTCGACCGCGAAGCAAAAGATACTAGTCACCGCCGATAACGAGCCGTTTAAAGCGAGCAAGCCGGCGATCCAACCTACCGTACTCCCGGTCCAAGTAAAAACCGGCGGCATGGGAGGTAAACTCGCCCTCATCGGTACTTTGGTCGCCGCCATTGTGTTAGTCTACCACCTAGCGAGTGGCAAAGAGAAGAAGGCCAATGAAGCTATCGCGAATGTCAACGAGATCAAAAATGTTGTTACTCCCGTACCCATTTTGGAGGTGAAGCCACGTCCCACCCCAACTCCTAAACCGCCCGTTTCAGCTCCCAAACCGGCCGATCAAGTCACCTTATCCCCGCCGCCAGTTCCCAAACCGTTTGATAAAGTAGCCTCCAACCCGACGCCAACTCCCAAACCACTCGGCTCCTCTCCGATGCCTTCCCCCGAAATCGTTGATGTTGACCCGCGCAATGAGCCAGTCATTCCGCCAGTTGTGGTTTCCGAGCCCGAGCCAAAGCCAAAGCCAACTGTTGACCTCTTGCCAGGAGACCCAAAGCTGCGTGAGCGTGCCATTGGTTATATTCAAACTGCCCGAAAGGATCGCGACAAGGAACTTGTAAAAAATGCCCGAGCATTGCTTTCGCAACTCAGTGGCCACACCCGCAAAGTAAAGAAGGATGAGGTTAAATTGATCGAAGGCCTCAAGGAGGATGTCATTAGCAACCGTGTTCCCCTGACAGACGATGTCATTGGCCTGCCCGAAGAACTATTCAATGACTTCTAACGTGCTCGCTCCAAAGAGGCGGTGATTGATAAAGCCTGCCTCTCCAGACTAACGGTAATCCGTACCGCCTATGTGTCGCGTCTTGAAAAGGTAGCCGGCGAAACCTCCGACGCGCAGCTCAAACAGCGCCTTCTCGCCCAGGCGGTGCGTGCGAAAGATATG
>CAXMOB010000082.1:0-4028 GCA_964194815.1 Vicinamibacteria bacterium | reverse complement strand
TAGGGCGATGATTTTTCTCACACAGGTAGATAGGGTTGCAAATTGTACGATAGCAAGATTATTTACCTTAGGGCTGTGAGAATATGATGATGGTGTCAGCTCTTTACAATCGATCGACAATCCTCGGTTGACCTGTGAGGGGATGTGGGATACCAAGTTGGCATGATCCGATTCCTTGTATTCTTTTGTTTCTCGCTCTGTATGCCATTGGCATTTGCTCAGGAAGTGCTGCAGGCGGATAAGGATTTGACGATTCAGATGATGCAGCGTCAAATTGATCTGTATCGTAAACAGCAGTTGAATCTAAACGCAGCGTTGGCGACTTCTAAAAAGAGTGAGACAAAGGCAGTGGCGGAGGTGAAAGAGTTGAAGGTGAGGTTACAGGCTCTCGGGATGTACAAAGGAGATAAGGATGAGCGATTGTTACAGGCGGTGGCAGATGGTCGCGTGCTGAGTAGGCAATTGAATGATTTACGGTTGGAGGCTGAGAAGGTGGCTGCAGTGGTGCGACGCTTCACGCAGTTCGCGACAGTTCCAGATGCGAAGATCAAAAAAGATGTTGAGGCTGCAGTGGTACAGATGGAAAAGGCATTGATGGGTGGCTTTGGCGTGCAGCAGGCCCCCAAATTTATGGGCACTCTGCAGGATGCGAAAGTATTGAGTATCGATACGAACTCCGGAATGTTGGTGCTCAATGTGGGTTCCAAGGGCGACTGTAAGGTAGGGATGACATTTGTGTTTTATCGAGGTGATCGGAAACTTGGAGAGGGAATGGTTGCAGAGGTAAGGCCGCACCTCTCAGGAGTTTTGGTGCTGACTAAGGCGAATAAGGAAGTTGTTTTTAAGGTGGGTGATCGTGCAGAAGTCAAGTTACAGCGATAAGGCATTTTCTTAAGCTTATCTTAAGTGTTGTGGGGCTGAGCTTTACAATTCTTGGAGAATCCATGTGGGTGCGGAAAAAGTCTAAAAATCTGGTTAACAAAGCTTGACTTATGGGGGGTGAAAGTGGATAAGCCGCGTCCCGCGAGAAATGTGGAGGCTTTGTTGGCTTCACTCAATCGTTTAGCAAGTCGAAACATTTCGGCTAGCTGATGTATCTTAAGGGATGAGGTAAGCACCTCGAGATTAATGTAAAAGCCCTTGCTGTAACAGGCATTGCGCTCCTAAGAAAAGACAGATAACCATCCAACAAACAAACACGATGGAAGTAAAAGCAATATATAAATACGCACGCATCTCGCCGAAGAAGGCCAGGGACGTTGCTCGCGAGATTCAGGGACTCCCTGTATCAGCAGCAGTCGAGACGCTCGCCTTCACACCTAAGAAGGCAGCCCAACTCATCAGTAAGACACTCAACAGTGCTATCGCTAACGCGGAGCACAACCATGAGCTTGTCGCTGATGAACTAATCGTTAAAGAAGCTACGATCGGAGACGGTCCTACGTTTAAGCGCTTTAAGCCACGTGCTCGTGGCTCAGCAGGAGCTATTCGTAAGAGAACTAGTCATATCTTTATCACACTTGCACCAAGTACAGGCCCAAGCCCAAGCCCAAGCAAGAACCTAAGCCCAAAAGCAGAAGCATAATTTAACGACTTAATCAAATGGGAAGAAAAATTAATCCAATCGCATTTCGTTTAGCTGTTCGCAAGGACTGGCGCTCGAAGTGGTATGCCGCAGGCAAAGACTACACAAGCAAGCTTCACGAAGATCTTCGTGTTCGCAAATACATCGCTGACAAACTATCATTCTCTGCACTTTCAAAAGTGATCATTGAGCGTGCATGGAACAGCGTTCGTGTCACACTTCACACTTCACGTCCTGGTCTTATTATCGGCCGTAAGGGATCTGAAATCGAAAGAATGACCGCTGAGATCACTAAGCTCTGTAATGGTTCACCAGTGAAGATCGACATCGTTGAAATTCGCAAGCCTGAAATTGATGCACAACTTGTATCAGAGCAGATTGCTATCCAACTTAATCGTCGTATCAACTTCCGTCGCGCAATGAAGCGTGCGGTTCAAACTGCAATGGAATTCGGTGCTGATGGCATCCGTGTTCGCGTAGCTGGCCGCCTCGGTGGTGCAGACATCGCACGTGCAGAATGGTATACCGAAGGTAAAGTGCCACTTCAGACACTCCGTGCTCCAATCGACTACGGATTCTCAGAAGCGAACACAGTTTATGGAATCATCGGTGTAAAAGTTTGGATCAACAAGAAGGAAGAAGTACCACAAGCAGGCGGCGGAGATCGTCGTGGTGGTCGCGGACGCCGTCCAAATAATAATAATCGCAGCAACAACAGAGGACCTAAACCTGCTCCACAGGCTTAGTCTTTAACTAACTTAACTTTATAGAAAGGAATATCATTTTATGCCTTTAATGCCAAAACGCACGAAGTTCCGCAAGACCCAGAGGGGTAATCGCGGAGGTAATGCTCAAAAAGGAACAGACGTAAGCTTCGGCGATTTCGGTCTTCAGTCACTAGGTCGTGGTTGGATGACAAACCGCCAAATCGAAGCATGCCGTATCTCAATTAACCGTTACCTCAAACGTAAGGGTAAAGTATGGATTCGCATCTTCCCTCACAAATCAGTAACAGGCCGTCCACCGGAAACCCGTATGGGTAAAGGTAAAGGAGCTGTTGAAAAATGGGTAGCTGTTATCAAGCCAGGAACGATGCTTTTCGAAATTGCAGGTGTGCCTGAAGTTGATGCTAAGGAAGCTCTCCGACTCGCATCAAACAAGCTTGGCATCCGCACACGCTTTGTTCATCGTAACAAGCTAAGCTAATAACCTAAAATACAGAAAAATAAAAGTTATGGCTAAATTTAGCGAAATCAAAGACCTCAAAGCAGAAGAAGTGAACGGACGTCTCCGTGAACTTAAGCAAGAAGCACTTCAGCTTAGAGTCCAACACTCAGCAGGGCAACTTGAAAACACCGCACGTATCCGCCAGATCCGTCGCGAAGTGGCCCAGCTCAACACCGTGCTCTCCGCACAAGACCAGGCAAAGTAATAAACCACAACCTATCAAATAAACACAATGAGTGAACAAACTGATAAAAAGCCAGGTTTGCGCAAGACACGCGTTGGTAACGTTATATCAACAAAGATGGATAAGACTATCGTTGTTGAATACGTAGCACGTGTTCCGCACCCACGCTTTAAGAAAATCGTGAAGAAAACTAAAAAGTTTTACGCACATGACGAAGAAGGTAAAGCAGCTCTAGGCGACAAAGTTCGCATCGTAGAAACTGCTCCTATCTCTAAGACAAAGTGCTGGAAACTTGAAGAAGTTCTTTCACACTAATCCAGATTACAACAACCATTAACTAGACTATATATTATGTTACAAATGGAATCAAAGGTAGCGATCGCTGATAATACAGGTGCTCGTTCCGCAAAAATGATCGGTGTAATCGGTAAGCGCTCAAAGAGTGCTGGAGTTGGTGACATCATCACGGCACACGTTCGTGAAGCTATCCCTACTGCTTCAGTGAAAAAGGGTGCAGTTATCAAGGCAGTTGTTGTTCGCACAGCAGCTCCAATCCGCCGTCCTGACGGTTCAGTTCTTCGTTTCGATAGCAACGCGATTGTTATCATCGACAAGGACAACAACCCAAAGGGCACACGTATCTTCGGCCCTGTTGCTCGTGAACTTCGCGAGAAGCAGTTCATGAAGATCGTATCACTAGCACCAGAGGTGCTTTAATCTTAACCACTAGACAATACCATGACAAAAACACATGTAAAAATCGGTGATAAGGTAGTAGTGACTACGGGCGCACAAGACATCAAAGGTGTCACAGGAACAATCATCTCAATCAATGCAAAGAAAGAGACTGTAACTGTTGAAGGCGTAAAGGAAATCACTAAGGCGGTTAAGCCTACTGAAGGCAGCGAAGGTGGCCTTCTTAAGATTGCTCGTCCAATTCACATTTCTAATGTGAAGAAGGTTGACTAATCTTTCCTTTAAGAAAAATTACCAAAGACCCAGTCTCATATGAGGCTGGGTCTTTTTGTTTAT
>CAXMOB010000081.1:0-5004 GCA_964194815.1 Vicinamibacteria bacterium | reverse complement strand
GGATGCACACGAGCAATCACTTTCTTGGCTCCTAGCTTCTTTGCTATCGTGGCTGCCATCACATTATTCTCATTTGAACTAGTCAGAGCGACAAACAAATCACATTCGGCCACGCCTGACTCCAAAAGCGTCTCCACACTGGTTCCATTCGCATTGATAACCCGAGCATCAAGTTGCTCTTCTAACTCTTGAGCAATCACAGGATCAGATTCAATCACAACAATGCTGTGAGCCACTTGCGATAACGATATCGCAATGTGACGCCCAATTTCCCCTGCTCCTAGGACAATAATATTCATAACGAAATGACAAGCTTTTGAAGCTGCAGCTGATGGTTACCGGAGGTCACCGCCCCTCGCAACTGTTGGAGTCTCCCACTTTCAACTCCGAATACCAGAAAAAAACACTCGTGACGGAGAATTAGTCGCCGATTCCTGAACCCTACAATATCGTGAATTTATCGTGAAATCTATCCACGTGGATGAAACGAACGATGTGCCTTCTTCAGCTGCTTCTGCTCAACATGCGTATAAACCTGCGTTGTGGAAATGTCGGCATGGCCGAGCATCTCTTGAATCACACGTAAATCTGCACCATTTTGCAGTAAATGCGTCGCAAAGGAATGACGAAGTAAATGCGGATACATGGTCGACTCAATCCCGGCAGCTTTTGCCCGTTGTTTCACTATCTCCCTCAAGCGCTCAGGACTCACTGGCCCACCGCGAACAGACAAAAACACATGCGAACGGGTTTTCGGCTTCACCAAACTCGGGCGTTCACGAGACAAATACAACTTTATCGCATCGATAGCTCGCTCCCCCACTGGCACCAGACGCGTCTTATTCCCCTTCCCAGTCACCCGCACGAAGCCATCGTCCAGGTCCACCATATTTAAAGTCAAATTCGATAACTCAGACAATCTTAGCCCCGAAGCGTAGAATAGCTCAAGAATAGCCTTATCACGCATCCCCAATGGAGCAACCAAATCAATGCTCTCTAATAAATTGCCGACTTCTTCGATCGATAGCACCTCTGGTAAATGTGCCCCTTCTTTTGGTGCCGAAAGCGGCTCTGCCACGTCGATCGCATGATGCTTTCTAGCCACCAAAAAACGAAAAAACACTTTTAAATGCACGGTTGTCACCCTCATGGTGCCCAAACCAACTCCCCCTTTCTTTCTCCACGCCAAAAAGGCGGCTAATTCTTCAGTCCCAAGATCTTCAAGTCGAGATAGCTTCACCTCGTCCAAATACCGCCCCAACCATTCCAAACTCTGCCTTACGGACGACTGATAGGCAGCCGAAAGCCCCTTCTCAGTGGCTAAATACAGCATAAATAAGTCAATCGCTCTCTCCAAATTCATCGACTTAATGCTCACCCACCAACTCGACTCCGACAACCAAATTCCGTAGAATAGCAAATCTGCTCCCCTAAGTCGCCGCCAAAACGGTGCTTTTTTAGGAAATTCCTATGATCACGCTAAAAAAGGATTTCTTTTTCAAAAACCTAGCTTAGTTTGTTCGCACTTCGCCAGTGAGGACGACCTAGCCCTCGCTGCAACTTCATACTTTCTATATCATGTCAAATCGTAGACCACCTGAGCCGCCTCCAAGTCCTAATAAGACACCAAAATCACCTACTCCAAAAGAAGGGGGTGGTGGCTTCAACTGGCGCGTCCTCACACTCTTTGGAATCGCCATGGTGATCTTATTTGCTGCCTACCAGATCAACACCAACGCAAGTAAGAAAACCTTCACTTTTTCCGAGTATGAAAAGCAATACTACTCAGGTAATCTGTATGCAAAAGACCAATACAAAAAGGATGAGGGCAGCAACAAGGCTATCCGTGAGAAATATCTACTAGACAAAAAGGGCTCTCAGCAAGCATTTGTCTCAACCTTCACCACTGAGCAGTCACAAGCTATTGGTCAAGTGCATGGCAAGTTCAACGTGCTCGACAACAGAGACTTAGACTCGAATCCCGAGTCAGAAACCCCATTCAAAGCCTACCTCAACACGGCCAAGGACAAGGAAGTTTTCTCCTCTATTGATAACGCACAGGTCTCCCAAGTGACATGGGTTGAAAACATCGAAGACGCCCTCAAAGGCGGTAAGCCAGAGACAGCATCATCAGGTCTCAACCAAATCACCAGTGAAGAACTACGTAAGCACTTCTTCCGTGATGAACTCACCAAGCTTCAACTCATCAAAACCAAAGGTGAAGAATCTGGCCCAGCTGTCATCACAGGCTCTATCATCAAGTATGCAACGTTAAGCAACGATGCCATCATTAAAAAAGCGAAAGATAAAGGCATCACTATCGAGAAAAAGGACCTCGATTTAGGCGTCAAATACATCGACTTCTCCATGGTCGAAAACATGGTAACACTCACCGATGAGCAAAAAGCATTCATCAAGAGCTCTGCAACATACAATCACAAGTCAGGCAGCAACATGCAGTTGCTCATGACGTTTCTACCCATTATCCTCATCGTTCTCGTCATCTTCTTCATCTTCCGTTTCCAAATGAAGAATGCGGGCAAAGGTGCAATGAACTTCGGCAAATCAAAGGCACGTCTGCTAGCTCAGGACAAAAACAAGGTCACTTTCAAGGACGTTGCAGGCATCCAAGAGGCAAAAGAAGAACTCTATGAAATCGTCGATTTCCTTCAAGGGCCTAAGAAGTTCGAAAAACTGGGAGGCAGCATTCCTAAAGGTGTCCTCATGGTTGGTGCACCAGGAACGGGTAAAACTCTCCTAGCGCGTGCTATCGCAGGTGAAGCAGATGTTCCATTCTTCTCAATCTCAGGTTCTGACTTCGTCGAAATGTTCGTCGGTGTCGGTGCTAGTCGTGTCCGTGACATGTTCGAACAAGGCAAGAAGAACTCTCCTTGTATCATATTCATTGATGAGATCGATGCCGTCGGTCGTCACCGTGGCCACGGTCATGGAGGAGGCAACGATGAACGTGAGCAAACGCTCAACGCTCTATTGGTTGAAATGGATGGTTTCGACGCCCGCAGTGGTGTGATCATTATCGCAGCAACCAACCGTCCTGACGTTCTCGATCCAGCACTACTTCGCCCAGGTCGTTTCGACCGTCAGGTCACCGTTTCACTGCCAGACTACAAGGGTCGTGAACAAATTCTCCGGGTCCACGCAAAGAAAATCAAACTTAAGGAAGACACTGACCTCACCACTATATCGAGAGGAACTCCTGGATTCTCAGGTGCCGAACTCGCAAACCTCATCAACGAAGCCGCACTACTCGCAGCTCGTAAGGGACTCGAAGAAGTCACAGTTGCTGAGCTTGAAGAAGCACGTGATAAAGTCCGTTGGGGACGTGAACGTCGATCACTCGCCATGAGTGATAGCGATAAGGCAAACACTGCATACCACGAGGCAGGTCACGCTATTTGTAACCTGATCTGTGATCACACTGACAACCTTCACAAGGTAACTATCATTCCACGTGGCCCTTCACTCGGAATGGCAATGTTCCTTCCGAAAGAAGATAAAGTGAACTACCGTCGTGCAGAACTCGTCGACCAACTTTGTGTGGCCATGGGTGGTCGCGTCGCTGAAGAACTTAAATTCGGAAACGTCACCAATGGGGCGATGGGCGACATTCGCCAAGCCACAACTATCGCACGCAAGATGGTGTGCGAATGGGGTATGAGCGAAAACCTCGGCATGGTCGACTACGGCGGCGATGAACAACAAGAGATGTTCATGCCTTCTACGAAGTCATATTCAGAAGACACAGCTCAGAAGATTGACCTTGAGATCAAGCAATTCATCGATGATGCCTACGCTCGTGCCAAGAAAATGCTCACTGAGCATAGTGAAGCACTAGAAAACATCAGCCAAGCACTCTTAGAGTACGAAACGCTGCACGGTGACCAAATTCAGGAAATCCTTGAAAACGGCTTTATGTCTAACCCACCCGCTGCACCGATGCCTCCAGAGCCGCCAGCAGCACCAGAGTCAGACGAAACTGCTGAACCGTCTGAGTCAGACACTGAAGACGACGACGAACCGCTCGCTCCTGAAGCAGTAGGTGCACCAGCATAATCAATCCAAAGCCCTCGCATTCGAGGGCTTTCTTTTCTCCCCCTCTTTACCCTCCTACACGCTCAACTTTTAACCGGCGGAATGTAACCGCCTAAAGAGAATGCAAGAACTAAAAGATACACAAAACGAGAAGGATGACCGCAACATCGCGATCGATCGTGTCGGAGTGAAAGCCCTACGCTTTCCACTAGAAGTCAAAGAAAAAGGAGGAAACGACCAACGCACAGTCGCAACTGTGGCTCTCGCTGTTGACCTGCCTAAAGAATTCAAGGGAACTCATATGTCCCGTTTCATTGAAGTCCTCAGCTCTCATGGCAACTGCCTTGACGTGCGCGAACTTCATAAAGTCCCATGCGAAATGCTCGATGTGCTCAACGCATCGCGTGCCCACGTAGAATTTGATTTTGCATTTTTCCGCTCTAAGGCTGCTCCAGTCACTGGCAAAGAAGGACTTCTTGATTATCAAGTGCGTTTCGAAGTCGAAGCTGGAACCGATGGTTCACGCGATTTCATCCACACCGTCATGGTACCAGTCGCAACTCTCTGTCCATGTTCGAAAGCTATTTCAGATTACGGTGCACACAATCAACGTGGCCTTGTCACTTACTCAGTGCGCAGTAAAGAACCGATTTGGATCGAAGATCTCATCGACCTCGTCGAGCAATCTGCCAGTTGTGAACTCTATTCACTACTCAAGCGTCCTGATGAAAAAGCGGTGACTGAACGAGCCTACGACAATCCTGTTTTCGTTGAAGACTTAGTCCGTAACGTCGCTTCACGCTCCAATGCTCAAGACAATATCACCTGGTATAAAGTCGAAGCCGAGAACTTTGAATCGATTCACAATCACAATGCTTACGCAATGATTGAGAATACCAAGTAATCCAAATTATATACAGCTTTGACGCAGTCCATCCTTTGCCATAGACT
>CAXMOB010000080.1:0-5203 GCA_964194815.1 Vicinamibacteria bacterium | reverse complement strand
AACAAAAGTTGCTCAAGAATTGGCAGTCGATTACCTTGGTCTAGAACAACACCGGAAACACATCGATAAACAACACGCCGCCTTAGAAAAAGTCGCTATTTTTATTGAAGATGCAGCAAAACGCGGTGAACTCTCGTCTCTAGATGCTGCCCAAACACGACTCGAAATGGCCTCACTGAAGGCCGAACAAGAAGCCCTCCAACTTGAACAAGCGATCACGCTCACTAAACTCAAAGGCCTCATCGGACTCTCTCCCACCAGTCCATTGAATCTCCAAGGCTCGCTAGCCGTCCCCAAGATGCCAGTGCATAAGCTCAACATTGAGTCGCTCCCGCAATACCAATTGAAAAAATGGCAACTCGCTCAGTCTAAAAGCAGCCTCTTGCTTGAAAAAGCAAAACGCTACGAAGACCTCGAAATGTCTGTCACTGGTGAATTCGGCTCGGAAGAAGACGCACCTGAAGGCCGTGAGGCCGAAGCTAGCGTGGGAGTAGAACTTTCTATCCCACTTCCTCTCTACAATAAGAACGAGGGTAATATCCAAGCTGCTGAAGCCACCACCAAACGCATTCAAATCGAGCAAATTGCCATTGAGAAAGAAATCCAAAACCGCGCACAAGCCGAGAAGATGCTGATGCAATCGTGGCTAACTCAAAACACCACCTTAAGAAAATCCTTAATCCCAACCGCTCAAAATAATTCGACTGATTTAGAAAATGCCTACCGCCAAGGACAAGGCAACTTCACTGATTTCCTCAAGGCTAAATCACAAGTGCTCGATCTACAGGCCAAGCTCATAGATAACAACGTAGCCTTCCACAAAGCCCGCGTCGCCTACCTTTCTACCATCGGCAAGTCACAGCACGCATTTTAATTTTTTACTCTTCTATTATTATGAAACTCATTTTAATCCTATTGTTAGGAACCATCGCCATCGCTTCAGCTCAACATCGTAGCAAAGAAGAAATGGATAAACTCATTTCACTCAACGCCTTCAAAATTAAAAGTGCGGGTATAACAATAACAGACCTTAGCAAGAATAACTTCGAAACTACGCTCTTTGCAATTGGATCTATCCAGACTATTCCAGACCGTCACACTGTTATTTCTTCGCGGATCGCAGGACGCGTAGTCTCAAAGCCGCCGATAGTCGGGGATTATATCAAGACGGGTCAAACAGTTCTTCAAGTTGAAAGCCGCCAACCAGGGAGCCCACCACCGGTTATCCCAATGACATCAAACGGTTCAGGAATCGTATTTCAATCTCACGTTAACCTTGGCGAACCCGTCGAACCTTCAGAAGAACTAATGGATATTGTCGACATCAGCGAGGTATGGGCAGTCGCTAATATCCCCGAAAGTAAAGCCTCAAAAGTCAAAATTGGGCAAACAGCTCGTATCCGCATCTCAGCTCTAGGTTCAGAAAGTTTCACCGGCACCCTCATCAAATTCGGCACCGAGGCCAACCAAAGCAATGGCACGATTCAGGCGATCTTCCTTCTGAAAAACCCTGAGTTTAGAATTCGACCTAATATGAGAACGGAATTCAACATCGTCACTAGCATGAGAGAAAATGTGCTTTCCATTCCTAAATCAGCGATCTTAGGTGATAAACTCAACCGTCACCTCTACCGGAAAGACTGGGAATTAGACCACACCTTTGAAAAAGTTGACGTCCTCACAGGCGAAGAAAACGACACTCACGTCGAGGTTTTCCCTAGCGAGAATGGACTTCTCCCTACCGATGAAATTGTCATTTCTGGAGGATACTTTCTGGTTCATGCAAAACAGGACAAAGGCTCTCTCAAGGCAGCACTCGATGCTGCCCACGGCCACGAACACAACGAAGACGGTTCTGAGATGAGTGCTGCCGAGAAGGCTGCCAAGGAAGCTGCGACAAATGGTTCAGCAGATGGTGGAGGCAAAAATGCTCATCTCGTCATGCCTTTGATCATCAGTAATGGAATCTTTCTGCTGATCCTCGCCTTCACGATTTTCAAAAAGAAAGACGTAGCCTAATCTATCATGTTTAATAAACTTTTAAATGCACTGATCAACGTGGCACTGAAAAACCGCCTGATTGTGGTGGTCCTTTCCTGTGTCGTGCTCGCGGTTGGCATTAAAAACATCATGGAACTTCCGGTCGAGGTCTTACCCGACCTCACCAAACCACGTGTTACCATCATGACCGAAGCTGGCGGACGTGCTCCTGAAGAGGTCGAACGCTTCATCACCATTCCACTAGAACAAGCGGTGACTGGTATCAAAGGAGTCACCCGACTTCAATCTACATCCGATGTTGGGCTATCCCTCGTTGTCGTCGAATTTGACTGGGGAACCGACATCTATCAAGCTCGACAATTTGTGCAAGAACGTCTTCGCACTGTTGAGCTTGATGACGACGTCGAACCCTATATCACTCCTGTGGCATCGCTCATGGGTGAGATCATGTTAGTGGGAATTTCCTCGCCTGATGGATCTGTCACCCCGACCGACCTTCGCACATTCTCTGACTGGACTCTGAGGAAGCGTATCCAAAAGCTCTCAGGAGTTGCGGAGTCGCTATCAATGGGTGGCGGCATCCAACAAGTGCATGTCATGCCAGATCCTGAACGGATGCTCGCTTATGACGTCAGTGCTTCAGAAATCAATGAGGCTGCTTCACAGGTTGCCTCCACAGCAACAGGAGGATACATCGATCATAAATCGCAAGAGCAAATGATCCGTATTCTCGCAATGACTACCGATCTTGAGGAAATCAAAAAAACAGTGGTCAAAAAAATCGACAGCCGCATCATCACTCTCGCGGATGTTGCTGAAGTTGAATGGGGTATCCAACCTCAGCGTGGTGAATCTGGCATCAATGGTGACCCCGGTGTTGTACTCTCTATCACCAAGGCTCCAGGTGTAGATACCCGTAGGCTAACCAATCAGATACAAGACGTGCTAGATGAGTTTAACTCGAAACTCAAAGCTGACGGCAAAGACATTGAACTCATTCCGCTATTCCGACAAGAAACCTTCATTAATGCGGCTATCCATAACTTGTTCGATGCAATTAAGGAAGGTGCCCTATGGGTAGTCATCGTGCTACTGGTTTTTCTGTTCAACCTCAGAGCACCTATCACCTCGGTCCTGACCACGCTCATCACGCTCACTGCCATTCCACTTTCATTCGCTATGACTACCATCATCTTTACCATGATGGACATCAGTGTGAACTCAATGACACTCGGTGGACTCGCGGTGGCGATTGGTATTGTGGTCGATGATGCCATTGTCGATGTAGAAAATGTATTACGCCGCCTCAAGGAAAATGCCAACAGCGTGCAGCCGAAACCACGCCTCACAGTCATTGCCAAAGCGTCTGGTGAAGTGCGTAATTCCATTTTCTATGCAACCGTCTTCATCATCTTGGTCTTTGTGCCTCTATTGATGCTCTCGGGCGTTGAGGGACGACTCTTCACTCCAATTGCCATTGCTACTATGGCGAGCATGGCGGCGTCCTTTGTAGTGTCACTCACAGTCATCCCTGTATTGTGCTCACTCTTTCTCCGACCGAAAGAAAACACAGAACATAAAGATGGCATCATCCTTATTGTACTGAAGAAAATTCTTCAATGGACCTTCATGAAGGCTGCCCTACGTTTCCCAACACTCACGGTCGCATGTGCCCTATCCTTGCTTTCCTACACGGTCTTTGAGTTCGTTAAACAACCAAAAGAATTCCTTCCTTCTTTCAAAGAGGAAACTCTCATTGTCGCCATGGCTGCGGCTCCCGGAACTTCGCTGCAAACGACGCATAAGCTCGCCTTGTTAGTCGACAAAATGATCCTCGAAATCCCAGAAATCAAAACTGTCGGCCACCGCGCTGGTCGTGCCGAACGCGGTGACCACGTGGTGCCAGTTTCAACAGTTGAATTCGACATCGAACTCAAGGAAGGTGGCCGGCCAAGAGATCAAGTCACTGAAGATCTTCGTAAAATGCTTAAAGAGCGCCTACCAGGCGTATTCCCCGTCATCAGTGGCCCACTCACTGACCGTATTGGGCACATGCTTTCAGGGGTTCCTGCTAAAGTAGCAATAAAAATTGCCGGCGACGACCTCAACGAAATCCGAGATATCGGCAAAAAAGTACAAACTATCTGCCAATCTATCAATGGACTAGAAGAAGCAAAGTTGGAGTTCCAAGCTTCGATTCCCCAAACGCGCATTCTTTTCGATCGCGATCGCGGCATGGCATACGGTATCAATGCTGGAAGTTTCAACAAGCAGGTTTCTGATCTGCTTCAAGGGACACACCTCATTGACTTAAACGAGGGAGAACGGATTATCAATGTGGTTTCACGTTTGAAAGACGATATTCGCAGCGACAAAAATTCTTTAGGAAATCTCTACATCGACACCCTAAATGGAGGCAAGGTCCAGCTCAGCCAAGTTGCCACAATTGTAGAATCCAAAGGCCCTAACGTCATCAAACGTGAGAACAACTCGCGCAGCTTCGTGGTCAGTGTGAACCCGACCGTGCGTAACCTCGTGGAAACTGTAGAAGAATTACAACGGAAGATTGACTCCGACGTTCCAAAGTCGACACAATACTCGATCACCGTTGAGGGAGAATATATTGCTCAACAAAACGCTTCAAAAACCATCGCGACATACTCGCTCTTGATCTTGATCGTTATCACGGCACTGCTATTTAGCTACTTTGGATCGATGAACTTTGCGATGCAGGTCATCATCGACATCCCGCTTGCACTCATTGGTGCTATTCTCTTCACTAAGGTAATGGGCATCCCCATTTCCATTGCCTCGATGGTAGGATTCATTGCCGTCGCCGGCATTTCCGCACGAAACTCCATCATGCTGATCTCCCACTACATCATGCTGATGAAAGAAGAGAAACTTCCCTTCGGTAAAGAACTGATCATCAGGGGCACCCAGCAGCGATTGCTGCCAGTCCTGATGACCGCGTTTTCTGCAGGACTGGCTCTGATCCCACTAGTTCTAGCATCTGGAGAATCAGGCAAGGAAATCCTCAGCCCGATTGCCATAGCCATCACTGGCGGCCTCATTTCCAGCACCTTACTAGGATTAGCAGTCACTCCGGCAGTATTCTATCTCTTTGGTCGCAAAGCCTGTGAACGTAAAGTTCTCGAAGAAGATCTAGCACTCTAAACCCAACTTCAACCGAAACAAAAAA
>CAXMOB010000079.1:0-4621 GCA_964194815.1 Vicinamibacteria bacterium | reverse complement strand
AAGCGATGAGTGATGTCCAACCAACCGCAGATGATTTGAAGCAAGTGCTCAAAACCAATTTAGCACTCCGTGATGGGCAGCAATCAACTCTAGACGTTAAAGACTGGGTGATGGACACCGCGATGATGGCAAAAGTTTTACAGGCGACCAAGCTGGCTGGATTTGATTCTGCTGAAATCGCTGGTGGTCAGAGTTTTCAGATTGCGATTAGCAATGGTTATAACCCGTTCGCCATCGCTGATGCTCTCAGTAACGCGATGAAAGACGAGGGCGGGCAGAAGACGATCGAATTACAGATGTTGTTCCGCGGCGCCAATGCTCTTGGATTTAGGCATTATGATAAGGATGTGGTGGTCGCGACCTTGAATGAATTTTATAAAAATGGCATCACCAAGATTCGCTTCTTTGATGCCCTCAATGATATTGATAACTTAGATTTACCTGAGTCGATCAAAGCCAAGCCCGGCCTTATCCTTCAGGCAGCCTTATGTTTTGGTAGCTACAAGGATGCACCCGAGCTTTATTCAGATAGCTACTATGTCAATTACGCCAAGCAATTGGTCGCCAAGGGATTTAATCACATTGCGATCAAGGATATGTCTGGGCAGATGACATCCGAACGGATGCAGAAGCTGCTACCGATGCTGCAAGAGCTGTTGAAGCCTTTAGGTGTTCCATTGGAGTTACACATTCACTCGACCAATGCCGCGACGTCGAAAGAAGCCACTAGAACTGCCATAGCCCTTGGCATTGACTCGATTGAAACCGTTGAAGGGCCACTCAAAGGCGGTTCGTCTCACCATGACTGGGCTGATATCTGCGGCGACTCACTTTCAGGTGATGTGGCTTATGCCGAGCTACAAGCTCTTAGTAAGCGTGTCTGGGGTGGTAAGCTAGAGCGAAGAGATAGCCAAGTGGAAGCAAAGCTGAAGGATCAACTTTGTTCGGCTGGTGTTCCTGGTGGTGCGATGCCATTTGTCATTCGTGACCTGCGCACGCAGATGCCTACGATCGTGGCAAAGTATCATAAAGTGAAGCAGGCAGAGATCGACAAGGAATATCGATTCACCAGTGAAGCGGTGCATCCTAAGCCAGTGTTAAAAGATGCAGGCGTAAGCTTCGCCGAGCTTGTGGGTTTATTTATAGATGAACTCAAAGCAGTCTGCAGTGATGCCGCTTATCCATTGTTAGTGACTCCGACGGCAGACATTTGCTGTAAACAAGCGATTGCTAATTTAGCCTTTGGTAAAAACCCTTACAGCAAGCAGTTAGGAGATCGTTATCTCAATGCAAATGGCACCACTGGAGCGGATCCTCGTTTCACCAAGTTGGTGTTAGGCCACTATGGTGAATTTAAAGCCTATGACGGCAAAGGCACTACAATGGCTCCTGACGCCGTAGTTACGGAGTTTTTCGAACAACACAGTAAGCACGGATTTCTTAGGGTAACTCAGCATCCGTCAAAGCAAGAAAACGGCAGTGACATGCAAGATGCCCGAGCTGCAGCTTGGAGGTTGATTCAGGCTGCGGGGCCTAAGGCATTATCGTTCGCGAACTTTGATCAACTGACGTTAATGTATGCATTGAAGCCAACGAGTGCACCAGGTCAAGATCCTGTAGCCAAGGCCGTCGGTGCCTACGCGAGCCGCGCTAAGCAGGCTTGCATTAACGGCACAGGAGTTACCTTTCCCGGCTATGAAACGATCATGCAGCCGATCTTAGATCATCTAGGTGCATGGCTTTCAGTGAAACCACAGTTAGGAGTTAGCTCAGTGATGGACACAAAACTCGGTGATTTAGGGCTTAATTTATACAGAAGATTATTTCGAGCGTATGCTACCTTGCCGGTCACGCAGGAAGTGACACGAGTGCTTAACAATCTAACAAATTTGGTTTCTTCTGACCACACTAGCGATGACTTAAAAGCAGCAGTGGCGTTTGTGGGTGATTCATTCAGAAACCTAGATTTTCGACCCAAGAGCCAGGGTGAGTCGGTCTACGAACAGGCTAGAGAAACATTTAGGCAGTTGACGATAGGTGAGTTATTCGCTTCCTTAGCGATCACACACAGTCTAGTGAATAGCGTCGATAAACATGGCACGGTTCCTAAGCTAGCAGCGGAAAAAGCAATCACGCTGGGTGATTTAGGAAGCTATTCTAAGGGCGAGAACCTTTCCTCTGGCTCCGCGTGGGAGCGGAAGCTTTACTACAGTGTGAAGGGGCGATACACCACGGTAGAAAATGATCTGCTACGCCGCATGGCAGAGTGGCAGAGGTAGGTGTTTCAATAGCCTGGTGGTCTGATGCCATTCTTTTGAAACAGAAGAGAGGTATAAGCAATCGATCCGTGCGGGGGTAAATGGAAGTAGGCCGTGACTTAGGGGACCTAGGGCGATGCCCTAGGCTATGAAAAACTGCCCCTTTGGGGCGAAGGTAGGCACAGGGGTAAGTGAAAGTAGACTGCGCCTATGGGGCGAGTTGTAGTCACGGGGCCTTGGTAGCTGAGGTGATGAAGTTGACCAGGTCTTTACGGCATTTGACGAGGTCTGGTTGGTTGAGGTAGAACATGTGGCCGGCATCATACCAAGCGACTGAAATATTGTCGCGGAGTGCTTTTGGGAGATCGAGGTGGTTGATGCTGTGGAGGATACCGCCTGCAGGTGTTGCGAGGTCAGTGTGACCGCATTGCACGAGGATTTTTAGCTTAGGATTTTCAGCAAGGGCGTCGACGAGTTTTGGAGCAACGTTGACGAAGCGGTTGTTCGCACCCCAGCTCCATGGATGTACTTTTCCAGTGAGGATTTCGTAGGGTTGTTCATCGATCCAGCCAAGGTCATCGCCGAGGTAGGCAAGCATAGCGGTCGAGAATGCGCCTTTGGCCACACTGAATGATGGGTCGTAAGATGGATAGTTAGATGACTTACTGATCCCGTTCCATGAGACGCGTGCGTCAAAGCGTCCGAGGATCATGCCTTTTGAACGAAGCAGTTCTTTACGGAATCGTGTAGAAGATAGGCGTAGGTTGTTGTCGAGAATGATTTGCTTGCTCACCCCTGTTAGTGAAGCGATTTTGGCGGCGATCTTATTCTTATCCGCTGCTGGTAGTTTATTGCCTTTGAGTAGGGCAGTGGCGTATTCGCCGTAGGCAAAGGTGTTGGCTTCAGCGATGAGCTTGTCACGATCTCCCTTGACGACAGCGTGGTGGTGAGCTGTTGCAGTTAGTGCTGGCAGATACGTGATGTAGGCAAGGTCGTTACCATTGCTAGGTTTGACGGTTGAGAAATCGAGTAAGCTTGAGAGCAGAACGACACCATTGAGGTGCATACCGTAGCGTGACTGCAGATGTGATGCTAAACCTGCAGCACGAACGCCGCCGTAGCTTTCGCCTAGGATGAACTTAGGTGACGACCAACGTTTGTTTTCGGTGATCCAGCGGCGGATGAAATCGCCAACGGATGAGATATCGCCATCGACACTGTGGAATTCTTGAGGCTTGCCATTTTTTTCAATTTTCGAATAGCCGGTCGAAACTGGGTCGATGAAGACGAGGTCGGCCACATCGAGGATTGAGAGCGGGTTGTCCTTGACGGTGATCGGAGGCATGAGTGGCGTTGTGCCATCGGTTGAAGTGGGGATGATCTTAGGTCCAAGGGCACCGAGGTGAAGCCACACTGCAGAGGAACCTGGGCCACCGTTGAAGGCGAAGAGGACTGGGCGTTTAATAGCATCCTTGACCTCTTTTTTAACGTAGCTGACATAGAAGAGCGATGCACGCGGTTCGTCTTTGGTGTTTTTGAGAGTGATACGAGAAGCGGCGACCGTGTAGTCGATCTGTTTGCCCGCGATGGTGACGCTGGCATCTTTGGTGACCGTTTTTTGAGCCAGCTGTTTCGCCGGTTTGCTAGGTTTCGCTGGAGCAGCTTCGGTCTGTGATTTCTCTGGCTTTTCATGCTGAGCGAAAGCTGGCGATGCACAGATGCTGAGCCCGATGGCGAAAGTGGAAAGTGTTGTAGTGAGAGAACGCTTCATTGTGCGGAGAGACTACAGCAAAAATAGGTTTTCGACAAGACTGCCATTTTGTATATTTTTTCACAGGCACCTCTGTCACCATTGTTGAAGAGATCGACCCCTACGTCGACAGCACCGATGAGAATTTTTTCGCACGTTAGTGTTAGCGAGTCGGATTTAGCTGTTTCAGGGATGAGGACAGTATCGATCACGTGGATCACACCATTTGATGTTTTAATGGAGGGCGAAGCCCCCACTTTACCATTGACCAAATCGGGATGGCAGCGATTCTTATGAGATGAATGCTCCAACTTTAGCTCTGGCCACATGCACCGCCGTATTACTTTGCCAATGTAGTCAACCTGCACTTACTGGTGTGCGGATCACTGGGCAAGACGGGCCATCACGAGGCTTGAGTAGGCCAATGGCTGCTGAGCCATTACGGCCAGATCCAGCTCCATCGGTGCGTCCTGTGGAGGAAAGTCCTAGGTCGGTATCGCATGTAGAGACCGGCAAATCATCATGGTATTCAGTGAAGACCAATGGCGGCACGGAGACGGCGAGTGGGATTCCGTTTTCTGACCATAAGTATACCGTAGCGCATCGCACTCTA
>CAXMOB010000078.1:0-2048 GCA_964194815.1 Vicinamibacteria bacterium | reverse complement strand
TTCAGTCACGATGCCCGCATCGCTCCTTTATCAAGCCTCGATTCTAAAAGAATATAGCTTCGCATAAGTCTCTTTTGAAACTCTAAATGGTATTACTCATTTTTCTGAAGTGACGGCTGTAATCGAGACAGCTACGAGTAGGATTATTTTTTCTTAGATCTGTTATTTCCAGTCTGGTGTTGACGTGCCTTGAGTTCACTCTGCTGGCCGAGATCGCCACAATTGTTCATCCACATCAGTAATTCAGTCCGCAGATTCTGTTGCACGGCCTGTAGCTCATTTCGTCCCGCAAGATTATTCATTTCGAAGGGATCCTTGATGACATTGTAAAGTTCTTCACCTGGACGTAGCTCGAAGCGGTTTAGCACGTTTTTGGCAGTCTTGTCAGTTTGAGCCTTCTTTTGCCACGAATGATAAAAATCTTTTGTCATGGCGACGTTCTGAAATTTGACCTCTGGGGTAAAATTATAAATATATTTATACTGCTTACTACGAATGCTACGGATGCCATAATGCTTGGATCCATTGTTAATTCCAACAGTGGTCATTTCTCCGAAGACGTATTTTTTGTGCTCAGTTTCTGTGCCTCGTAAAATAGGGAGAAGGCTTTTGCCGTCAATTGGTGTGATTGCTTTGCCACCCGCAGCATCAATGAAAGTAGGTAAGATGTCATTAAACTCGATCAATGCCTTACTGGTGGAACCCGCTTTGATCTGTCCTGGCCAGCGGGCAATGAACGCTGACTGTAGTCCTGAGTCGTAACAGGTCCACTTAGCGAAAGGAAATATCGAACCCTGTTCACTGAGCACGATGACGAGTGTGTTATCATCAAGCTTGTGCTTGTCTAGCAAGGACAGAGCCTGACCGACTTGACTGTCGAAATAAGTAATCTCCGCCAAATATTTACAATATTCACGGCGGGTGACCTCTGTGTCGACGAAGTTAGGTGGTAGCTTGAGCTTAACGGGGTCATACTGAGAGGGGTCGCCCTTGGTCCATGGGTCATGTGGCTCATTCGAGCATAGGAAGAGACAGAAAGGTTGTTGTTTAGTGCTGCTGTCGATGATGAATTCTTCCACTTGTTTGAAATTTGGATTTTTATTTCCTGGGAGGTATTCGAATGGGAAAACGGCTTTTGGGGCAATATGCCTCTTGCCACTCAGTGCGACGCGGTAGCCTAATGGTTTCAAATGATGAACCACACTTTTAGTGCCAGGCTTAGCGAAAGTATGATTTGGATACGCTCCTGTTTTAAGGGGATAAAGCCCTGTGTATATATTATGTCGCGTGGGCGAGCACATAGGTGCAGCCTGGAAGCACTGCGTGAATTTTATGCCTTGGTGTGCTAGCTTATCAATATGCGGTGTGCTTGCTTGTCCGCCATAGCAGCTGATGTCACGAAAGGTGCAGTCATCGGCGATGATAATTAGAAAGTTCGGCTTAGCTTTCCCTTCACCTTCAACTCCGTAGGTATTATTAAGCAGTAGAGCTATGAGAATTATTGGTAGATACTTTTTCATATGGTTTTTTTTCTTCGTTTTTAAATGTCTAGAGCCCTAGTATTATTGGATAAGCCTTTGTAAGTTATTTAATCTTAAAGTTCAATGATCACTGCCTGACCAACTGAGTGCACAATACGTTCCTTGACACGTTCGGCAAAGTGTAAGATCTCTTTAGCTTCTTGGAGTACCACTTTACCGCATCGTTCAACTCATTGGATATCCAGTGACTGTTCGAAGGCCTTGATTTGATGGCTTAGGGTAGGTTGAGTTGTGTTCAACTTTTGTGCAGCCTTGAGGATACTGTGTCTTTGCTACATAGCAGTTCTAAAGTATAGATTTGGACCGGCTGATAAAGATCAAGGGAGGAACCGTTTAAGCACAGAACTTTTCAGTGAGGTCTTTGAGGATTCGATCCCTACGCTGACGTGCTAATTCGATGTCCGCCGTTTTTAGGGAAAATCTCATCCGCCTTGCTACTTTATTTTCATGCACTGTGAAGTGGCACCACCAGACTTCACGGTTAAGCCACAAATGGTGATTCGGATT
>CAXMOB010000077.1:0-6930 GCA_964194815.1 Vicinamibacteria bacterium | reverse complement strand
TCACCTTCACTGTCCAGGTCTCCTGTAGGATTTTTGTTTGTGCCGTTGAGACGAGGGATTCACGAAAGTCGAAAAAGTCTTTCCAATATGAGAATCTGTTGAATCCTTTTGCCGCTTGCTGTTCGCGGTCGACCAGGCTTTGGGTTTCGTCAATATCTAGAACGCCTTGGATGACTTGCAAAAAATGCATCGCTATTTTTTTTCAGGAGCATTTTTATTGTTCGATTTTAATTCCCAAGGCCTTCGCAATATTCGGGGTTATCACTGCTTTGCAGCCTTCGGACCCAGGGTGGATGCCGTCAGGAACGTATTTTTTAAAGAGATCAGCGTCTTCATTAAGAATTTTCTCCCAGATGGGATAATGATCAATAAGACTCCGATTCTGCCAAATTAGCGTTGAAGCTAGCAATCGACAACAAGCTTATGTTCAATGGGTTAGCCCACTAAGTTAACGCGTATTCCTCACACCAAACAAGATCCTTATGCTAAACAAGATAAGACTATTATCGAGCAACCAATGAGCAGTAGATCTTTGATAGGCACCCTATGATGGTAATAGTTACCCCTATTCACTAACCGTTAGGTACACTTAACAAGTTACCCCCCTAATACTATGAAAAACACCCTATGATGGTAATAGTTACCCCCATTCACTAACCGTTAGGTACACTTAACAGTTACCCCCCCTAATACTATGAAAAACACCCAAGTTCATATAATTACCGCATCGCCTAGAAAGGCTAAAACAAGTTCAACCACATCCCCCGTAAGGATAAAAGAATTGATGTCGTAATGAATATTTTAATTACTGGGGGAGCTGGTTTCATAGGCTCAAATCTGTGCGAATTCCACATTAATCGGGGTGACACAGTTGTTGCCGTCGATGACCTGAGCACGGGCAGAAAAGAAAATCTTGCCGCGCTGATCGGGCAGGAGTCCTTTTCTTTTGTCAAAGCTGATCTTCTGAGCTGGCCTGATCTCGATGCCGAGGTGACCAAGGCGGACCGTATCTATCACCTTGCCGCAGTAGTCGGCATGTTCCGAGTGCTCAAGGAACCCGTCGCGGTGACCCGCGTCAATGTAGGATCGACCGAACGAGTGCTGCAGGCAGCTGCCAATGGAGGGACAAACCCTCAGATCGTCATAGCTTCGAGCTCTTCAGTTTACGGGCACTCGAACCAAGCGCTCGAACTTCGCGAGGACATTGACTTGGCTTTCTCCCAAGAGCGTGGAGGATTAACGGGCTATGCCTTGAGCAAACTTACAAATGAGATCCAGGCCAAAGCTTACCATGAGGAATATGGACTCAAGGTAGTCATTCCCCGTCTATTCAATGTCGTGGGTCCGCATCAGACAGGGAATTATGGGTTCGTCATTCCTCGATTCATCCAGCAAGCGTTAGCCGGAGACCCGCTTACCGTCTTCGGCGATGGCAGCCAAATACGCTCGTTTTGTGATGTTAGAGACACTCTAGCCGCCTTGGATCAGCTTGCAGCCATAGGGGCCGAGTGTGGAGAAGTCCGAAATGCTGAAGTGATCAACGTGGGGAACACCCATGAGATAAGCATTCTTCAACTGGCCAAACTGGTTATCACCCGCGCTGGCAGTTCCTCGTCCATCCAGTTTGTGCCTTTCGATCAAGCATACGGTGAACATTTCGATCACATCACTCAGCGTAAACCGATAGTGGAAAAGCTCGAACGACTCACTGGCTTCACCCCGCAATGGACGCTGGAAGAAACCGTCGATGATTTACTCAAGGACAAACTTCAGGAAGCCACACTCTAATGAGAATTATAATGAATACCCACACATCACTAGTTATTCTGATTCTTTTCTGCCTCCGGGTAGATAATTTCGGCCAAACGGCCGTCGACACTTATGTCCAGAATGAGTCGCAACAACGACACCAACTCGAAAGTGGATCCCTCAGCGAGATTATACCCCCGAACTACGAGGAAATAATTCAAGGCAAGCCGCTCAAGCCTTGGACGGCCGTACCTTCATTTAGTTCGACCTTTTTCAACAAGGGCCGTGATAGTTGGCAGAGGGAGACCCTCGATATTTACTATCAACCGGACAAATACCTCCTGCTCGGCACCAGCATCGATTACGTACAGCGGCCTACTAGCGGAGATGACATCAAGTATAGTTTCAACGCCTCGTGGTATCCACTCAAGAAGCTCGAAGTGCACGGCGAAATATCCCTCACTCCGGATGCTAACTTTATGCCTAGCGAAATATATTCCGCAGGATTTCAATACACGCTGAACCCTCAGGTGACCCTGCTGCTCGATGTTGAGCGACTCAATTTCGACTCTAACATCAACAGCTCGGAATATGACATCACGCAGATCAAGCCCGGTGTCTCGATTTGGTTTACGGAAAAATCATTTGTCACACTTCGCTACACCCACGGCTGGCTCCACGGCGAAACAGACTACGATTATTACAGTGCCGCAGTGAACTTTGGTGATATGCCTTGCGATGGTCGATTGACCCTCGGGGTTGCGTATGGAACAGATCCCGAGCTCGAATTTGGGGCTATTGGTGCCACTCTTACTGATGCTTATATCTGCAGTATCTTCTACAAACAACCGATCAAGCCTGATCTCAGCATCTACGCTGGCTTGGAATATGTCTATCGTATGCGCCCGGATAGCAACGGGGAGCTCTATCAAAGTATCACACCAACCATTGGACTTGTATGGAAATTCTAGGCCCTAACTTTTTACCCATCGTGCTCAATATTGGGCTATTGTTGTTTGCCTTAAGCATTGTTCTGCTTATGTATATCACTATAGAGCGATGGATGATCGATCGGCGTCAAAAACACAACTCGACATTCGGCAAAGTCATCACACCTATCATCTGGAGATATCTTCGAGGGAACGCTACGGAGGAGACCGCGATCAAGGCCATGCATGAGGATCCAGCTCAGGCTCTTAGTGTACTTATTCACCTTTACCTTGAGCTAGAGCCTAGCATGCGTCCTCGACTCCAACCCTTGTTTACCGGATTGATATTGATTGATGACGAAATTGACGCTCTGAAAAGTAATAACGTGAAACGACGCCTGCTAGCAGCTGAACGCCTCGGCTTCCTCGATAACGAGGCCTCAACAGCAGCGCTTCTCAATACTTTAGAAGACGAGATGCCTGCTATCCGCCTCTGTGCAGCCCGTTCGTTGGCCATACAGGGCAAGACGGAAGCGATCAAACCAATCCTTCAGGCCCTAGATTTGCCGAGTGAATTAGACAATCGTCGAGAGGCCGAGGCCATCTCCGATTACGGTCACTCTGCGGTGCCAACACTTCTCAGCATGTTAGATAGCCCCAATGGAAATAATTCTAACAACACTATAATCGTGGCGGCCCGTGTCCTGGGCATGCTCCGCACTGCGGAAGCTGTGCAGCCACTGATTAGACTACTCAAAAACCCCGAGGAAAGTGTGCGACTATGCGCGGCACGTGCTCTCGGTGAGATTGGTGATTCTGCTGCCATTTCACCTGTAGCGGCAATGGCCAATGATTCAGCATGGAGGGTTCGTAAGGAAGCTATGAAGGCTATAGGAGAACTGCATGCAGACAGACAGATACCCATTCTCTCTCACGCTCTAAGCGACTCCTCCTGGTGGGTGCGATTTTCAGCCGCACAGGGGCTTCATTCTCTCGGAAAACTCGGTGTCACAGAGCTCCAGCAGGTAATAAAAAATACCGTCGACGAGCACGCCCGTGAAATATGCAGCGAAGTTCTTGAGGAACATATGATCCTCGATACAAAGAAAAAATAACCATGATCACTATCCTCTATATCTGTGCATTTGCCATATTCGTCTACTTCATCGCTTTATGCATGATCAGCCTGCTGTTGGTGCTTCTGGGATCTCTACAGATACATAAATACAACAAGCAGATCACGATTGCGGAGTTCGACCATATAGCGCAATCCGAACTCTCCACGCCCGTCTCAGTCATTGTTCCAGCCTTCAACGAAGCCGCCATCATCATTGGAACGGTGGAAAATGTGCTCAAGCTCAACTATCCTTGCCATGAGGTCATTGTCGTCGATGACGGGTCAACTGATGAAACCCTTGACACACTTCATCAGCACTTCAACCTCCAGCGGTTGGAAAAACACGGTGCAACGCACATCGAGACACGCCCAATCCATGCAGTTTACGAATCTCCTGATTACCCGAATCTCGTGGTCATCTCGAAAGAGAATGGTCAGCGGGCTGACGCCATCAATGCCGCAGTAAACCTGAGCCGCTATTCACTACTCTGCGTAATCGATGCAGACTGCCTGATTGAACCCGATGGCTTGCAGCACATGGCTCGCCCCTTTTTATTGAACCCAAACCTAGCGGCTTCATCTGGAGTAGTACGCCCATCGAACGGATTAGTCGTAAAGAACGGAACCATCGTAACGCGAGGTTTACCCAAGAGTTGGCTAGGGTTGAATCAGGAAGTAGAATACGCACGCAGCTTCCAATGGGCACGCAACGGATTGAACAGCTTACATAGCATGCTCTGCATTTCGGGCGCCCTTCTACTAATTAAAAAGGAGGTTTTAGAGGAGGTCGGCGGACCTTGGCCCAAAGCTATCACTGATGACATCGAGTTTACCATGCGTCTCCATGGACATCTATTTGACCGCCGGAACAAGCAGCCCCTGCAGATAGCCTTTACTCCCGATGCCGTTTGCTACACCGAGATACCCGAAAAAATTAGCCAATATCTCCCACAGCGCAACCGTTGGCAACGCGGCACACTACAAGCTATCTTTCGCAATTGGAGAATGATTTTCAATCCACGCTATGGAACTACAGGACTCTTCGGCATGCCTTATTTTTTATTCTTCGAAGCCTTAGCTCCGTTAGTGGAGGTTGTAGCTTACACCCTAGCCATTACCTTTTTGATATTGGGACTAACAACGATAAAAGAAATCCTGATACTCATATTTCTCGCATACAGCGCAAATGTGTTCCTGACCTTATTGACTATCTTCATTACAGAAGAATCCAATCAACGCTCTCAATCATGGAAAGATTACTGGAAGGAAATCTTTGCCATTTTTACCGATACTCTGGGGTGGCATCAGATCCGCGTTTTTGTTAGCCTACAGGCTACCTTTGAATACTTCATTCTGCGCCGTTGCGACCTGGGTGCACCGATGGAGCGCACATCTAGACCCTCGACTTCAGTATGATCACGAAACCATCCCAAGCTCGCTTCGAGGTAGCAATTGTCGGTCTCGGCTATGTTGGCATCCCACTGGCCCTCAGATTTGCAAAGGCCGGATGCCGAACTCTCGGCTTCGACTCCAACAGCGAAAGAGTCCTAGAGTTGCAGCAAGGGCACTCCCCATTCCCCCACATTTCCTCTGAACAGCTGGCCACTTCACTCAGCGACGGGACCTTGGAGTTCAACACGGACCGAAGCCTCTTGGCCGAGAGCGAGGCCCTTATTGTTTGCGTGCCGACCCCGCTGCGCCAGCATCAAGAACCGGATCTCTCCTACATTCTAGGGGCAGCAGAGGAAATCGCCCCGCACCTCCGACGCGGCATGCTCGTCTCACTCGAATCGAGCACTTACCCTGGAACCACCCGTGTTGAATTCCGCGAGATGCTGGAGCGACATTCAGGATTACAGGCGGGCTCTGATTTTCATCTAAGCTTCTCTCCGGAGCGTGAAGATCCAGGAAATTCACTCAGTAAACTCCAAAAAATCCCCAAGGTTATCGGAGGGCTCACTGCTGGATGCCTTGAACGGGCGACTGAACTTTATGAAAAAGCAATCGATGAAATCGTACCCGTGGGCAATTGCGATACAGCTGAAGCTGTAAAATTGACCGAGAATATATTTCGTTTCGCCAATATAGCTTTAGTCAACGAACTCAAGAGCATCTACGCACCCTTAGGGATCGATATATGGGAAGTCATTGAGGCGGCCAAAACAAAACCCTTCGGCTTCATGCCCTTCTATCCCGGGGCTGGCGTGGGCGGGCATTGTATTCCCATCGATCCTTATTATCTATCGTGGAAGGCTCGGGAATTCAATATCGACTGCCGCTTCATCGAATTGGCCGGGCAGATCAACCGCTCAATGCCCCGCTATGTGGCCAGCCACCTGCAAGAAGCAATGAACGATGCAGGCCAGTCCCTCCACGGAAATGCCGTACTAGTCGTTGGCGTGGCTTATAAGCCCAATGTCTCCGATGATCGTGAGTCGCCGTCCTATCAGGTCATGGATATCCTAGAGGCCAAAGGTGCGGAGGTAGATTATTATGACCCACATATCCTCTCCATTGCTCCTAATCGCGGCCAATGGTCAGGACGCCAGTCAATCAGATGGGATCAAAACGAATTGAAACGTTACGCCGCCGCCGTGATCTGCACCGCTCACGATGATGTAGAATACGGTCAGTTGGCAGATGAAATCCCTCTGATTATCGATGCTTGCAATGTCGTCCCGAAAGACCGCAAAGCACGAGTCGTATCCGCCTAGACTCTTGTTAGACTACTACTCGACGTCTTGTTAGGTGTCACTGAGGATTACTTCAATAGTCTGGTCACCTTCTTCCACACCGCAGTCGCGCAGGGCAATAAAATTGTCTAATATGAATGCACTGTTGAGCCATTATGCTGATCATGTGCTGAATACAGAATTTTATAATCCGCTATTCTATCCAGTCCTCCTTTGAGGACTCATCATAGGCCCCCTTCGTATTCAAGCCCCCACTTGACATAGCGTGCGTGCAAAAATACTCAAGCATGTCAATCAGCTGGGGTCCGCGTCATGGAGTCGTTCATCGTGGCCATCGGTGAGACGGTTCCTCCTTTCTCCTTGTCTCTATCAATAATATAGCTTAATGTGCTAGATGCCATAGCCTCATTACATTTGGTCTCTCTTTTCAGAAATGACCCCC
>CAXMOB010000076.1:0-10391 GCA_964194815.1 Vicinamibacteria bacterium | reverse complement strand
TGCTGAATCGTTAGAGCCTTTCCTCGGAAAGCACGCTCAAACTGTGTTTGGTATCGGTATTCTCGCCATGGCGGTTTCAACACTACTCGTTCACATGATGATGAACGGTTACGCCGTCAGTGAAGCCTTTAATAAAGTGGGAAATTCAAAAATATTCATCATCGGTGCCACCATTCCAGCGATTGCAGGACTATTTTCTCCATTCCTATGGGCAGGAGATGCAAAGGCAGCAATGGCAATTCCAGCTTCTATCATAGCAACAACACTTCTTCCTATTGCCTACCTTGGATTCCTTCTTCTGATGAACTCAAAGGCTGCTCTTGGAGATGAATTACCAAAAAATCGAATTCTGATAAATATCCTCATGATCTCAGCCGCAGGTGTTGCATCCTTCGCATCAGTTTGGGCACTCTCAGGAAAGAAGCATGTCATTGTAGGTCCTCTCCAGTCAGGACACCTCGGAATGATTGCTCTCGCTATCCTGGCCGTCATTGGCATCACAGGCTTCATCAAGCGTAATAAGTCTGCGTAATTCTAACTCTTAATAAAAAATGAAATTTGGAATAATTGGAACCGGCATGATTGCGAACTTTCATGCAAAAGCCATCGAAGCCATGACTGGAGGAACTCTCCATTCCTGCTTTGACCGTAGCCCTGAACGTGCTGCCGCCTATGCTGAAGCTAATGGTATCGTGAGCTTCGCGACCATGGAAGAATTCCTAGCCGATCCCGAACTAGAGATCGTCACTATCGGAACACCTTCTGGCACTCACCAAGAGCCAGCTCTAGCAGCACTCAATGCGGGCAAACATGTGATTTGTGAAAAACCTCTAGAGGTGACACCTGAACGTATCGCTCCGATGATTGAAGCTGCAGAAAGGAACAAGGTGACTCTTGCTGCCATCCTTAATCGTCGTTTCAACGAATCTGTGGTAAAACTTAAGGGTGCGGTCGACCAAGGACGCTTTGGCACACTTTCATTAGTTGAAGCTTCTGTAAAATGGTTCCGTTCGCAAGAATACTATGATTCAGCCGGATGGCGTGGCACATGGGCACTTGACGGTGGTGGAGCTCTGATGAACCAATCGATTCATATCATTGACCAATTGATCCACACCATTGGACCAGTCAAACGCCTCTCAGCTAGCATGGCATGTCTCGCTCACGAAAATATCGAGGTGGAAGACACTGCCGTTGCAATTCTAGAATTTGAGAATGGAGCCAAAGGCATCGTCCAAGGTTCTACAGCTTGTTACTCATCTACTGGCCACCCAGCAGAAGTGAACATCTGTGGTGACAAAGGCAGTGCCTTCTTAGCGGATGAAAAATTCAAAGTTTGGGATTTCGCTGAAGCCCAAGAAGTAGACAAGTATGTGCATGATAATCTCATGGTGGGAGCTGAGGAAGCTGGCTTAGGGGCGAACGATCCTAATGCCATTAACTTCACTGGTCACCAGAGAAACTTCGAGGAAGTTGTAGAGTCAATCCAACTGGGCCGCCCATGTTCAGTCAGTGGCTACGAAGCACGCAAAGCTGTAGAAGTCGTTTGTGCAATCTATGATAGTGCACGCAACGATGGCCAATGGGTAACACTTAATAATAAAAACTAAGTTGGAAATCGCCCTGCCGTCAATGCCCCTGACCATATGACCTTCAAGGGTGGCCCAATCGATAACGGTAAACTACCAGCGAAAACTCAAGTGGATTACATTCGAGTATATAATAAAATTAACGAGCGATATGAAATTAACTGGATTTGCAGATGAAGCAGGAAAAGATTTGGCAACCCAAATCAAGGCAACTCAAGAACTCGGCTGGAACTATATCTCCGCAAGAGGCATTGATGGTGTCAACATCCATGACCTTAGCGAAGAAGCATTTGAGACAGCGCAACAGCAACTAGCTGATGCCAACATCCAGATTGCTGAATTTGGTTCACTCATCGGCACCTGGGCTAAAAATATCTCAACGGATTTCGACATCACCCTTGCTGAGGTTGATCGCTGTATTCCGCGAATGCATGCACTAGGAACCAACATTGTGCGCATCATGTCGTACGCCCAAGAACCATGGGGAAAGGAACAATTTGAAAACGAACGATTTCGTAGAATCAGAGAAATCTATAAACGATTCGATGCTGCAGGAATCACGGTAGCACATGAGAACTGCATGAACTGGGGTGGCTATTCTGCACAACACACACTGCGGCTGATAGATGAGATCCCAGGACTCAAATTAATTTTCGACACAGGCAACCCTGTATTCCAACGTGATCGTTCAAAACCTTCAGCTGATGGTAGCTTCCCTTGGCAAGACGCTATGGACTTCTATCAAGAAATCAAAGAGCACGTGGTGCATATCCATATCAAAGATTGTATCAACCCAGTCAGTGACGACATAGAGCCAGAATACACTTATCCAGCAATGGGCCAAGCATACGTCAAAGAAATACTGGCTGAGCTAAAACAGGATAACTACAATGGCTTCATTGCCATTGAGCCACATGTTGCTACCGTCTTCCACGCCAAGTCTGAAGATATCGATTGGCAGCAATGCTATGATAGTTATGTGAAATATGGTAAGGAGCTACAAGATATTCTAACCGAAATCTAGGCGAATTACTGTATACGAGCAACTCACATTTGACACTTTTCTAGATAACGTTAAGTCTACTATTTCACGTCCTTCATAGCCTCAGCTACTTGCCATTGCTCAATCAGCTCAGCCATACCTGTATTGCTAATCGTCAATTTAGAGCCAGCCTTCTTTTGCTTGGCTAAAAGTGCTAACGCAGTTGCATCCTTTGCTACTACACGCCTCTTAAATATTTCATCAAACTTTAGCTGATGCTTGGACATTACAACAGGCTTAACTTCTTGTTTCTTTCCACCACCAGTTTCTTGTGTAACCTGCCCTCCTTTGATCACTTCAAAACTAATATCATCGTAATACACATGTCCCACAGATCTGCCCCAACCTTCAGTTAGTTGAGTTAAGCCAGCATCTTTATAAGTATCATCTTTAACCTCTAGCACCTTCTTGTAAGATTTACCATCTGACGAATATTTTAAGGTGATGGTATCCTTCACAATTGAAGCTTGATAATAACTAACAGCACCAACACCGGATGCAGACAGTTTAGCTGATTTAATCATCTTATACACCGAGGGATACATGGTATAGATACGAACATCATTAGTCACAGGGTTTACTTGCACCAAATAACCTTCTCCTATGCCCTTGTGCTTAGCTCCCATTTGTAATTTAGACCTCAGTAGCACGCCACTACGCGATGGTTTATCATAAACCTGCCGCCACGATACGCTATAGTCTTTTAGTTTCGGAATTTTGGTTAAATCTACAGCTACAGTCCTACTACCATCCAGTCGCACACAAAGTCCTATGTCCTTATGCTTCACCACATGTACTTTACCTACAGTCGTTTTGGTATCCTTGGGAACGCTACCAACCGCATCGCTCTCAAAATCGTAAGTCGCAGCATAACCTGCCGGCGACGCCAGTAAGCAGACAATTGAGCATAACTTAAAAGATTCCATGATTACTAATGTATACTTAACCTACTGACGTCCACAAGAAGAATCTCTCTATCTAAATTCAATATAGCAGCTAGTATTAGCTACTGGGATTTTCATTAACCGTATTCCTAATCACTACAATTTCCTATCGAATTTATCATTGGCAAATTTTAGATTTTCCATCAATGTGAATTTCTTATGAAAACTTGGCATTATATCGATCCATCAAACCAGCAATCACAAGTGCTGGACTACGAACTCCAACGTCTCATCGAGGAGAATCAAATCACTGTCCAAACGCAAGTATGGGCAGAAGGTTTTACCGAATGGCAGGCTGCTGGAGTTGCCTTACCGCACCTATTCAACTCAAAATCTACTGACGGCGGCGTTCTCGCTCCGCCTCCACTTCCGCACGGGGCTGGTCCACAAACATGTCATGAAGTCGATTACGAAATCTTTGGCGATGATATGCAGATCGTTGAAATCGAGCTCGACCCAGGCGAGATAGTGATCGCTGAAGCAGGTGCGATGAATTACATGGAAGAAGATATTAGCTTCGAAAGTAAAATGGGCGATGGCTCTAACCCTAACGAGGGTTTCTTTGGTAAACTCAAGCAAGTTGGAAAACGTGTCCTCACTGGTGAATCGCTCTTCATGACCCACTTTTGCCACGCTGGCACAAGTCATAAACGACGCGTCGCATTTGCATCCCCTTACCCAGGAAAAATCATCGCGGTAAATATGGCAGAGATCAATGGCGAACTGATTTGTCAAAAAGATTCATTCCTCTGTGCAGCACTCGGCACCCAAGTCACCATGGCTTTTAACAAAAAACTAGGTGCCGGTTTCTTCGGTGGCGAAGGGTTTATCCTGCAAAAGCTGCAAGGTGACGGCATGGCATTCGTCCATGCGGGAGGCACTGTGATCAAAAAAGAACTTAAGGGCGAAACCCTACGAGTCGACACAGGTTGTATTGTAGCTTTCAGTCCAGGAATCGACTACGACATCCAACGTGCTGGAAATCTTAAATCAATGTTCTTCGGTGGCGAAGGCATGTTCCTCGCTACACTCAAAGGACACGGAACTGTCTATCTGCAAAGTTTACCATTCAGTAGAATGGCTGACCGCATCCTAGCCCACGCTCCCTCAGCAGGAGGCTCTCGTAAAGGTGAAGGCTCAGTCCTAGGAGGTTTAGGTGGTTTACTAGACGGTGATAGATAATCGATCGCCTTCGCCCCCCCTCTTTTACTCATCACTCCCAGCGCAACCGGCTTAGTGCACTTAGCGCATAGCCGGTGCCATAGGCTTCATGGTAATCATACAATGGGTAGTCCCACCATGAACCGACCTTAGCCTCTTGCTTATTCACTAAGATCTGAGCAATTTTACGTTTCCACTCTTTCTGTTGATCTTGTGGTAAAAAGTGGATCGAGTCAGCCGCGTAGTAGTGACCATAAAGATAGAAATATCCAGAGACTGAAAAATGTGTCTCGTGCGGAATAGGACGCTTACGCCCAATGTCGAGCCAACCATTACGTTTGACCAAACGATCTAAACTAGTGACTAACACCTCGTCAGTGATTCTCTTATCTCCATTCACACGTAGTGCAGAATTACATACTTGGCTGCGTGCTAATGAGCCAGCCGGACGGTTAATAGGATTACGCGTATAGTATTTATGACCAGTTGCGTACGCATAACAAAAATCTGGAGTGCGTAGCCGTAGAATCGAGCGAATCGCTTCTTGCTTTCTCCCTTTATGATAACTTAAGCCGAACTGCTTCTCGGCTTGATCAATCGCTAACAAAACTGTAGAGGTGGTAAAAGGCATTGAGCCACCAGCAGGTCTTCTGCTGATCAATTTAAAGTGAAGATAGCCCCAGCCACCATCCACATCTTGGTAAAGATGCAACTTGTCAAATTGCTGTTGAGCTAATTTCTTATATTGGCTCAATTTCTCTTCAGTGACACCTGGACGTTTCGCTAATCGACACAGGGCCTTCAGACCATAGGCGTGACCCCAGTTGTTGTAAGTCGTAGTTGTATCAGCACGGCGTAACTTTTCCAAGGCAGGAAGTAGCCACTTCTCAGCCTTATTAATAGTGACCATAACTTCAGGTCGGGTATCCCCAGATTCGATCACTCCTACTAATGCCAAAGCACTAGATCCAATATGGAAACCATGATGCCCGCCAGGAGGTGGGCAATAAATATTCAGGCCCTTCGTCTTTCTAGCACTGCCCCATGACCCATCTGGATTCTGAGCCTTTACCAGATAGTCAACACCACGTGTAATACTCTCCTCCAAGCCCTTTGCGGTAAGTGTGACTTTTAAAGGCTTACCTAAAGTGTCCACAGCTGGACTAGGAGCCGCCACCGCTACAGGCTGAGTTAATACCACTACAGCCAAGCAAAGTGTTGAGACGAAGTGCTTCATGCTAATTAAGGAGTGATGATCACTTGCCCTGCTTCAAGCCCTGAACGCACTTGAGCTTTCACATCAGAAACATTTCCTAACACGACTTTTCTTTTTTCAGTAGAACCATTCGCAAGCTTAACATTAACCGTAGCCTTACCTTCTTTGACGGTAAGAGCATTCAAAGGAATAAAGATCCCTTTCTCTGATTCGAAGACTGTGACAGAACAAGTTGTTGCAGTTCCCGGCTGAATGAAAGCGCCCTTAGGTAAATCGCCTTTTAACGTAACCTTCCACTTGCCACCAAGTGAAGCTACCGAAGCAACTTTGTCGACTTGAAACTTAACATCCTCGATTTCACCACTAATTTTTGCTGCACCAACTTGTCCAGGCTTGAAGCATGAACGTCCCTTAGCACCAACAAAACCCACTAGATCAAGTTTAGAGTCCTCTGGCACAACAGTCATGAAGACTGAGCTCTGAGGGATTTTACCACCTTTGAATAAAAATTTCTGGGTAGCTGCAAAATTCCAATAACCATTTTCGAATGATCCATAGTAAACCACCCCGTCAACAGGAGCTTTCACAGCTAACAATTCTAAATCTTCAGTTAACTCTTTAACTTGCTTAACCCAATCAGAAATTGTCTGTTTTTCAACATCGAGTAACTCTTTCTTAACTTTAAGATCTAGACCTAGTTTCTTAACTTCAGACTCATAGGCTAACTTAGCTCCTGACAGTGTCACATCCCAATCGGCACGATCACGAGGAAGTTTGACTTTAAGTTGCCAGTCCGTCTCACGCTTTACTTTAGTAAGGTTACGAACGGCACGTTCGACATCACGTTTTGTACGCGTCAAAATGATCTCCTCAGTTTCTTCAGTGAGCTCATCCGCAGCATACATTTTCTTCAATTGCTCATATTCTTCAGTAGAATACTCAAGCCCGAAAGTTGCATTTTTAACGGACTGCTTAGCTGACTTAATTCCTTCAGGAATCGTCACCTTTACGGCATAGTCAAAATCTTCTTTTTTACGCTTATACGTTAATTCTGCCTTGGTAACAGCACGCTTAGTGTTCACCTGTAGTTCCGTGTACTCTTGCTCAATCTTATCAAAGTTGAGCTTACGAGAGATATTCTGCTTCATCTGCTTCGCAATCTCTTTCTCTAATGCTTCCGTGTTAAACTGAAGCAATGATTCCCCTTGCTTCACAGCTGAGCCTTGTTTCACCAATTCTACAATGGGAAGGTCTTTCCATTTTTGAGTGACTAAGGATAAAGAATGGAATGTCTGTGGCACAGCCTGCACATCCGTTTTTAACTTAAATGCATAAGATTCTTCCTTTAATTGAACCTCGCCTGCAAACGCGAGACCACTGGTGAATAGGCTAAAAGCTACTATTTGTAATTTCATAAATTGTTTATCGTCTTCCTTTTTGATGTTGGCTCACATAGGCCCCTTTTCTGGCAAGCCAAATAGTGTGCATCCGTCTTTTTCTCCCTTTGTGCGCTGCAGGAACCTCTACTACGGAGGTATCAAAGCCAGCCTTTCGAAGTTTTTTGGTGAATTTAGGATCACCATAGGCTGACCATACAGCAAGGAGACCTCCGGATTTCAATGCTGAGTTGAGTTGTTGCAGTCCCTTATCAGAATAAAGCGAGTCATTGTTCTCACCAGTGAATGCTGATGGCCCATTATCAACGTCCAGCATAATAGTATGGTACGTGTCATTTCCGGCAGCAATCAGCTCTTGGACGGGCTGAATTTTGATGGTCACGCGCTTGTCATCAAGGAGTCCTGGATGTAATGGATCAAAATGGGTTTTATTCCAGTCGACAACTTCTGGTAAAATTTCAGCTACTACTATCTGTGCTTTGCTTTGTTGTACGCTTTCAACAACAGCTCTTAATGTGAAGCCCATACCTAAACCGCCAATCAATACTACCGGTTGTCTAGCCGACCGAAAGGGCTGGCAGGCCATGCGACCCAGTTCCTCTTCAGAGCCATAGGCCAGAGATGTCATCAAGTGTTGCCCATTAGCACTGATAAAGAAATCTTGATCGTGCGTATATAGTTCGAGAACCTGCCCTTCGGGCGTGGTTGCCTCAGCGATTTTAGTTTGTGCCTTCATGTCGATTTTGAGTGATCAACATGCCACAGAATGGATGATATTTTCAAGCTTTAGTTTCCTCGGGTCGCTGCGCCATAATTGGCAGTGACCTCTTGTACTGAAAGAGCTTTGTTATACACAGAAAATCTAAAAACATCTCCGATAAAACCTGCCATCACTTAAAAGCGATAAAACACGTGGCATTTATTCAATCACTGGCTCAATGGATATAATCCATCCTCCCTAATAAAAATTTAGTACTTTAACTTTTCTACCTTCCCCAAAAAACCCACTGCTAACTCAAATCCCCTTCATAATAATAGACTTACACCTATTTATCAAAATATTGTTCTGGTGTAGGTTTCCACATAAACAGCGATTTTACAATATTGCCTATACCCCCTTCATGTAAATGAGCCTCCCGCTGAATTGCAACGATAGCCTTATCGTAATCTTTCGATTCATTAGAAATCTTCCTCACATGCTGCACTTGCTCACCTAGTTGATCGTCATTGGCACGGGCTGCATGAAGTGCCACCAATCTTGCATGCTTTCGCATCAAATTTAATTCCTTGGCCAACTCCTGAAACCTCCGCTTATTCTCACTAGATAGCCCATCTTCAAACACTTTGATTTTTTCACCTAAAATATGCTCATTGCTGAGCACATCTTCGAGCGACGGGCATCTACTATTCATTTCATTAAGAATCGTATCACATTCATTCGTAAGTCGGTCTTTCATGACTTTATATTATAATACATAAAACTACGGAGGTCAACATGGTAGCAGAATCAGCACAACAATCGCCCCATTTTGATGCTATTTGGTGCTTTTAAATGCCTTTACCTAATAGCACCATCGTGATACGACCACCTCGACATGATTCATCCTACAGCCATCATCTCAGAAAAATCATCTCTCGGCAAAAACGTCGAGATCGGACCATACTGTATTATTGGTGACAATGTTCACATCGGTGACGGCTGTAAATTACACTCACATGTCGTGATTGAAGGACATTCTACAATTGGCAAAAATAATACATTTTTCCCGTTTTCTGCCATTGGCTTAAAAACCCAAGATCTTAAATACAAAGGTGGCCCAACTTATCTCAAAATTGGCGATAACAACATCTTCCGAGAGAACACAACCATTCATAGTTCAACATTCGAGGACACTGTGACCTCGATTGGCAATGACAACTACTTCCTAGCATACTCCCACGTTGCACATGAGTGTAAAGTGCACAACAACGTCATCTTCTCCAACAATGCCACCATCGCTGGCCACGTCGAAGTTTTTGATCATGTGATCATCTCAGGATTTGGCGGCATCCACCAGTTTTGTAAAATTGGTGCTCATTCCATCATTGGTGGCTGCACTAAAATCGTTAAGGATATCCCACCATTCACCATGGCCGATGGTAACCCTGCTGCCATCAGAGGAATCAACACAGTAGGTTTAGAACGTAGAGGATTTGCCATTGGAGATATCAAAGCTCTCCGAATGGCATACCGTAAACTATTCCTTAAAAAAGACCAGAATCTCGCCGTTTTGCTCAAACAATTCACTGACCACGAAGCGGCCGAAAACCCGCATGTACAAGAACTACTCTCGTTCATTTCTACTACTGAACGTGGCGTCACCCGCTAACCGAATGAACGACACACTTTACCACCGCGACCCAGAACTTCTCTCACCTGCAGGAAACTGGGACTGCGCTAAAGCGGCCGTTGCAAACGGTGCAGACGCTATATATTTTGGCCTATCAAAGTTCAACGCACGCCTTCGTGCCGACAACTTCACCGATGAAGACCTACCTGAATTGATGGAATTCCTTCACCTACATGGTGTCAAAGGCTTCGTTACCATGAACACCTTGATCTTTACAGGTGAACTCGAAGCAGCAGAAAAGCAACTACGCCTCCTAGAAAAATGCGGTGTCGATGCTATTATCGTTCAGGATTTGGGGCTCGCTCGCGTTGCACGAAAGTGTGCTCCGAAGCTTGAAATCCACGCCTCTACTCAGATGACTATAACCTCACCTGAAGGTCTGGAGTTCATTGATTCTCTCTATAAACTAGAGCGTGCTGTGCTTTCACGTGAGCTATCCGTTGCGGATATCAACAAGTTCTCTCCAAAAGACTGTGTGCCACTAGAAGTTTTCGTGCATGGAGCACTTTGCGTTGCCTATTCAGGCCAATGCTTCACATCAGAATCACTTGGTAAACGTTCAGCCAACCGAGGCGAATGTGCCCAAGCTTGTCGTATGCCCTACGAGCTGGTTGTCGATGGTGAAACCAAACCAATGGAAGAAGTGCGCTAC
>CAXMOB010000075.1:0-2913 GCA_964194815.1 Vicinamibacteria bacterium | reverse complement strand
GGTTCCAACTTTTCTTTAATACATCTCTGGAATTCTGGAAATCATTTGACTGAGGGGACCCGTCTATCTAATTGTCATGTATGAAATATCTAGTATGGATAGGTGTCCTCGTTGTTGTTAATGTTTTATCATACGTCTTCGGCTGGGGCTGGACTTTGTTTTAAAGCATGACGTATAGTGCTAGCAGCCTGATTTTATTTCCTGCACCAGTAGCGTATTTACCGGAAGTTGCCGCTAGTCTATCTATAAAACTCACCTTGTCTAATGCGAAATAAAGAAGAAAAACTGGGGAATATTCTCCTTGGACTGAGTGTTTGTTCTTGGGCTGTTCTAGGTCTTAGACAGGAGTGGAGCGAATATGCTGAGTTGAGCTTAGTGAGAGTCTCACTTGCTATTCTGCAGTTCGTCGTGGGAGTCCTCTTTCTGTTTAGGCGACCCATAAAGTTAGATGGTCACTGGAAAGATCACCTCCAGGCTCTGCCGTCATTATTAATAAGTGGGCTGTTATTCAAATTGGCACCTGGTGGAAGTGAGTGGCCACCTTTTTTGACAGTGGTGTTCCTGCTAGGAACGATGGTTGCGATCTGGTCGTTGATGACATTAGGTGGTAACTTCGCTATCTTTCCTGTGCTCAGAGGTATTGTATCCAAGGGACCTTACCTAGCAGTGCGGCATCCCGCTTACTTAGCCGAGTTGTTGATGGTAGGGTGTTATGCTGTGGCAAGTGGGAGCACGTGGTCTTATGGCTTCTTGACTCTCTGTATCCCACTCGTTTGTTTGCGGGTTTTAGTGGAAGAGAAGCTACTGCTTCGTGAGGACTCGTATCGGGTCTATCAGCAAAAAATGAAATACCGCTTGTTGCCAAAAGTTTGGTGAGAGGTAGAAATTGATAATACGCTTGGACTCTGTATTTGAGAAGGAGACGGGGGAGGATGTCGTCTAGGTTTTTGACTTGGGTGTCGTCTAGCTCAATGATGTGGAGCCACATTTTTATAGATGTCTTGTTTGATCTTTTGGCTGTGTAGTCGAGCCTACCTTGAAGAGGTTTTAGTCTGCCTACTATTCCGGCTAGCTACCGAACTGATTGAGAATAGCTTGACTATCGACAGACTGTTCACCAAGTTTTATAGATCAATACTCTCTTGAATGGAGACTTCCTCGCTTTGAAACTACAGCAATATCTCGATAGCAAACGCACTCATCCCCCAGTTTTTCGTGAGCGTTGTCACGTTTGTCACCGAGCTGCGTCAGTCTGCCTCTGTGGGCTGATCCAGCCGTTCGATACGCAGACCCGCTTCGTGATCCTCATGCACCCGAAAGAGGCCCGTAAACAAAAGTGCGGAACTGGCCGCTTGTGTCATATCGCATTGAACAACAGTCGCCTTCATGTAGGGGTAGATTTTACCGATAATCGCGAGGTTCGTGCGCTGATCGAAGACCCTGAATACACTTCGGTTCTCCTGTTTCCAAGCCCGCAGGCAGTCAACCTATCAGAGCAAGGTTATCGATCTCTCACAGGTCACCAGGGCAAGCTACAAATATTTGTGGTAGATGGCACTTGGCCATTGGCTAGAAAAATTCTGCGACTGAGTGAGAATCTTCGTGCCCTCCGCACGGTGAGTTTCACCCCTCGTCAGCCATCAAATTATCAGTTCAAGAAGCAACCCCAAGCTGCCTACTTGTCCACACTCGAATCGATTCAACTCTTGCTCGAACTAGGTCAAGAGCAGGGCGTTGAAAGCGTGGATGAAAATATCGAGCAACTCCCCGAGCTCTTTGAAAGCTTAGTTCAGATTCAATTACAAGGGGCAACCTTTGGTTGAAGTTTTTAGTAGGGCGTCGCGATGCTCCTTAGGAAAAAGTTGAAAGGAAAAAGTTGAAAGGGGGTGAATCGTGACTTGTCTTGGTGAATCTCTGGAGTGGCAGTGTGGGTTACTTAATCGGCTTACAGACGAGGTATTTACGAAGCTTGTCTACTGTGGCTTTGCCGATTCCGCTGACGCGTTCGAGATCATCAACTGATTTGAATGGGCGTGCCGCAATAATTTTCTTGGCTGTTGAGGGACCGACCCCTTTTAATTCTTCAAGAATCTCTTGGGGTGCATTGTTGATGTCGGCCGGGGTCTCCGCGGTGACTGCAGAAAATACATCTGCGGTGAAGGCATCGAGCTTGGCTTGTTCTAGTCTAGCGTCCTCACGCATCTTCACAATTTGGTCAGGTGTGCTTTTTGACCACACTCCTTTTTTACCCATCGCAGCGGCTAACTCTAAATCTACGAGTTTACTTCTGTAGATGTTACTGTGTGACTTGTCTGGGAGCATGTGTGTTTTTCCATGAACCCGGCATAGGCCTTCTTTGGTGAGCACTGAGGAAAGGAATTGTCCATTGCTGAGCTCTATCATTCCGTAGTAGCGTTGTGAGCGAGATCTCCCAAGAGCACTTGCAAAGGAGGTGTGTAAGGTGAAAGGCTTTGCGAGTAGCTCCTTAGTGCGGTTTGTAGCAGCACCACCATATTCTAATACAGTGTTGGCTTCTTTAACTCCGAAGTAACGAGCTTGCTCAAGCAGACGTTGTGCATCATTCTTAGATGATTTGACCTTTTCTGGGCAATCAACGAAATAGAGCCTGACTGTGACAGTTTGTTTTTTACCACCTTTTGTGATTTCAACTGGGAAGCTATCACCATCAGACCACGTAGAGTACTTTAATGTGGCAGCATAGGGGGTGAGGTCTGCAGCAGTGACGGAACTAATTAACAGAGCTAGGATACTGAGGCTTATAAAAAGTGTTGTAAATATATTGCACATAGGATTATCAGGGGAAATATAGATTCGATGAAAGAATTTTAAGAGTCTCCATGTTGTGTGTGTTGCTCGATGACATCGTTTAAGGAAAGGGAAGGCTTTGATCGG
>CAXMOB010000074.1:0-2709 GCA_964194815.1 Vicinamibacteria bacterium | reverse complement strand
ATACTTCGTATAAGAATATCAACACGGTACCATTATGAAAAAACTACCCCACTCCAACCATTCCTATACTAGCCAGTCTCTACGCTTTAAGATTGGCTTAAATTCCGGAGTCGAATCCGGATTTGCTTTGATCGCTACCATCTCCGTGATGGCACTAGTCATTATGATTGCCATGGCCATGGTGAGCCTGAGCACCAGCGTGGTGCGCACTAGCCAGCATGGCAGGGCGATGGAAGAGGCTCAGGCGAATGCCCACATGGCTCTACAGATGGCCATCGCTAAACTTCAGCTTCACACAGGCTCGGACACTCGAATCACGGCACCAGCAGACATCATTTCAGATAGATTGGGCACTCCTGTTCCTGCCGCTAGCATGCCCCCCCTCACCGGGGTGTGGCGTAGTTGGGAAGGGACTGATCACGAGCTAACCGGCAACTTCATTGGTCAGCCTAAGGTACCTGACTACTACGCATCTAAAGAATTAGGTGGACGTTTTGTTTCATGGCTTGTCTCTGGGGTTGACGATGACAATGTGACATTGGCTCAGATGTCCACCTTGGTTAGTAAAACTCCTATTGCTGATAAAACAGTGCCCTTACTTGCTAGTGGTAGCCTTCAGGTGGGGGACGACCGAGAAGTTCACGTGCCTTTACAAACACTGGGGAGCGGTGGAAAATACGCATGGTGGGTGAGTCCAGAAAACCAGAAAGCCCGCCTCCCGAGACCTTTGGATCCAGAAAACGATACGGTTGCGGACTGGGCGGGTCATATCAACAACCATTCAGTAGTTGACCCAGGAGTCTTTGGCCTAGATTCTCTACTCGTCGATCCGTCACCAGCCGATAAGACGCACACAATAGCTACGGCGGATATTTACACGGATGTAAATGCTCCTATCAGGCCAGGTAAGTCCTTTCATGACCTTTCGCCAAACTCTATCGGATTACTAACCAACGTGGCGACCGGTGGTTGGCGCAAGGATCTCTCCCTGCTCACCGAGCGGTGGACTGAGCAACCAGATGGCAATAATGAACTTGGACTCTTTCAGCTATTGCCTGATGAAAGTCTGCTTTTCAGCAGGACATCTGCAGCGAATACGACAACCACCAAATTGGAGATACCTAACAATATGCTCTATCACTGGTCGAAGTATGCACTCAAGACTGGTGGTGGTGGTAACGAAGCATTTAACAACACTGGACCAATCTCTAGCTGGACGAACCTTGCGAGCTGGGCGACCTTTTACAAGACATTTAGCCCTACAGCTACTACTCCGAGCATGACATCTCGTGCATTTAGTTCAAATAGTCCTAGCATGAAGCATGATACAACAGTTACCCCCAAGATCGCACGATTAGAGATTATCCTTTCCCACTACGCCATTCCCTCCAATGATCCCGCTCACGTAGGTAAGCTCATACCCTGTGTTCTTTACACTCCAGTGATCACCATCTGGAATCCCTATAATGTGGCGATTCGGGTGGAGCAAACATACGTATTCGCCGGTTTTCACAATTCATTACCGTTGGCTTTGAAATATAAAATTAATGGGGTGTCTTACCCGAAAGCCGCTGTTCAAAAATCAGCACAACCGCAATATAAATATAAAGAAATCAGTAATCATCGGCATCGGGATTTTAGATTGTATGGCACCTCCGCAGCCGACCCCTACTACACACTCCAACCTGGTGAAACCAAGGTATTCAGTCCACAACTCAATACTAAAAATGATGACTCAACTAAAGATCGCACAAGTTGTAATATGAGACCACACTATCGAAATGGATTAGGATTTTATTTCCGACTTACTCAAAAGATGCTTGATCCGGTTCTTTATCCAAGTCTGACGTTTGATAATCTAGCCAACAGCAGTACGATAATGAGAAACGTAGTTTTTGACCCCTCAGTGAAGATACAAATAGAAGAGTTGAGCATTGATAATGGATCTTATAGACCAACCAATTGCGGTGTCTATGGGCAATTCGGCTTCGGTGGTGGTAACCAATTTATTGACATACAGTATCCACAAGCTGATGCAAACACTCTCTACCCTCCGCTAACTGAATTGATTGGTGAGCTCACACTGGAGCAGTGCAAAATACCACAGCCTTTCGCATCCTTCAAGCTTGCGACACGTAGTGCCAGCCCTGAGCTTCAGGCCTCCAAGGGCTTAGTCCAATCGAGCCCTACTAAAACTACGGTAATACCCGGGGTTGCCGCAGGACAGAGACATAACGTCATTGATTATAACTACCCTGGAGGTAAAAATCTCATCAACTGTGCTTGGGACTACAGCATCGAGGCTTTCACGTCGGGTCCCGGTGGCACTAATTTGCCAGATGTTGACGCTACGGGCTCGGGATACATTATAACAGGATCAAGAAAAGCAGATGGAATCACCAGCTGTGTACTCTCCGAGGTGCCCATACGTCCGATCTCTTCACTTGGTGAGCTGCCTCACTGGGATGCGCGTGGCTTAAACGGCTTTCCTCCCTTTACTCATAACGTGATTGGTAACTCAGATGCCACTCCGCTGGTGGCTGCTGACCAAGTGTATGTGCCCGTTGACAGATCGCGGGATAGTAGTTGGGTTAAGTATTGGCCCAAGAAAAATATGCAAAATGACGATTCCTACAACTTAAATCACATTTTCTTCGATGACTGGTTCGTTTCATCGATCGCACCTCAGCCAGCCGGTTTCGGATCGGG
>CAXMOB010000073.1:0-24655 GCA_964194815.1 Vicinamibacteria bacterium | reverse complement strand
TAAATATACACGCATCATCCTATTTGTCTGGCAATATAAATATAAAGATCTTTCTTCTCTATTTGTCTGGCAATATAAATTGGAATCCTCCTCACAAAGCTACCTAACAAACCACAAAACTATCAATTTAAATTCCCTGCTTTCCAATACGTAGGGCCTTCGATAAGATTAAGCACCTGTTGCACTACGGGCTTCACCTTTTCGTAGTCTATTCCCATAAAGTCGATAACCAAGTACCCTGGAGAAACTGGTAACTCATAGCGGACACCTAAACTAAACCCCATTGCCTTTGCTGGATCCAACTCAAACCTCAGGCCTTCAACCTCCGTATCCCCCCAACTAAGCCACTCGAATTCACCTTTCGAACCTGCTGGAAAGGACCTTGCCACCTGCTTATATTTCTTATCTCCACCCCGAATCTGAGGAATGCGTTCCTTATATTCAACAATACTCACTTTGCATATAAGCTCCCCACTTTCAAAATAATCTCCCACGAAGAGATAGCCCGGCAGCTTTGCCTTATCAAAACCAACGGGAATAAGATTAGTGGGAGCAGAAAGTCGCCCCCTCCCAAGATCAAAATTCACACATTTAGATTTATCCGCCAAAGTCAGTAGCTCCCTCTCAGGATATTCTACAACTCCTCTAGCACTTTTTTCGTTCATCGTCTCGCGAGTTCTTTCTATCTGACGCTTAATAATCGGTATTGAAACGACAGCTGCTGCGACACACAGATAAGGAAGAATAACATATCCAATTTTTCTATAGTACCTATGCCTGCAGATGTAATAGGTAGTGACCACAGCCGATAGAAATCCAACAGCCAATAGACTAAGGGCGAGAAAGGACACAGCAACGGCTGTACGTGGATCTCCATCGCTAGAAGTACCACCAAACATGAGATTAAACAAAATACCTATGACGGGTGCCCACAGAGCTACCTTTCCATACTGAGTTGCTCGCTCAAGATGGATATCTTTTTTCCATGGATCACGATCCGACATGAGAAAAACGATACAGCAACCGTAGTCTTACTCAAGACAAAGTTAGATATTCCTAGAGGGATGGCCATTCCACCAACTTAGATGCCAGGCATTTATTCATTATCAACCTAATAACACGCTAAAGAACTGCAGAAAAAAACGCAACTTACTCACCATCAGCACAAAAGGGAAACAAAAAATAAAGTAGGATCTTTCTCCTCTATTTGTCTGGCAATATAAATATGATATAAATATGGTGGGGCAAAGAAGATGGATGATGGCGACTCCCATAGCTTGAAGTGATGATTATACCATTCTGAGAAACAAAAGAGACAAATGTAAATTTTTAGGGTGTGGAAATTTAGGCTCCGCAATCTTAGATTAGAACTCGCTTCTTTCTTATAAAATCAGCGTTATTCTTCAGTCACGATGCCCGCATCGCTTCTTCATCACGTCTTGATTTAAGAAGAAATCAGCCTCGCATTAGTCACTTTTGAAACTCAGAGTGGTATTATAAAGGTAGGAGGGAGCTGGAGAGAAGTTATTTCATCGAGTAATAGAATTGCTACTTGCCGGGCACAAAAAAGGCTTCGATATAATATCGAAGCCTTTTTTGTAAAAAATACACCCGAGAGGGATCGAACCTCTAACCCCCTGATTCGTAGTCAGGTACTCTATCCAATTGAGCTACGGGTGCTTTACGCGTTCAGCGTGAACGGCGAAAAAAAACAGTAATTTGAAGAACTTGTCAAGGCAACTTGAAAAGTTAATGAGTGGATCGGCAAAGTTTTTATAAAATTATACCAGATAAGCTCAGTAATACCGATTGCTTTACTTCTTTGCTAAATCTTGGCCAACTGCAAGTGAACGGAGAGATGGCTAGTTGAGCTATTTGCTTTGTTGTTGCACAAGGTTGAAGGCACTGATGAGAGCTTTGAGGCCAGCGATTCCGATCGATGAGTCAATTCCAGCACCCCAAAAGAGTTGCTTCGCATCAAGGCATTGGAGTTGAACGTAAGCTGCAGAATCGGCGTCAGAGCCGCCACTGATGGCGTGTGAGCGATAGTCGGTCAAACTGAAGTTCTTGATGCCAGCATTGCCAAGTGCGTGCACGAAGGCGTTAATGGGTCCATTACCGATACCGCTGATCTCTTTGGCTTCGTTGTGGAACTTGATTTGTGCTTTGATACCAAGCTCGTTGCGTTGACCTGCGTTGTGGTCGAGTTCGAAGTCGACCAATTCTAATGGCGAGCTGAGATTCACGAAGTATTCATCGAAGCTGGCTTTGATTTCGGATGCACTAAGTTCACGTCCGAGTTCGTCAGCGATTGAAGAGATCTTGGTACCAACCTGCGGATGCATGGTTTTAGGAAGGTCGATACCATGCTCGCGGTCGAGGATGTAGGCGATGCCACCTTTGCCACTTTGACTGTTGATACGGATGATCGCTTCGTAGCTGCGTCCGAGGTCTTCAGGGTTAATGGTGAGGTAGGGCACTCCCCATGGAGTTGCTGGGTCTTCTGCCACTTCCTTGACTCGGCGATCGAGTCCTTTCTTGATAGCATCCTGGTGTGAGCCAGAGAAGGCAGTGAAGACGAGCTCGCCAGCGTATGGGTGACGTTCGTGAACGACCATACGGGTCACACGTTCGTAGCACGCACGGATGGATGAGAGATCTGAAAAGTCGAGGCCGGTGTCGATGCCATGAGAATTCATGTTAAGTGCAACTGTGACGATGTCGAGGTTGCCGGTGCGTTCACCATTGCCGAAGAGGGTGCCTTCGATTCGGTCAGCTCCTGCTAATAGGCCAAGTTCAGTAGCGGCAACGCCGGTTCCGCGGTCGTTGTGGGTGTGCAAGCTGATGATCGCATGGTTGCGGTTCTTCATGTTACGACAGAACCACTCGATTTGGTCGGCGTGTTGGTTAGGAGTGAACCATTCAACAGTGGCTGGCAAGTTGAGGATGATCTTGTTGTCCTCAGTGGGTTGCCAAACGTCCATCACCGCTTCACAGACTTCGAGAGCGTAGTCGGATTCGGTGTCGGAGAAGCTTTCTGGAGAATATTGTAAGGTCAACTCAGTGCCAGGAAGTGAGTCGGCCATCGACTTCACGAGCTTGGTGCCTTCGACCGCAATATTCTTGATTTTCTCTTGGCTGGCATCACTGAAGGTGACGCGGCGCTGCAGTGGTGAGGTCGAGTTGTAGAGGTGTACGATGGCAGACTTAGCACCGTGAAGGGCGGCGAAGGTGCGACGAATGAGGTGTTCGCGAGCTTGCACCAGCACTTGGATGGTGACGTCTGCAGGGATGCGGTTTTCCTCGATGAGGCGACGTAAGAAATTGAATTCGGTGTCAGAAGCCGACGGGAAGCCCACTTCGATTTGTTTGAAACCGATACCGACGAGCAGATCGAAGTAATCGAGTTTTTCCTCGATACTCATCGGCACCGGTAGCGACTGGTTGCCGTCTCGTAGGTCTACGCTGGCCCAGATAGGTGCTGATTCTATAATGTGATCCGGCCACTGACGGTCTGGTAATGCGACTGCCTTGGTAGGATGGTATTTGGTGATTTGTTCAGGTTTCATATCCGTGATCAACACCATAGCTGGCACCAAATGCATGTCGAGTGAGATTTGTGACTTGATACTCTTTCCGCCCTTGCAAGATCAAGGATGGCAGGCATAATACTGATCAAAATGCGTGTCCCACATTTCATACTTCCTGTTTTAGCAGCTACTTTGGTGCTTCCCTTGCATGCTCAGGAGGCGAATTTGGCGTCTAACCAAGATTACAAAGATGGCATGCAGGCCTTGTTGTCACGTCTTCCGGCGGTTGCGGCAAAGCGCTTGGAGAAGGCGTCGAAGGCTGAAGGGCTGAGCGATGAGGAGTATGTGCAGGTGATGTTCCGACTGTGCGAGGCACAAGTGCGGGCACTGCAAGGGAAGGCGGCCGAAGCCACCTTGGCGGATCCTAAGCTGAAGCTGCACAGCGACAGGGCATTTTGGACAGGACAGGCATATTTTGCTCAGGGGAGGTATAGTGATGCCGCTAAGGCGTTCGAACAAGTGGTCGCAGTGGAAAAGCATCCACGCAAGGGATTGGCCTTGGTGGCCTTGTATGAGACCTACACATCATTGGGCGAAGAGGATAAAGCTTTTGCAGTATTGGAAATGGCTGCCAGTTTGGAAACCCGCTCGGTGTTGGCCGACTTACGCTTGGTGGAGGCCTATCTTGATAAAGAGAGCTTGGTGAAGGCACGCACGCTAGTTTCTAAAATTAAGCCAGTCAGCATAGGAGATAAGCAAACTTTTACCTTTTTGAATGGCAAGATCTTGTTAGCGGAAAACAAACCCGATGAGGCGGAAGCTCAATTTAAGCAATTGCTTGGATTTGTGCGATTGAAGCCAGGCTACAAGGATGCGTCCTTGATTGGGATAGCCGATGCCACCGCGGCTCGTGGGCAACATGCTGAGGCAGTTGCGATGGTGCTGAAGCAAATCGAGGAGAAGCCAGGGTCTTCGGTGATGCACTTGTTGTTCAATCGCGTGATCAGCTGGAGTGATGCTCTGAGCGACACTGCGGCAGTGCAAGAAAAGCTTGGAGAATGGATTGTGCGACCAAAAATCCTTCAGCCAGAGGATGGTGTTGAAACGGATACAGTGGCCACCTTGGAGTTAGAGTTTCCAGATCGTGATGCCTTTTCGCACTACGCATTGGCGTATATTCTTTCCGGAAAAGAGGCGGAAGTCGACAAAATGCGTGCTCTCGAGTTGCTGAACCTGTTTCGTGAAGCACACGCGATGCATAGCTTAAGGACAAAGTCTTGGGTATTGACTGCAAAGCTCTGGGTTGATTTGAAAAAAATAGATGCGGCACTGGCGGCATTGGAAAAACTTGAGAAAGAAGCTTTCACAGCAGATGCAAAAGCACGTGCGGTGTTCTTGAAAGGGCAAATTCTGGTCGAACAAGGGGAGGAAGAGAAGGGTATTGCTGAATTCAAGCGATTAGCCAGTGGTGAGCTGAAGGCACTTTCTGAAGAAGCCAAGGTGAATATTGCTTTGCTGCGCTTAAAGCGCGGTAGTTTGGTGGCATTCAGCGATATGGCCGCTTCCGTAAAGGACGATGAAATCCGCTTGGGTCTGCAGTATGAACGTGCCCTCATTGCTCTCGCTCAAGGTGAGAATGCCAGCCGAGAGGCATTGGAGAAATTACTCAAAGAGGCACCAAACCATCACTTGGCAGTGGATACTAAGCTGGCCTTAGCGAAGAATTATTTATCTATCCGGCCGATCAATGAAACCCGCTCAGTGGCCTTGTTAGCATCGTTACAAGGACTGACATTACGCAGTGCTCAGAAAATGGAATGGATCGAACTACAATTACGTGTTGCGGTCTTCCAAGAGAAGTGGGATTATGTGGTGAAATATTTTGAAAAAGAAGTGACTGGGGCCGAGAAGGCGTCGGCATCGATGCTCTTGTCCTTAGGCGAAGCGTATTACCGCAATAATGAATTCAATAAAGCACGCCGTGAGTTTAACAAGGTTTGCCAGCAATATGGTGAATCTCCACTGGCTGAGTATGCTTACTTTTTTGCAGGCATGGCGGCTCGAAAAGAAGGCACGCCACAATCGAAAGAGGAAGCCACTGGACTTTTTGAGAAGGCTATTGACTTAGAGGGAGCCCTTCACATTGAGGCAGTTATTCAGCTTTCGCGCCTGTGGTTAGACTCAGAAAAAATAGTCGAGACTCAGGCTTTGATCAATAAGACATTAGTGCGTAAGAACCTTGCTAGTAGCACTGCTGTCGACCTGAAGATTTTATTGGCCGATGCTCTACATCGCTCGGCACTAAAGGACAAAACCAAGCGAGATGGTTATCAGAAAGCAATAACTCTGTATAAGGAAATACTTGCCACACCCAAGTTGTCGGCTGAGTGGAAGAACAGAGTTTGTTATTTGTTAGGTCAGACGCAAGAGAAAATTGATCCTACCAATCTCACTGCCCTCGATTCCTATTTCAAGGTGGTGAACCTTGAGAACCAAAAGAAAAAAGGTCAACCGGTGGAGTGGCAATATTATTACATGGCTGGGCTCCGTGCTGTTGATCTGTTAGAATCGCAAGAGCGTTGGGAAGCTGCAGCTTTGTTGCTAGAAAAGATGGCAGGATACTTCGGGCCTAAGTCTGACCAATTGCTCGAGCGAGCGAATAAAATTCGTCTTGAGCAGCAGATTTGGTAATCGAAGTGGAGGGCTAATACCATTCTGAGAAACAAAAGAGTGGTATAAAAATAGCACTATTCGTTGAATCGATGATAGCCGCAGTATAAACGATTGAGTGATATGCTGTGCCAATGGTAGGATGACAACATGTGGAAGAAAATGCTATGTATCGTCGGTGTCACTTGTGGTTCGCTTATTGCTGCTCCAAGTTTACAGAGTCAGCTCGAAAAGGGTAATTTTAAGGCTGCTGTGGCAGCATACGGGCAAGGGGAAACTAATGAGGCGTGCTTTGTGCGTGCCATTGCCCAGCTTGGAAACAGCGTGCAAACATTGCAGCAAACGATGTATCGCCATGGATTGGAAAACGGTCTTGGTCAGAATTTCGGAATGGGCCTCGCCATGCCATCGCTGAAGAATCCGGCTCCAGAGAAGGCAACGTATCAGAAGCTGCGAGCTGCAGTTGAGCAATTTCACACCGATTTACATACACTCGAAAAGATCATGGAGAAGGTGGGCGAGGATGATTTCTATTTACCTTTGAACCTGACCAAGATGCGGACTGACGTCAATGGCGATGGCAAATGCGCGCCAGAAGAAAGCATGATGGCACTTTTTGCACGTATGATGAGTGGGGGTCAAGGATTACCCGATGAGGATGAATTGGGCAAATTTGATGGAACTGTTGGTTTTGATCGCAGTGATCTACGTTGGTTAAAAGGCTACACGCAGGTAATGTTAGGGATGACCGATATGGTGCTAGCACACGATTTCGAAGCCCCGTTTGAGACCTTGGCACATCTATTCTTTTCTAGTCGTAAAAGCCCCTTTCCTGGTGATATAAACCTTGGCGGCTTTCTGGATGGTCAGGTGTTTGATGCAGTGGCAGCGATTCATTTGATGAAGATGAAAGTGGTGGAGCCAAAGAGATTGGCACAGGCTCGGGTTCATTTCTTACAGATGGCAACGGAAAGCCGCTTGATGTGGAAGTCGATCCTTGCAGAGAAGGACAATCGTAAAGAATGGGTGCCGTCACCTACGCAAGAGTCGGTGACTGGGATGAAATTTACTAAAAAACAGGTGACGCAATGGCACAAGTTTCTTGAAGAATATGAAGCAATCCTCGAAGGCAAGAAGTTGCTGCCACACTTCCGTGTGAAAGAGGGAGGGGTCAACCTCAAGCGTGTTTTCAATGAAGCGAAGGAAACCGACCTTGTGTTATGGGTCACTGGTCATGCAGCACTTCCGTATATCGAAAAGGGTGAACTCACTGATAGAGAGATGTGGATGCAGTTACAACGTACCTTCGATGGTGGCTTTCTCACCTCAGCTCTGTTTGTGAATTAAGGAGAGGTGGGGCAGGTCTACCTGCGTTAATCACAAGCCTTTTAGGCTAGTTGCCTTAAGAATAGCATGAAGCTCTAGGGACTCTTTTGTTTGACGCGGAGGTCCCATGAGTCGTTGCCGACGTGCTCCATGCAGGCTAACAGGTGGTGGCCGTCTGGGTGGGCGAGATCCCAGTGTGGGTCTTCGGATTCTTGCCATCCTTCGGTAATTTTTTGTTCGAGCCATTGCTGTTTGGCGTCGAACGCTTGATGGCTGAGGTGGACGATGATGGACTCGTTAAAACTAACAGTATTGTTGTGATGCAGGTTTCTAGCGAGTGCGGAAAGGTAGTTGGGGAGTGAGTAAGGATGTTTGCTAAAGTAGATGCGTGAGAAGGCTCTAAGTAAGGGTTGCCAGCGTTGGGCGAGTCGGAGTTTGAAGCAATTGGCGGAATCTCTGAAGCGACGTTGTAGCGGGCGACTCGGCATGACGCCGCTGTGCATGTGTTGGAAATCTGCTGTGCCGAAGCGACCAGCATAAATGGTGTCTTCGTTGCGTGTAGCCATGGCACCACCACTGTAGACGACGCCTTCCCAGCGGGCGTCTCCAATTTCATTAAAGCGTTCAGGGTGGTCTTCCATCAGCATGGCTTCAGCTTTACCATAGCCACGTTGTTGCTTGAGGTAACGCATGAAGCTGGTGCGACGTCTGTGCCAGACGAATGCCGCGCCGTGAAAGCCTAACTTGAGGTCGCATTTTTCAGCACGCCAGCAGAAATCGACATCATCGCCAGCAATCCAGTAACGCTCGTTAAAGCCGCCGATGAGTTCGAAGGCTTCGCGTTTGATGGTGAGGTTACATCCAGGAAGGTGCTCGGCATCGGTGTCGTTGAGCATGACATGGGTTGGTGCACCTGGTGCAGCTGCTACGATGGCTTCATCGGCATCGAGTGCGAGAGGGGGCAGGTTAGGACCGCCGCAGAGGTCGCAGTTTAAATCGTCATAGGCTTTGGCAAGCCAGTAAAGCCAGTCGCGGTCTGGGATACAATCGTCATCGGTGTAGGCGAAGATGTCACCTTGTGCTTGGCTAGCCCCGAGGTTTCGTGCTGCACTCAGTCCTGCATGCTGTTGGCGAATATAGCGGTATTGTGGGAACTGCTCCATCATTTTTGCTAGACCATCGCGAGATCCGTCATCGACGATGAGCACCTCGTAGCTCGGGTAGTTGAGTTGATCTAGGAGATCGAGTGCTGGCCGCAGGCGATCGGCACCATTGTGGACACAGATGATGACAGAGATGTATGGATAGCGACTCAGTGGAGGTAACTTCACTTGCTGTGCGACGACTTCCAATGCACGTTTTGGCTGATCATTACGGTCGTTGAGACCAAAGCTCCAATCGGCTACGGTTTTGCCGCCATTTCTCCAATTGTCTGACCAGGCAAAGACGGTTGCGCCGGCGGTGCCAGCGGCACGCATTTGCTGAAGCTGCCAGCCTAGAACTTCCGCTTGGCGTTCATCGCCATTGCGGTCGGTGTCCATTCCGAACTCCGATATCATCACAGGCCTATCGCCCGCGACGTGTTGGAGGTGGTTGAGATAGTTTTGTAGCTTGGCCTTTTCTTCGAGGTAAACGTTGATCGCAGTGAAGTCCGCCATCGAGGGCTCAAGGTACTCAGAAGTTGGGAAGCTGCTGTAGGCGTAGAGTAGGTGAGGGTAGTGGCCGCGGAGGTCTTCGATGAGGTCATCGAGTGCTTGTCGTGTGCGAGCATAGCCTTGCCAGCGGGCAATGTCGGCAGGGATCTCGTTAGCTAGGTAAATAGCCGCAACTGTTGGATGGCAGCCCCATTCGCTGAGTTCGCGTAAAAAGCTTATCCTAGCCTCGTGCCAAAAGGTGTCGCCACCGTCTCCGATGAAGACACGGTGCCATTGCCAAGGAACTCCAATGAAGAGTAGCAGATCGTGTTCTAATGCAGCTTCTAGTAGTTGAGGGCTAGGCGGGTCATAGATCCTAACTGCTTGGAACCCAGCTTGTGCGATGGACTCAAAGTCCTCGAACACATCTGGATGAGGAATGGGGAAGGGGCCGTATGTGACCGATTTGATCCACACACGCTGACCGTCGATACAGAAGAATTTTCCGTCGATAGACAAGCGGTTGTGTGGATGATTTGGCATGACTTTCTTAGGGCTGAAGGTGCTCTAAGTTAAGTCTGTCGGCAAGACGAAAAAAGCCCTCGTCATCAGACGAGGGCCTATATTAGAGGAGGATTTGTACTCGATTAGTATCTCTTCATGGGGCAGCCGCCTTTTGGGCTGGCTTTGGCTTTACCTTTATTGCATCCACTATCGCCTTTGCAGCCGCAGCCCTTAGAGCTACCACAACCTTTTCTGCCCATACCGTGGCCACCCGCGATGACTTCTTTGATCGGGCAGGGTGCTTGTAGGATGAGCTGGATGCCATCGTTGGTCTTTGCCATGCTAGCAAAGTAACCATTTTTTGACTCCGTTACGTGGTCGAGCATGAATTTGAAGTATTCATCTGAGAAGTATTTCTTCTCACGCTTGGCACGTTTTGTTTCTTTCACTTGGCGGATTTCAAGGCATGCCTGATGGGAGATGTAGGCGAGCCCATTACCATTTCTGCCATTTCCAGCAGCAATGGCATTGAAGGCTGGATCTTGTCCTAGCTTCTTGCCTTTAGCTTGGCATTCTTGCAGGAATGCTTTGGAGTTAGCAATCCAGAGGACGTCATTTTTTTCGTCCATATGCAGGATTATTTCTTTATCTTGCATCTTCTTCGGCATTCTCAAGGGCGTCATCAGTCGGGTGCCATCGTCTAAGCGTTCGATCTTAAACATGAATCCTGACATGGGTTGGAATTGCTTCCAGATGGGGTTGATACCTTTGATACGACTACACACATGTAATTTGGGGAAAGTATATTCTTTATGGATGGGGCAGGTTTCTCGCTTGGTGTCATCAAGTTTGACCGCGAGGGAAAGTTGTAATTGTAGTTGGTTTGCGACATCGCCCCAGGTGGAATTTTGAGTGATGGCTTTTTCTGGCCACTTGGCCATTTTTTCCATGTGTTCGCATTTCACTTCAGCGGAGAGGGCTTTGGTGATAGCGACCGCTTGGCGGTAATCGAGCTGTAGATCGAGAGCCATGTCAGTGCCTTCTGGGGCAAATTGAGTCACTCCGAACGGTTTAGCCTTTTCTCCAAAATACGACAGTAGGCCTTTGTTGGAGCCACCTGTTTGGAGGTACATTTTGTTGGTCCAGTGATCTTGGTTAAACTTAGCACTACGGCCGTAGGCGACGATTTGGTCAGCCCCTAGGATGGTGAGCACCTTGGTGAGGTCGAGCTCCTTGGGGATGCGTTGGTTACCATTTGCTCTAGCGGTGGCGAGTAAATCATTTCCTAACTTGGCAATTTTACTGAGGTCATTCTCGACATTGCTGGCCATGAAAAAAGCCCCGTCCATATCGAGTTTTTGGGTTACTTTTTGTAGGTTGGCCTGAGCCTGAACCAATGGAAGCCCGAGAGCTGTCACAGTTGATGCTATGAGGAAACATTTTTTCATGGATTAGGATAGTAATAAATGACTCCTATTGTGCAACTTAAGAATGATATTGGACTGTGCGGGATTAGGTCAAAGTGCCGAATAACTGTTCATGATCGGCAAAATTTTATTTTAGTAGATGACGAAGTGCTATAGCTGGTGTATCCTTTCGAGGAAAATTCAACATCTTATGAAAATCAAATCATTAACACTTATTGGCGGCATGTTCTGTGCCATGGCTTCTGCATCACTCTCAGCTCACTGTCAGGTCCCTTGCGGAATCTATGCGGACGACAATGTCTTTGCTGGCATGATGAAGGACGTGGACACAATCGAAAAGGCGATGACGAAGATCAACGAAGGCAAAGAGTCGATCAATCAACAAGTCCGTTGGGTCAATAACAAGGAGTCACACGCTCAGTCGATCCAAGACACTGTGGCTAAGTATTTCCTCGCCCAGCGCGTGAAGACTACAGAAGCTGAAAAGTCACCAGCGACCTATCAGGCCAAGTTGGCTTTACTTCACCAGATCACTGTTTACGCGATGAAGTGCAAGCAGACAACGGATCTTCAGAATGTTGCGGCATTGAAGAAGGCTATCACGAGCTTTAAGGCTGCATACGAAGGTAAAGCACTTAAGAAAGCTGTAAAGGCTGCAGCTCATGGCCACACACATGCCCCTGGTGCTGGTCATAAGCACTAAGCACTGATTCTATAAACTTCAATGGCCCGCAGCACAGATGTGTTGACGGGCCATTTTTGTCGGTAAATTTTAGAATTTTTTGCGTCTTTCGTGTGCTTCCTTTAGCTTGCCCAAGAGGGCTTGATTGAACTTTTTTTGGCGATCAAGCTCTTTCTTCATAGCTTCATAACTTCCTTGTGCAGTCTTCAGCTCACGAGCATAGAGATCCCTACTTTTTTGAGCTGAGGCAAGGTCGCGGCTAAGTTTACCTGTGTCTTGAGATTGGTGTTTTAGTGTGGCGTAGCTACGTGTTAGCTTTAGGTGTTTGTTTTTGAGGTCATTGAAGTCGCGGAGCTTGCACTTGAGAGTTTCGTAGTCGCGTGCTAGCTGGGTGTGCTTACGTTTGAGATTTGCTGAATCGCGAAGTTGGCACTTGAGAGTTTCGTAGTCGCGTCCTAGTTGTGTGTGCTTACGTTTGAGGTCGTTGAAGTCGCGAAGTTGGCATTCGAGATTGTGATAATCGCGGTCGAGTTCAGTATTTTTACGTTCGAGCTGTATGTGGCTTGCGGCGAGCCCGTCGTGGTTATTCTTTAGCTTGGTGTAGCTTGCACTGAGATGCTTGTAGTTCATTGCCAATTGTTTTTGTGACTTAATCAACGCGAGTGCTTCATTGTGCTTTTTATAGGCATCTTTACTAGCTCTGCGTGCGGCGTCTTGCTCATCGAGAGCTACCTGTTGTGATTTTTTAGCGTTGGCAATTTGGCTGCTAGCGAGGTGTTCTCGACGAGTCACTTGGTTTCCCTCAAGTTCGATCTGGCGCTGCCTTTTCTTCAAATTGAGCTGTTCTGTCACGAGGATTCTGCGGTTGGTATCGAGTTTGGAGTCTTCTTTGTCGATAGCGGAGACTCTGAGGTCGAGTGCTTCAGCTTGTTGATCGAGCTGACCCTGGCGACTTTGTTGAACGGTGAGAGTATTCTCCTTATGAGTTGAGTAGGTGATACGGCCTTGTTCGAATTGGTTTTGTTTGTCAGTTAGCTCAGCATTCTTGTCAGCGAGTTGCTGTTCTGCTTGTTCAAGTCTTTGGGTGCGTTCAGCAAGGGGATCTTGTGAGTCGCAACTCATCAAGGCAACTACAGCGAGCGAAAGGGTGAGTGGTAATAGTTTCTTCATGTTGCTTAGTTGGACTGGCTGGGCTGAGGGATTATTCGTTTTTTCTTTATTGTGTTCCTGCTAGCTCAGTGTTTGCTGGTCCGATGATATGGGGAGAGGTTGTTGGGTTCGCATTGGTGATGGCTGCTGGGCAGTTTGCACCAGGGCCGGATATGTTGCTACTCACACGGACAGCATTAGCCGATGGCAAGATGGCGGGCTGTGCGATGGCGGTTGGTATTGCTTCGGGATTGGTTGTGCATGCGTCGTTGGCAGCCTTTGGTATGGCATTCTTGCTGAAGCAGCACAGAGGCTTAGAATCGACGATGAAGGGTTTGGCAGCTGGATACCTACTTTGGTTGGCTGTGATGATTTGGCGGTCATCTTATAGCGATGCAGAAGAGTTTTTTAAAAAAGGAAAGCAACGTGCCCATTCCTTGTTCAACTATTGGACCAAGGGGCTGATGTGTAATCTTCTGAATGTGAAGGTACTGGTGTTTCTTTCCACCGTGATGTTGCCCTTCTTGCAGGGACAGCATCCGAGCTATTGGCCTTGGTTATTAGTGGCTATTGTGGTGGGCGAGGGAATGCTGTTGTGGTGTGTCTGGGTGGGATTACTCAATGTCACGATGGTGAGAAAGCTCTATCGCCGTTGTTGGCGGTGGGTGGACCGAGTGTTTAGCTTTACCTTGGTTATTTTGGCCGGCGTATTGATTACCTCCCTGGGGTCCTAAGCTTTTGTATATTATCAAGACCGCTTAGGCAGTTGGGCAAATTTATCGGCCAAACTTAGTCAGATTGAACTAAGTGGCCATAAAGTTATAAAAAAAGGAGTCTTTAGTTAAAAATGTCTTGCATAATTGGTCAAAATATCTGAATCAACCCGCCCTATGGCAAAGAAATCGTGGATCGCACGCAACGAGCGTAAGAAGAAGGTAGTAGCAAAGTATGCAAAGCTACGTCAGCAACTCAAAGATGAAAAAGACTATGTAGGTCTCAGCTTGCTTCCACGCAATGCGAGCCCACACCGTGTCGTTAACCGCTGTGAAGTAACAGGCCGTCGTCACGGTTTCCTTCGCCGCTTTAAGCTTTCACGTATCGCTTTCCGCGAACTTGCATCACACGGAATGATTCCGGGTGTGACCAAGTCAAGCTGGTAAGTTTAAAGTCTCTAGATCTTTGCAGAAATTTTGAAGCGTTAGTTGGTTCATAGCCAGCTAACGCATCTGTTGTTTACAAAAATGCCAATTTACGAATACATTTCAGAAAACCCAGGCGTAGAGGGCAAATCTTGTCGCAATTGCTCCCGTGGTTTTGAATTGTTTCGTCCAGTGAGCCGTCCGGCACTTGAGGTCTGTCCGACCTGCCGCAATCCGGTAAAGAAGCTGATCAGTAATGTAAGTAAGCCGAATGCTGCACGAGGGTTCTCGATCAGTGATGCGAAGTCAAAAGGCTTCCAAGTGTTAAAGAAGCAGGATAAAGGCACTTACGAAAAGATGTAAGCCTGCGAAATTACCCCTCATTTACCCACCGACATATACTTTTAAGATGGAAATTCCATCATTTCCCATTTATAGAGGAAATACATCCTTGATTAATAGCTCTAGAGAGAGATAGATTGATCACTTGATCAGATCCGCCCAATAATAGAACAATGGGTCTGTGAACTAATATGACAACAGAGATAGAACCTTACAGTATGATGCAGCCCTTGTTGGCTGCGAGTGGAAAAGTGACTGAACTTGAATGGCTTACGCCATTGGAGATCGCCATTTTTTGTTCTTCTTTTGTTCTCTTACTTCTATTGAATGCCTATTTCGTGGCTTCTGAATTTGCTATTGTAAAAGTAAGACCGTCACAAATCGATACGCTGGCTACGACTAAACCTGCAAAGGCAGCACGTGCTCGTCGGGTGGTGGATAATTTAGATGCATACCTTTCTGCAAATCAGCTAGGTATCACATTGGCTTCATTGGGATTGGCAGTATTTTGTGAGCCATACATCACAAAATTCATTTTGGCGATTTTTGGCCTAGGATTTAAATCTTGGTTTGACGTTGATTGGTTTGTGCAAGGCTCAGCAATCGCCAAAGTTTTAGACCAAGTTGTGCCCTGGGTTGTGTTGGCCTTCTTCACTATTTTCCATGTGATTGTTGGTGAGTTGATTCCCAAAGCTATCGCAATTCGCAAGCCATTGAGTGTCACAATCGCCTTGGCTCCTTCCCTCCATGTCTTCTATCTCATATTCTACAAGACAAAGGTAATACCTCTCTTGAATGGGTCTGCTAATTGGTGCTTGAAGCACATTTTCAGAGTTGCACCGGTGAGAGAAGGTGAGCACGTGCATTCTTCTGAAGAACTTGCCCTCTTGGTATCTGAGTCAGGTGATCAACAAGAGGTGACCGATACCGAACGCGAAATCTTGATCAATGCTCTAGAGCTCAATGACATCTATGTTAAAGATGTGATGACTCCGCGCAGCCATGTGGTCATGCTGGATGTGAACTTGCCATTCGAGGAGAACCTTAAAATAGCAAGTGAGACTAAGCACACCCGCTTTCCATTGGTGAAAGGGCACCTCGATAACACGGTGGGCCTGATACACATTAAAGATATTCTGACTCTTATTGGAAAAGAAGATAAGAGCCTGACTGGTATTCAGCGTGAAATTCAAGCGGTGCCGGAAACGATGCCACTTGATGTGTTGCTTAAGTTTTTCCAGAAAGAGCATGAACACCTTGCGATGGTGGTGAACGAATTCGGTGATCCTGCTGGATTGGTGTTCCTCGATAACGTAATCGAAGAATTAGTGGGGGATATCCAGGATGAATTCGATGACGAAGATGAGCAATTCACTCGTCTGAGCGAAGCGGAATTTGTGGTTGATGGCAGTATGACCTTGAATTTACTTGAAGATTATGTCCCAGAACTCGACCTGCACGGTGGAGATGTGACCACTGTTGGTGGTTACATCACGCAGAAGCTTGAACGGTTTCCGGAAGCTGACGAAGTCGTTCACGTGCGTGGATTTGAACTTTCTATTCTTTCCGTCGGTGAGCACAAGGTCGGCCAAGTCAGATTCCGTAAGATGAGTGAAGACGAACTCAATGAACTGGTCGACGAAGGGGCAGCGTAAGCTATTTTTACTTGGTGAAAAGCTATGCCAAAATGTTGACATAGCTGTTCATTTGATTACGCTACTCGCATGTCTGAAAAAGCCAGCCAACTACGTAGTTTACTTCTTGAGAAGTCTGTCAGAACGGGAGAGTTCACCCTCGCTTCTGGTAAGACCTCAGACCTATACATCGACTGTCGCGTTACTGCGATGCATTCACAAGGTGCAGCACTCGTTGGATCTGTCGGTTGGAAGGCTGTGCGTGAGCGCATCCAAGCTGAAGGACTCGATATCCAATGCATCGGTGGCATGACGATGGGTGCGGATCCAATCTCACTTTCTGTGGGGATGGCTTCAGCTCAGGAAACGCCAGATGAAATGATTCAGCCATTTACCGTGCGTAAAGAGCCTAAGGGACATGGTCGTGGTAAACGTATCGAAGGAAACTTTAAGTCAGGCGACAACGTGGTTGTAGTTGATGACGTGATCACAACTGGTGGCTCTACAATCCAAGCGATCGACGCCATCGAGGCTGAAGGCGGCACTGTAAAGTTCGCTCTCGTTTTGGTAGACCGCGAAGAAGGAGGCCGTCAGGCAATCGAAGCACGCGGCATACCAGTGGTGGCTCTCTATTCACGTAGCACATTACTAGGTTAAACGATTATGATTCAAGAAGGCAAAGTCATTAAGCAGCCGAAGGAGGCCCTGAAGGAGCATTTTGGCTTCGATGACTTTCTGGATGGGCAGGCGGAAGTAGTGGACAACATCCTTAGCGGACGCGATGGTCTAGTGGTCATGCCGACGGGTGGGGGTAAGTCGCTCTGTTACCAATTACCTGCTCTATGCCTCAGAGGGGTGACTATTGTGGTGAGCCCCTTGATTGCCTTGATGAAAGATCAGGTCGATGCCTTGGTCGACAAAGGCGTGGCCGCTACGGTCATTAACTCGACTCTTTCACCTGACGAACAACAACAGCGTATTCAAGCGATGCGTCGCGGCGATTACAAGCTGGTTTACGTTGCTCCTGAGCGCTTCAAATCTTCGAGCTTTATGCGTGCATTGGAGGACGTTGAAATCTCGCTCTTCGCGGTTGATGAAGCTCACTGTTTAAGCCAATGGGGACATGATTTTCGTCCCGACTACATGAAGCTTGGTAAAGCTTTGGAAGCACTGGGGAAACCTCAGTGCATAGCATTGACGGCTACCGCGACTCCAGTGGTGCGCAAGGATATCCTTGAGGTGCTCAGGCTGGCCAAGCCATTCGAGATGATCAGTGGATTCTCTCGTCCTAACTTGTCACTGGCGATCACGCCAGTGGAAAAGGTGAAACAGAAGTATGCGCGGATCAAGAAAGTGGTGTTGGAGCACAAAACGGGGATCATCTATTGTGCAACCCGTAAGCGAGTGGAAGAAGTGGCAGAACATCTTCACGAAATGAATGTATCCTGTGTTGCCTATCACGGTGGCATGAGTGATGGCGAACGTAACCGCACGCAGAACGATTTTATTTCGAAGAAAGCCGATGTGGCAGTGGCGACCAATGCCTTTGGTATGGGGATTGACCGATCAGACGTGCGCTTTGTGGTGCATTTTGAAATACCAGGAAGTGTCGAGGCCTATTACCAGGAGGCTGGCAGAGCGGGACGTGATGGCGAAAGTGCAGTGTGCGAGATGCTATTCAACTACGCCGACACCAGAACCCAGGAATTTTTCATTGAAGGAACCAATCCTAACTACGCTACGATTGCTGCGATTTACCAGTATTTACAAAACCAAGCCGATAAGGAATTTGAGATTCATCAGACGATGGATCAAATCAAGATAGGAGCGGCGGTTAAAAATGGTATGGCGGTGGGCTCAGCTCTCTACGCCTTGGTCAAAGCCGGCTACATCGAACGTTTCGACGTGCAGGGCACACGCACCAAGGGAACGCGTTTGCTCAAGCCTGAGGTGATGACCAGCCAGTTACAGATCGACCGCAAGGCACTGGAAGAGAAAGAGCAACGCGATAGAGATAAATTGAATGGCATGGTTGATCTCGCCTATTCAAAGATTTGTCGTCAGCAATGGATTTTAGAATACTTTGGTGAGCCCAATGCACATACTTGTGGTAGTTGTGACATCTGTGTAGGTGCTGAATCTAGCACCCGCCGTAAGCCCACGGAGTCCGAGCATTTAATCATTCGTAAAGCCCTGAGTGGGGTGGCTCGGATGAGCAAGAAGACGGCTAATGGCTGGGAGGGGATATTTGGTCGAGGTCGCGTGGTGCAGATGTTATCTGGGAGTAAATCTCAAGATGTCTTGCGTTGTCGTTTAGAGCAGCTGACCACATATGGGATTCTCAAGGATCAAGGGACGGCATTCATTAATGGATTGTTCCGCAGTTTGTTAGAAGGTGGTTTGGTGTGTATTCAAAAGAAGGAATACCCATTGCTCACGCTCACGGCAAGAGGTGAGAAAGCGATGAAAGGGGATACCAACTACATGATTTCTTGGCCAGAAGATAAGGCGAGTTCCGGCACCAAAGATGGAGCCGTGGAATTAGATGATATGGGATTCGACACCAACCTTTATCAAAAGCTGAAGGACGTGCGTGACTCGATAGCGAAACGTGATAATGTCCCGGGCTACGTGGTTTTCGCGAATAAGACTTTAGAGCATTTTACTCGCCTGCGTCCAGGTAATGAGGAACACGCAATGCGGATCAAAGGGGTGGGTCAAGTAAAGGCAGAAAAGTATCTCGATATGTTCCTGCGGGTGATCAAAAATCACGAGGCTGGCTTGTAGGGGGTGTGTTTCGCTGAGCAAAAAGTCCGACTGAACACTCCCGTAGGATCTAGGTAGGCGGTGATCTCCGAGGACCGCGTGGGATAGAATGAGTGAAGGGATAGGAAGTCCACTAGGCTTAGGCATGTGGTTAAAATGATGAGGATCACTCAGCCGCGGTGCTCGGAGGTCACCGCCTACCTACTAGGGGTTTGGCTCTGTTATTTTGGCAAAAAAATACCCGCCCCTCAGTATAGAGAGGCGAGTAAGAGTAGGTAGATTCAGCTGTTTACAGCAGGCCGGCGATGACGAGGGAGACGATGGCCATGACGTTGATGATGATGTTCATTGATGGGCCAGAGGTGTCCTTGAACGGGTCGCCAACGGTGTCGCCAACAACACAGGCATTGTGGACGTCTGAGCCTTTGCCACCGAGGTTGCCTTCTTCGACATACTTCTTAGCATTGTCCCAAGCTCCACCAGCATTCGACATCATGAGGGCCATCAGGACACATCCTAACAAAGCTCCGATTAAGGTGCCAGTGAGAGCGATCGTTCCACTAAGACCGATGGTGTTGAAACCAAAGCCGACAACAAGTGGCGTGCCGACCGCTAACAAGGCTGGCATGATCATGCGTTTAGTGGCAGCGGCAGTGGCGATGTCGATACACTTATCGGTCTCGGGTTCTGCTTTGCCTTCGAGAAGTCCTGGGATTTCTCTAAATTGGCGGCGAATCTCATGGATCATTTCAAATGCAGCGGCTCCCACAGCGTTCATGGTGATAGCGCCATTGAGGAAGGGCACGACACCGCCGATGAAGAGACCAGCGAAGAAGGTGGCAAGCACGCGATCGTTAGTGAGGTCGAAGTTTGTGACTCCAGTTTTTTGAATGAAGGCAGTGATAAGAGCGAGCGCTGCAAGTGCGGCTGCACCGATGGCAAAGCCTTTTCCGATAGCGGCAGTAGTGTTTCCGACCGCGTCAAGACCATCTGTGATCTTACGAGTTTCGTCGCCCATCTGAGCCATCTCCGCAATACCACCCGCGTTGTCAGCCACTGGGCCGTAGGCGTCAATGGCCATGGTGATTCCCACAGTTCCTAGCATTCCTACTGCGGCCAGTCCTACTCCATAGAGTCCTGCCACACTGAAGGAGATGAGAATAGTGGCAGCAAGTGTGATGAGTGGAATAGCGACAGATGCTAAGCCGATAGAGAGGCCCGCGATCATCACCGTGGCGACACCCGTTTTACCTTGCTCAGCAATGTGACGCACAGGTTTGCCACCTGTGTAGTATTCGGTGACGAGGCCAATGATGATGCCAGATACAGCACCGACGAGTACCGCGATTGCTGGATTATTATTGAATCCAAAGAAGCTGCAGACTCCGAAGGCAGCGCCGATATAAATCACCGCAGAGCCGATTGTTCCGATACGAAGAGCGGAGGCTGGATCTCTAGAAGACATCAGTTTTACCAGAAGAATGCCTAGTATTGAGCAAACAAGGCCCACTGTAGTGAGGGCGAGAGGCAAGAACATGAGTTGGGTGAACTGTTCAGCATTGGCTCCCACTTTATCGAGTAAATTTTGACCAGCTCCGGTGACATTAGCGGCAGCTACACCAGCAATGGCGATAGTGGCAATCTGAGCACCACAGTAGGATTCGAAAATATCTGATCCCATTCCGGCGACATCGCCTACGTTGTCGCCCACATTATCGGCAATCACACCTGGGTTACGCGGATCGTCTTCTGGGATTCCAGCTTCGAGTTTGCCGACCAGATCTGCTCCGACGTCGGCAGCCTTGGTGAAGATACCTCCACCGACACGGTAGAATAGAGCGACGAGTGAGGCTCCCATGGCGAAGCCTTCCATGATCTCAGCCACGTGATCACCTTCAACGAAGAAGTAAAATAGTGTTCCTAGTCCGATGAGTCCCATCGAGGCGACGGTTAGTCCCATCACCGCCCCTCCGAAGAAGGCGACGTTAAGGGCTGCGGCAGCTCCTTCATTTTTTGCAGCAAGGGTTGTTCGAACGTTAGCTTTAGTGGCGGTATACATCCCGATGAAGCCAGCTACGGAAGACGAGAGGCAGCCAAACAGAAAGGCTCCAGATTGGTATTTTCCATAATCAGGATCCTGAAAAAAGAATAAGGCCGTAGCGATGGCTATGGCAAACAAAGAGATGAGGAAGAATTCTCGCTTCATGAAAATCATGGCTCCACGGTGGATCTTATCGGCAATTTCAGCGACCTTGCCGTCGCCTCCGTCACGTTTGACAATCGAGACTAGAATTGCCCCGGCAATACCGAGGCCGACGACCCCTGCTATAGGTGTGATGTAATACATTTCACTCATCATGATGTGTTGTTGTTGTTGTCGATCTACATGTTAGATTAACTTTGCTTAATAGACTAGGGAGGTGGTATAGGTATGGCAATAAAAAACGATGAGCCCTAGCGGTGCCTAATATTATTGGTGATTATGGAGAGGGTCGAAAAGATAGAAAAGTGCACGGTGGAGGTGATAGCCAGTGCGTTGGAGCCAGCGGTAGGCATCGAGTTGTTTATCGAGTTCGTCAGCATCCATGTTCGCTTGGAAGCTACGTTCGATGAGTTTCGTTCTGGTGCTATGTGATTGTTGATAGAGGGTTTCTGCCCGAAAGGGTTATCTGCTTTCCGAACCATCCGTTTGTTCCGTGGTAACTAAACCTGTAATTCTGACGGATTTCTCTATTGCCAGTCAGCTTGTGTTTTTCTAGTTTGAGCCATGGAAACGCTTCGAGTGATGGGACTAACTGGCGGGATTGCTACCGGCAAGTCGACGGCGAGTGCGATGATTCGGGAACTTTGCCCTGGAGCGGTGATTTTTGATGCGGACGCCTGTGTGAAAGAACTTTACCGTTCCGTGGAGCTGCTGGGGCAGATTGAGCAGAAATTTGGACCTGAAGCGGTACGTGACGGAGCACTGAACCGCGACTATATGAGAGGCTTAGTGTTTGATAACGCTAAGGTTAAGCAAGAGCTGGAGCAATTGGTGCATCCGCTGGCACGAAAAGAATGTCTTGCATTGTTGTCGGAAGCAAAGCAGAATCCTGCAGCGACATTGTTCTTAGCTGATGTTCCTTTACTCTTTGAGGGGGAATTTCACTTTGGTCAGGAGTTAAATTTGGTAGTTGCCGTTTCGCGAGCCACTCAGATTTTAAGACTAAAGCAACGCAACGGGTTCGATGACGCAACGGTTTCTGCCATTCTTGAGGCACAACTTCCTATCGAGGATAAAATTCATCGAGGAGACGTCGTGTTTTGGAATGAGGGGCCACCGGAAGTGTTGAGATCACAGATTCAACGCTTCTTGAATCAGATACATATAATGAACGAAGAAACATCTATAGACGACATGAACGCGGATTTTGAGAAGGCCAAGCAGCCTGACGCATCCGCAGAGAAGAATCCCACCACTGAGACTGAGAAAGTCACTGAGGCCACAGCAGAGGCCGATGCACCTGCGTCACCCACTGAAGAAGCCCAGCCAGTGGTAGAGCAAGCAGCACCTGAGCCAGAAAAGCCAAGCTATGACATCCCTGCGAAGGTTGATATCAATAAGCTTCGTGAACTTCCGCTCGCTGAACTTTACACAATTTTAGAAGCCCTACCGGTAAGAATCCAGGCCAACTCGACGAAAGCTCAGTTGGTGTTCGACATTTTGACTTTCTACGGAAAAGAAGGATGTGAGATTTCTGGATACGGAGTGTTGGAGCAAGCTAAGGAAAACTACGGCATGTTGCGCGATCCGAAGCGTTCGTTCAAGACATCGCAGGATGACATGTATGTTGGTGGTGAATTTATCAAACGCTTTGGCCTCAAACCAGGCAACAAGGTGATGGTGAAAATCCGAGCACCTCGACCGCGCGACAAGTATCTTTCTGCGTCAGAAGTGATCACAGTGGAAGATGTTCCAGCAGACGAGTTTGATCCAGGTAAACCATTTGAAAAATTGACTCCATTGTTCCCTGAAGAGCGCCTCATTCTCGACAACGGGATTGAAGGTGGCAAAGCGGTGCGAATCGTTGATTTGGTAGCACCACTTGGAAAAGGGCAACGCGGATTGATCGTAGCTCCACCACGCGGTGGTAAGACGATCCTTCTCAAGCAGATTGCGAAGTCGATCGCCGCGAATCACCCAGAGGTTCACCTTATTGTGATGCTACTCGATGAGCGTCCTGAGGAAGTTACAGATTTTGAAGAGACAGTGGATGCGGATGTTTTCGCTTCTACCTTTGATGAGCCAGCACTACGTCACGCTCAAGTGGCCGATCTTGTGGTCGAGCGTGCTAAGCGTTTGGTTGAGCAGAAGAAGGATGTGGTCATTCTTCTCGACTCATTGACCCGTCTTGCACGTGGTCATAACAACGCCCAATCCGGTGGGCCGATTGGTTCTGGTGGACTTAACCAAAATGCGATGCAGAAGAGCCGTAAGTTCTTTGGCACAGCACGAAATGTTGAAGAAGGCGGCTCGTTGACCATTTTGGCAACGGCATTGATCGAAACCGAATCTCGTATGGACGAAGTGATCTTTGAAGAATTCAAGGGCACAGGTAACATGGAGATCCGTCTCGACCGAGAGCTCGCAGAGCGTCGTATCTACCCAGCCATTCATATTCCACAGAGTGGCACACGCAATGATGATCGACTCTACCATCCTGAAGAGATGAACAAGGTCATCGAAGTGCGTCGTCACCTTGCTGCATTACCAGTAGGTGAAGCTGTTGAAGTGATGTTAAAACAACTTGAAGGCACTCAGAACAATGCCGAATTTCTCATGCGTGGCCTACGTTAATTTAATTTTTTTACTCAATGATTGAAAATAAAAACGATCTAGAATCTTACCTCGGTGGCTTAGCCCCTGAATTTTGCGGGATGGACCTCGAGGCAGATAGTTTACACCGTTATGGTGATCGCTTATGCCTTATCCAATACACCGATGGTGAGCAACACAAGTTGATCGACCCATTGGCGTGTGACGACATGGCACCTTTGCAAGAGAGCCTTGCGAAGAGCCAGATTTGGATGCATGGAGCAGACTATGACATGACCCTCATGCGTAAGGCGTGGGACATGGTGCCACAGTTAATTTTTGATACTCAGATTGCGTCTCGTCTTGTGGGAGCTAAGCGATTTGGCTATGCCAATTTGGTCGAAGACTACCTCGGAGTTGAGCTCGATAAGGGTTCGCAAAAAGCCGATTGGTCGATTCGTCCACTGACTCCAACGATGGTGGAGTATGCCCTCAATGATGTGGTGTACCTCAAGCCATTGGCGGACTTGTTGCTGACCAAACTTGAAGAAACCGATCGTTATGAATGGTTTCTGGAAAGTTGCAAAGATGCTCAGCGTCGTGCCACGGAAAGAAATCACGATAAGGTAGATCCATGGAGAATCAAAGGGAGCGGAAAGCTTTCACCACAAGGACTTGCGATTTTACGCGAGATCTGGCAGTGGCGTGAAGACGAAGCCTGTTCTTGGGATCGTCCAGTGTTCATGGTTTGCGGTAACAAAGCTCTTATCGAGTGGGTTCAAGCGATTCTTGATAAAGAAGTTCCACAGTTGCCGAAGCACTATCGCAGCAGCCGTGTGAATCGCTTTATTGCAGCCACCAACCGCGTGAAAAAAATTAAGCCTGAGGATTATCCACAGAAACCTAAAGCTATTCGCAGCAAGAAAGATCCGGCCTATGAGGAAAAGGTCGATCGCGTGATCAAGGCGAAGAACAAGATTGCAACAGACCTCGATATTGATTCCTCATTGCTTTCGAGTCGCAACAACATCGAAGCGATCCTTCGTGGTGAAATGAC